>CAIOLW010000066.1 GCA_903859215.1 uncultured bacterium | reverse complement strand
GCGTTCAGCGTGCGCGGATTGATGAACTTGCCGTTCTGCTTGACGCGGTAGTCCAGGTGCGGCCCGGTGGCGTAGCCGGTGGCGCCCACGTAGCCGATGATGTCGCCCTGCGCCACGCGGGTGCCCGAGTGGATCCCCTTGCCGAAGCGGGACAGGTGCAGGTAGTAGGTCTCGTATTCCTTGTTCGCGTGGCGGATGTGCACGTAGCGCCCGTTGCCGCCGCCGGCCGACGCCTCCATCACCACGCCGTCGCCGGCCGCCTTGACCGGCGTGCCCAGCGGCGCCGCGTAGTCGATGCCCAGGTGCGGCATCATCTGGTTGAGCACCGGGTGGAACCGGTGGTACGAAAAATCGCTGCTGATGCGCGAGTACTGCAGCGGCGCGCGCAGCAGGGCCTTCTGCAGGCTGCCGCCGTTCTGGTCGAAGTAGCCCGTGTCGCCGTGGCCGTTGTCGAACAGGTAGGCGCGGCTCGTCTTGCCCTTGCTCGTGAATTCCACGGCCTGGATGGCGCCCGAGCGCACCAGGCGGGCGTCACGCCAGACCTCTTCGTAGAGGACGCGGAACGTGTCGCCTTCGCGCAGGTCGCGGCGGAAATCGATGTCCCAGCCGAGGATGTCGGCCAGTTTCGGCGCCAGCGCCGTCGGTGCGCCCACGCGCTCGAGGCTGGCGATCAGCGACCCGTGGACCGAGCCGCTGACGCCCCGGTAGCGGTGCTCGACCGGGTAGGTGCCGTCCTCGCGCTCGTAGGTGTTGCCCTCGCGCACCCACGTGACGTAGCTCTCCTCGTCCAGGTCGAAGCCGAGGGACTGCAGGCGGCCGCCGGGGCCGATCTGGATGCGGAAGACCTCGCCGCTGCGCACGGACCGCAGGTTGCGGAACGGCTTGCAGACGCGGACCAGTTCGACGATGTCGTCGTGGCTCGCGCCGCGCGCGCCCAGCGCGTCGTAGAAGCTCTGCCCGCGGCCGATGCGCAGCAACGCCTGGTTGTCGCCCGCGGGCGCCGTGGCGCCGGGCAGCGACGCCGCGCCGGGCGACGTCGTGTACGACGCCTGCGTCGCGTAGGTGCCCGTCAGGTTGCCGGGATCGAGGTCGAGGTCGGGCATGTCCGGCAGGACGATGGTCCGGTCGAGGGTCTTCTCGACCGTCCTCTCGACGGCCTGCGAGATGTCGTACCCGGCGGTGACCACGTCGCCGTGCGGCGACTGGCCGCTCAGGGCCCAGAACGTCGCCGCGGCCCCACCGATGATGGTGGCGCCGACGATCGGGTGCAGTCGATGCTGGGCCGGGCGTACGAACCGCAGGCGCAGTCGCAGATTTTGAAAGCGGAAACTCAGGATCCATCCTCCACGCGGGCGGCCTGCAGCGGCCGGGTCCCAATTAAGCCAATTTGCACGCCAAACCCCTGCCCGGGCAAGGCGTTTCTGCCGGGGCAAGCCCGTTTTCCCCGTCTAATGGACCTGTCACCACGCCCCGCCGGCGTGGTATGATCATGGTGTCGAAAGCGGTCCGGAGCGAAATGCCCTCCGTTGTGTCGTTTATGGGGCCCGGGGCGGGCCTCTGGCCGCGAAATCGGGAGGTTGGTCGTGTCTCGACCGAAGCTACGCAACTGGTGTGCCGGAATCACGACGGCCGCCGTTTGTATTGCCGGGACCCTGCCCGCGGGGGCGGCGCCCGGTGGCTATTTCTGCGATCCGTCCGGGGTGGCCAACGAGGCCTTCGGCGCTTCGGTGCGGGAGCTGGAGGACATCAACGCGGACGGTCGCTGGGAGTTCCTGGCGGGCCAGCCGGGCTGGACCGCGGACAACGGCAGGGTGCTGCTCTGGTTCGGGGCGGCGGCACGCCCTATGGCACCCGACCGTGCCTGGACGGGCAGCGGCGGCGAGCGCTTCGGCGCCAGCCTCGCGAACATCGGCGACGTCAACGGCGGCGGGAAGGCCGACTTCGCCGTGGGGGCGCCCCTGGCCGACCTGGCCGGCACCGACCGCGGCCGCGTTTACGTCTTCTATGGCGAGAGCCTGGCCTCGGGGACGGCGGCCTTGCAGGCGGACCTCATCATCGAAGGTCAGAACGGCGGCGACAACTTCGGCTGGTCCGTCTCGGCGGCCGGCGACTTCGACGGCGACGGCCGCGCGGACTTCATCGTCGGCGCGCCCCGCAACGACAGCACGGCGAGCGACGCGGGCGCCGCCTATGTCATCTACGGCGCGTCGGGCGGCCCGAGCGCGAACCTCGGCAACGCCACCGTGCTGACCGGCGAGATCGCCGGCGACCTGTTCGGCTGGTCGGTCAGCGACGCGGGCAACTTCCTGGCCGGGAGCGGAAACTGCGTTGCGGTCGGCGCGCCCTCGAACAACACGCACGGCGGCATGGACGGCGGCGCGGTGTACGTGTACCGCGGCCGCACCGACGGCGGTGCGCCCGACAGCGTGGCCGACTTCACCGGTGGCACGAGCGCGGCGGCTGCGGCGTTCGGTCAGTACGGCTTCGCCGTGCGCAACGCCGGCCGCTGGAACGCCGACGCGTACGACGACCTGGCCGTGGGCGCGCCTTACAGCGACGCGGCCGGCAACGAGGCGGGCCGCGTGGAGATCATCTTCGGCGCCGCCTCGCCGTCGACCACGGGCGACCGCTACGCCAACGGCGAGGTCGCGCTCAACCATTTCGGCTGGTCCCTGGCGCGTGCGCACAACGTGCTCGGCACCAGCGCCGAGGACGTGCTCATCGGCGCCCCCGGCTCGAACATCCCGGCCGCCGACGCCGGCCGTGCCTACATCTTCCGCGGCGGGCAGGCTTCGCAGGAGACCGCCGCGAACCTCGACATCTACGCCGACGTGCCGCTGCGCGCGGGCACCGAGGCCGGCGACCTCTACGGGACCGCCGTGGCCTCGGCCGGCGACTTCGACGGCGACGGCATCTGGGACCTGGCCATCGCCGCCCCTGCCGGCAACAGCGAGCCCTCGGGTGCGGTGTCCGGCTTCGTGCACCTGCTGCACTCGTCGGCCGGCCCGGTGGCCGCCCAGCTGCAGTCGTGGCGCGCGGCGTGGGTCCCCGGGGCCGGCGGCGGCCAGGTGGACGTGGCCTTCGCGCTGTCCGAGCCGGCCGGCGCGATCGCGCGCATCGACCTCAGCCGCTGCGCCCGCGACGCCCAGGGCCGCCCGCTCACGCCCGTGAGCGTGTGGTCGGGCCCCGCCGCGGACGGCGCCGCCCGCGTTGGGATCCTGGCCTGCGACGGCAGCTCCTACCGGTTCCTGGACGCCGGTCCGGTCGGGGTGCCGGACGGCGGCTCGCTGGCCTACACGGTCACCGCGACGACCACCGACGGCCGCACGCTGCCGCTCGGCGAACTGGCGGGACCTTCCGGCCGCATGCCCGCCTGGGGCCTGGCGGTGGGGGCCTTCCCCAACCCGAGCAGCGCGGCGCCTGCGCTCAGCTTCCGCGCGCTGCCGGGCGACCGGGTCACGGTCAACATCTTCGACGTGCGCGGCCGCCTGGTGCGCCACCTGCTCGACGGCGAGGGCACCGGCGCGTTCGGCCCGGTCGCCTGGGACGGGCTCGACCTGGCGGGTCGGCCGGTCGCCGGCGGCGTCTACTTCCTGTGCGCGCATTCGTCCGAGGGCACGCGCAGCCTGCGCCTGACGATGGTGCGATGAGCGGTGGCGGGATGAACGAGGTTGCGCCGACGCGCATCGAACTGCACACCCACCTCGAGGGCTCGGTCACCCCGGACCGGCTGGTCGCGCTCAGCGAGCGCCACGGCCGGCCGGGACTTCCCGCCGAATGCCTGGACGCGTCCGGGCAGGGGTTCGTCTTCACCGGCTTCCGCGGCTTCCTCGACCTCTACAAGCGCGTCACCAGCGTGATGCGCACGCCGCGCGACTTCCACGAGATGGCCCTGGACCTGGCCGCGCAATTGCGGCGCGATAACGTTGCCTACGCCGAGGTGTCGGTCTCCTACGGCGTGCTGCTGGCGCGCGGCATTGACCCCGGCCCGGTGCAGGCGGCGCTGGCCGAGGCCGCGGCCGAGGCCGAAGGTACGCTCGGCGTGACGATGCGCTGGCTGCCGGACGCCGTGCGCCAGTTCGGGCCCGATGCGGCGCGCCGCGCGTGGGAGAGCGCCGGCCGGGCGGGGCGTGTGCAGGGCGTCGTGGGCTTCGGCCTCGGCGGCGACGAGGTGAACGGTCCCGCCGCCGCGTTCGCGCCGCTGTTCGCGGAAGTTCGCGCCGCCGGGCTGGGCGTCAGCATCCACGCGGGCGAAGTCACGTCGATGGGCGAGGCCGCGCGCGATTCCATCCGCCAGGCGATCGACGCCTGCGGCGCGCTGCGCCTGGGACACGGCCTGGCTGCCGGCGCCGATCCCGCGCTCCTGGCCGAACTGGCCCGCCGCGGCATCTTCGTCGAACTGTGCCCGCGCAGCAACGTCATCACGGGCGCCCTGCCGCGGCTGGCCGCGCACCCGTTGCGCGCCTTCCTCGACGCCGGCGTGCCCTGCTGCCTGAACACCGACGACCGCACGCTGTTCGGGCTGGACCTGCGGGGGGAATACGCGGCGGCGCGCGAGGTGCTCGGCTTGACGCCCGACGACGAAACGGCGATGCGGACGGCTGCCGCCGCGGCGGCGTTCGACACGGCGCCATAGTCGCGGCAGCCGGCCTGGCGCCCTGCGACGGCGCTAGCTCGCGCGTTGCCGATGCCGACCTGCCAGCCACAACGTGACGCCCGTGACCGGCACCGCCAGGCCGAACGCGGCCGGCAACGCCATCTCGAGGTCCCGTGAGTTGGGCACCTGCGCCACGCCCGCGTCTGCGAGCCGTTCATCGTTGTGCAGGCATCCCCACACGCACCGGCGAGGTCAACCTGACGCACACCTTGCTGCCGGCGGCCAGCGAGACGTCCTGACCCTGCCGGGCCAGGATGACTTCGGAGCCGTTGACGGATCCAGGTCCGATCACGGCGTCGGCGCCGGCGTCACCGCCGGCAACGGCGACCGCCGTGGACTTGCCGGCCGCCCTCAACGCGACGGCTTCCGCGGTCAGGGCGTGCACGCATCCATCCGCATCGGTCAGTTGGCTGAACGACAATGTCATCTGCGCCGGCCACGAGGCGAGGCCCGCGGCGTGCACGTCGCAGAGTCGACCGTCAATGACGGTCCCGGCCACGAGTACGACGCGGCCGTCGACGACGATGTCGGCGAGCGTGGTCAGGGCGAACGCGTCGCCGGCGAAGTTGGTGTCGGTGCACAACGAACGGTCGAGGCGGGCGACGATGTGGGTGTTGAAGGGGATCTCGACGGTTCCGGCCCGCACGTCGCCGGCTTTCGCTTCGCCGACGAGCGATCGCCCGTGGCCGCAGCCGCCCGCTGCGGTCGCCAGCGCCGCCAGCATCACCATTCGCCGGGCGATCTTCGTCATCATGCGCGGGACCGCGTCCTTCCTGCCGCCATGTCGGCGCGTCGGCGTTCGGCGCTGATGCGCGCCGCCCGATCAATACGATGGGTGGGCCATCAAACGGGGAAGGCGGCGTCGCAGTGTCATTGGACCTGCTGCGCGATGCTGACGGCCAGTTCGCCGTCGACGAACCCATGGGCGACATCGATGCGCCAAAAGCCTGCACGACCAGGCAGGCGGACCCGCAGGCCGGCCCCGCCGTCAGCCTGCCACTGATACGGCTGGTCGCGGCCCGTCAGGCCGGCGCCCGCCGCGTCGATGAACACGGCCCACCCGCACCGCAGGGGACCGAATCGCCACGGCCACCACTGGTGCTCGAGCGAGGCGTGGCCCAGCCGGCGGCCGAAAACGCGGCCGTCGAGCACACCGTCGCGCAGCAGCGGATGGGCGCGCAGGAGTGGCGCCCGGCCCTCGCCGGTGCCGGCGCCGTTCCACAGGTCCCGCGGCGCCTCGCCGGTCGCGCCGGACAGGCCGACAGCCACGACCCAGGCGCTCGCCTTGTCGAAGTCGGACGGGCGCCAGGCGGCCGACAGGTCCGCTGCCGTGAACCCGTCACCGTCCCCGGTGCTCCGCCAGGTCGCTACTGTGGCCTCGATGGCGACGCGATCGTGCGCCGACATGGCGCGCGCGCCGCCGCCGAACGACACCCACGTGCCGCACCCGTCCCATGTGTCCAGCGCGATACCGGCGTCGACGCGCAGGTCGGCCGTGATCCAGTTGCCCAGGGAAAGCCCGACGCGGTGCCGCTCCTCGCGCACGCGCGCCGTCGCGTGGTCGGGCGTGGGGGTGGCGTAGGCCTGTTCCGCGCGGCTCGCCTCGACCTGCCACAGGCCGGCCCGGCTGCCGCCCGCCGGGATCGCCAGCAGCAGCGCCAGGCGCCGTCGCGCCGTCCGCCAACGCCAGTTCGCCGTCCACATTTCGCCGTTGCCCGTGGCATTGCCCACTTCGATCGCGGCCTCGCCGTGCACGAGTGCGCGCGCAGCGGTGGTGACCGCACCGAGCGGGCTCGCGTCGAACAGCGGACGCTCGAGCACGACCACCTCGGTCTCGGCGACGCCGCCGGCGCGCGGTCTCAGATCGAGGCGGAACGCCGCCACCGCCGGCACATCGCCCAGCCGGTGCCGGGCGCGGCGAAACGCGGCCGGCGTGATCAATCGTCCGGGAGGCAGGTCGAGCCTGGCGGCCACGGTGGCGTAACGGAGGCGCTTTGCGCCGCCGAGCTTCATCAGGTCGGCGCGCGGTTCCCCCAGGCGATTCCAGGCCGCCAGCGCGCGGTCCACATCGCCGTCCAGGAAGCGGCTGCCCGCCAGGAGCCGCCGCGCGACGGCGTTGTCGGGATCAAGCGCCAGCGCCAGCTCGGCCGCGTTCGCGGCGCCCGCCCAGTCGCCGGCGCGGAAGCGGTCGCTCGCCAGCGCCAGTTCGGCAGTCACGGGCACGCTGTCCGTTTCGGCAGGGGCGGGTGGTTCGCGCGGCGGAGCGACAGGCCCGGGCAACACGAGCAGCATCCAGTTCCCGCTGCCCGACCAGGCCGCGGTGAACGCGGGTTCGGCCTGCGACCGGAACGGCCCCGCCGCCGGGTCGTGGAAGAAGACCCTGCCGCCCGACCAGGCGACCAGGACGAGGAAGTGGAACGTGCCGTCGTGCCTGCGAACGAGGACGATGAGTGGACGGCCGCTACCGAGTTGACCGCGGGCTGCGGCTGGCGTGCCGGGCAGGACCCGCGCCTCCCAGCCACGCGCGCGGACAGCCGCCACGAGCGCAGCGACCGGAATGCCGTCGCGGTCGGGCACCGCCAGTTCGGCGAAGTCCTCGGCGAACACGCCCGGCTCGCCCCAGTAGCGCAGCACCATGGCCAGCGCTGCGCCGCCGCACAGCACGCCGCTCTGGGGAACGTAGGGCACTTCGAGGCGGGCGGCGGCCGCCGGCGTGCCGCCCAGCACGCCGGCCGCCAGCAGCCAGAGGCCGATGACGCCTGCCTTGCGCATGATCGGCAACGCCTACGTCACGAGGATGATGACCAGCAGCACGATGATGACCGTCGTGGCCGGCATGACGATGGAATCGCTGCCGCCCGCCAGATCCGTCGGTACGGCGCGCGCCTGCGCCGCGATCGAGGCGAGGGCTTCGCCCGACAACACCGAGGCCGCAGCTTCGGCGCGCCCGATGTCCAGGCCGGCCGCCGCGGCGACCTTGCGCACGTCGTCGCGCTGCAGCAGCGCCTGCACGGCCCGGCGGTCGGCATCGGCCTGCTGGGCGCTCAGGTCGATGCGAGCCTGGATCTCGCCTGCGCCGATCACTTCCGGCGGCGTCCCGTCGGCGCGGGCCACGCCCGCTGCGGACAGCGAGACTGCAATGGCGACGATCGCAAAGGTGTTTCTGTTGAGATGTGACATGGTCGGTCTTCCCTTCTCCAGTCGGATCCCGGGTTCGCGCGTGCCGACCGGCACGGCGTCCCCGGGCTCCAGTCCCGTTGCCTGGCCGCGGCGTCGCGGCTGCCGCCGGTCCCCTTCACCGCGCGGCCGCCGTGACGGCGCGCTACTTGTTGTTCCTGTCCGGCTTGTCGTTGTTCTTGCCGTCGTTCTTTCCGTTGTTGCCCGCGTCGCCCTTGGCGTCCTTCACCGGCTGCGCCTGTTTCCGCGGGCTGTCGGCCTTGGTGGCGGGGTTCTGCTGCCTCTGTTCCTGCCGCGACTTCAGCACGCGCTCGTCGCGCGCCGTCTGGTTGTCGAGGGCCTTCTGCTCCTGCTGGTGCTGGGCGCGCAGCTTGTCGGCATCGACGCCGACCGGCGGCTTCTTCGTTTCCTGCAGCTGGTCCTGCTGCAGGCGCTTCTTGTCGGCGGCTTCGCGGGTGCGAAGCGCCACGGCCTCGCGGTCGATCCGGGCCTGCGTCTGTGGCGTCACCTGGGGCGCGCGGTTCGCCTGCTCGGCGTTCACCGGGACGCGGCGGGCCGGACGGACCGCGGCCGGTGCAGCCTGCGCCGGGGCTTCGCGCATCTCGGGCCGGTAGGCGTTGAACGTGTTGCCGGCCACCTGTCGCGAGTGGCTGGCCGGGGGGGCCGAAATGTCGGTGATGACGCGGGTCGGGATGTTCTTCCCGTGCGCCCGGCGGATCGGCTCGATATCGAGGCTGCGGTTGGCGACATGCGCATCGACATACGTGTAGTTGGTGATGTTGTGCGTCTCGGCAACGAGAACGCCGCCCCGGTGTCGCGGCGCCAGGCGCCGGCTGATGCCCGGCCCGGGCAGGTCGCGCGCGAGGGCGAAGCTCCACCAATAGTGCTCGACGCCAGGCATGTGGTCCCAGTCGTTCGAACTGAAGCCGACGTTGACCTGCCAGCCCATCGCCGGCGGCAGGGGCGCCCAGCCGATATAGCCGCCGCCCTCGCGCCAGGCCACCCACGCGGGACTCCAGTCCCGGCCGGGCACCCAGCACCAGCCGTTGTACGCGTCGTCATACCAGCGGCCATAGTGGTACGGGGCCCAGCCCCAGTCCTCGTCCGCCACCCACGTCCAGCCGTAGTTGGTCCAGACCCACTCGCCATCGGTGTACGGGCGCCAGTCCACGGGTTCATTGATCGGGCACCACACCAGGCCGTACTCATCCGTCTGGATCCAGTCGCCGTACGGCGAGAGCGCGCCGTAGAAGTAGCTCACATCCACTTCCCCGCGGGGCTGCTCGAAGCCGCCGGGTTGGGGGCGATCATAAGTGGCCGCGCACCCGGCCACCGCGGTCAGGGCTGCGATCGCCATGGCCAGCGGAATCAGGAATCGTCTCAACATGGCCGCCTCCTTGGGGTCGGTTGGTCGCGCTGGTCATGTCGGACGTGACGGCCCGGACCAGCGCGCTTCCCCTGGACTTTGCAACGGGCGTGCCGCAGGGGTGTGTGCCATAACTCATTGATGGTAAATGGCTTAGTTTGCAAATGAAGGTCGGCGGTCCATCAAAACGATGACGCCCCCATCAATGCGATGCGGGCGTCACGACAGGGCGGGTGCCGCGGTGGGGCAGACAAAGGGTGCGCCGTCACGCGGGCGGCGCACCCTTCGAAGGAAGGAGGATCCGGTCGACTACTTCGTGCCGATCCCCCGGTGCTCGAGCATCGGCCCGATCTCGGGATCGCGCCCGCGGAACGCGCGGTACATCTCGGCGTAGTCCATCGTGTTGCCGCGCGAGAGGATCATCGCGCGGAAGCGGTCGCCGTTCGCGCGCGTCAGCCCGCCGTTCTCGCCGAACCAGGCGAACGCGTCGTTGTCCAGCATCTCGGCCCACAGGTAGGCGTAGTAGCCGGCGGCGTACTCATCGCCCCAGATGTGGCGGAAGTAGCCCGAGCGGTAGCGCGTCGGCACCTGCGGCACGGCCAGGCCGGCCTTGGCCAGCGCGGCGGCCTCGAAGGCGTCGGCGTCCGGCGCCGGCGAGCCGGCCGGCAGCGCGTGCCAGGCCATGTCCAGCTGCGCGGCGGCCAAAAGCTCGGTCAGCGCGTAGCCCTGGTTGAACGTCGCCGACTTGCGCACGCGGTCGACCAGGTCCTGCGGCATGGGCGCGCCGGTCTGGTAGTGCACCGCGTAGTGCGCGAACACCTTCGGTTCGAAGGCCCAGTGCTCGTTGATCTGCGACGGCATCTCCACGAAGTCGCGCGCGGTGTAGCTGCCCGACAGCGTGGGGAACTTCTGGCTGGCGAAGATTCCGTGCAGGCCGTGGCCGAACTCGTGGAACATCGTCGAGACGTCGTCCAGGCTGATCAGCGTCGGCTGGCCCGCGGCCGGCTTCACGAAGTTGCAGCAGTTGAAGATGACGGGCTTGGTGCCGAACAGCGTCGACTGCACGACCAGGTTGTCCATCCACGCGCCGCCGTTCTTGTTGTCGCGGGCGTAGTAGTCGCCGTAGAACAAGGCGATCTGCGTGCCGTCGCTGTCGAGCACGTCGAAGACGCGCACGTCCGGCTGCCAGGCCGGCAGGTCGTGGCGCTCGCGGAACGTCAGCCCGTAGAGCTGGTTCGCCGCGTAGAAGACGCCGTCCTGCAGCACGCGATCCAGCTCGAAGTAGGGTTCCAGCGCCGCCTCGTCCAGGTCGTACTTCGCCTTGCGCACCTGCTCGGCGTAGAAGTCCCAGTCCCAGGGCTGCAGCTGGAAGCCGCCCTTCTGGCTGTCGATCAGCGCCTGGATGTCGGCGGCCTCGCGCCGGGCGTTGGCCACGGCCGGCGGCGCCAGCTTCACCAGGAAGGCCTCGACGGCCTCGGGCGTCTTCGCCATCTGGTCCTCGAGCGTCCACGCCGCGAAGCTCGGGTAGCCGATCAGTCCGGCCTTGGCGGCGCGCAGCGCGGCCAGCCTGGCGATGAGCGCGCGCGTGTCGTTCGCGTCGCCGCGGGCCGTGCGGTTCCACGACGCCTCGAAGAGCTTCTGGCGCGTGGCGCGGTTGGTCAGTGAGGCCAGCTGGGGCTGCTGCGTGGTGTTGCGCAGCGGCAGCAGCCACTTGCCCGTCAGGCCGCGACCCTCGGCCGCGACCTTCGCCGCGTCGATCTCGCCCGGCGACAGCCCGGCCAGCTCCGACACGTCGTCGATCACGAGCGCGCCGTTCTTCGTGGCGTCCAGAAGCTTGATGGCGAACTCGGCGCCCAGCGAGGCTTCCTGTTCGTTCATCGCCTTGAGCTTCGCCTTGTCGGCGTCCGACAGCCGCGCGCCCGCGCGCGCGAAGCGCTGGTAGTAGTAGTCGAGCAGGCGCGACGACTCGGCGTCCAGCTTCAGCGACGCGCGCTGTTTGTACACGGCCTCGACGCGCGCGAAGAGCTTCCCGTCCAGGTAGATCGCGTCGCGGTGCGCCGCCAGCCTGGGCGCGATGTCCTGCTGCACGGCCTGCAGCGCCGGGTCGGTGTTGGCCCCGACCAGCGCGTTGAAGACCAGGTTGACGTTGCGCAGTTGCCAGCCGGCCTTCTCGAGGGCCGCCAGCGTGTTGTCGAAGGTCGGGGGCGCGGGGTCGTTCGCGATGGCCGCGATTTCCTTCAGGTGCGCCGCCATGGCGGCGGTGAAGGCCGGCGCGAAATCCTCGTCGTGGATGCGGTCGAAGGCCGGGGCCCCCAGCGGCAGGGTGCTCGGTTCCAGCAGCGGATTCGCCCGCGCGGGGGAGGTGAAGGCACAGGCGCACAGGGCCAGCGCGGCGCACAGGGCCAGGCCGGACGGGCCGGTAACCAGATGTCGCATCATGGGAAAGCGCTCCTTGGCACGGGAAGGTCGGGGGCGGTGGGGGCAAGGGCCAGGGGCCGGCCGTAGCCGGCCCGATGGCGACAGTGTGCCCCAAACGGGTCCGGCGGTCAACGGCGGCGGGGCGCCTTCAGTTCCCGGCCGGCGGGCCCAGCACGGCGCGGAACGCCAGCAACGCCGCCGGGTGGTAGATCGTCCCGTGCGTCTCGGCCGGCAAGGGCTGGTACAGGCAGCGCAGGCCGGGAAAGGCCGTGGCCGCGAACGTGGCCGCCAGGGCCGCCGTGGGCTTCACGATCCCCGGCTCGTCGCTGCTGGCCAGCCACAGCGTGCCCGGCCGGCCGCCGCGCGCCGCCAGCAGCTGCCCGGCCCGCGCGACCAGGTCCTCGCGGTTCCACCACAGGCTCGGGTCGATGGCGATGACGGTGTCGAACAGCCCCGGCTCGACCAGGAATGTCTCGACGGCGAACAGCCCGGCCAGCGACTCGCCGACGATGGCCGTCTCGCCGGTCGTGCGGTAGCGGGCGTCGATCACCGGCATCAGTTCATCGCGCAGGAAGGCGCGGAACGCGGCCGAGCCGCCCACCTTCGGGGCGATCGCCCGGTCGCGGTCGTCGGTGGTCGGCGGCGTCAGGTCGCGCCGCCGCTGCGTGTTCTCGATGCCCACCAGCAGGAACGGACGCATCGTCCCGTTGATCGCACCGATCTCCACCAGGCCGGCGACGTGCAGGAAGTCTTCGGCGAGGCCGCCGTCGGGCATGTAGAGCACGGGCAGGCGCGTGGTGTCGCCGCTGTCGACCACCGCGTCGAAGCCGGGCGGTGCGTAGACGTTGATGCGGCGCGTCTCGCCGAGGATCGCCGAGTCGAGCGTGAACGTCTGCCCGATGGCGAGCGGAGCGAACGCTGTTGCGGCCGCCTGCGCGCCGGCGGTCGAAGTGATGAACAGCGTCGCCGCGAGCACGAAGGCCAACACCAGGGCGGCGGCAGGGATCGTCGGTTTGGGCAGCAGGCGAATCTCCGCTCGTTGTTCGTTCCGTCAGAGAAGCCGTCCGCGGTCCGGCCGGCTGCCGGGGCAAGGGCCTGGCGGAGCCCCGGAACCGGGAAGTCAAACAAGGTCCTCATGTTATATATGATTCGCATCGGCCGCGCCACGGTAGAGGCGTGCCCGGGTCGTCGGGCTTGCGGCGCTGTCGGCAACCGCGCTATAGTCGCGAACGGTGGGAATGGATGATGCCCGCCGGCCATCGCCGCCCTGGAGCAGACATGCCGATGCTGCATTCCATTTCCTCGCGCGTAACGTCCCGCCTGTTGTCACTCATGGTTCTTGTTGTCGCCACCGCGGCCTGCGGCGCGCAGGTGGATGTCATGCTGTCCAACGGGATGCGTGTGCTGGCGCGTGAACGGGCCGATGACGCGATCGTCTCGTTGCGCCTGTCCTTCCCTGCCGGTGCCGCTGCCGAACCGGAGTCCCTGGCCGGGATTGCCCACCTGGCCGAGCACATGTTGTGTGACGGCGAAGGGTGGCGTCAACTGGCGCTGTACGCCATCGGGCCCAACGCCCAAACGACCGCCAGCGCGATGGAGTTCACCTGCAAGTGCCTGCCGTCGTTGTTGCCCCGGGTTCTCGAGGCGGAGGCTGCGCGCATGCGGGAGGCGCACCTGGACAGCGCGTCGTTCGCCCGCGAGCGCAGCGTTGTCCTGGAGGAACTGGCCTACCGTGGCTACCGCCAGTCCCTCGTGCCCGCCGCCGTGGCTTTCCGGCTCGCGTTCCCCGGTCATCCGTACGGCCGTGTCGTGGGCGGATCGCCCCGGACGGTCGAGAGGATCTCGCTGGAGGATCTGGGTGACTTCGTGCGGCGCAACATCGGGCCCGGCGGCGCGGTGCTGCACATCGAAGGTCCCGTCGATCCCGAGGCCGCGATCGATCTCGTGCGCGCGCGGTTCGGCGCCATTCCGGGCGGTAGCGAGCCGCCGTTGCTGCCGCCATACCCGGCGGTCGCCGCCGGCCAGTCCATCCTGGACGACCCGGACCACGATGGGTTCCGGATGGCGTTGGCTATCCGCGCGCCGGTCCGGGACCTGCGCGACGTGGCCCTGCTCGACCTGGGCCTGAAATGGCTCGAGCACGAACAGATCCCCTGCAGTTGGACCCACATCCCGCAGGAGGTGGTTCTCACCTTCGCGTGGCTGGGGCCCTACGTGCAGCGAGCGGCGACGTGGGAGTATCTGGAGAAGACATTCGACCCCGAGATGGACGCCCAGCGCTCCCTGGAGTGGCGCTGGGATCGCCTCAACAAGGCCGTCGCGCAGATCACCTCGTCGCGTCGACACGATGAGGTCGCCGCGTGGCTGGAAGAGGTGCTTGCCGGCAGCCGTGACCTCAATGTCCTGGATTGGCTGCCTGACGTGAACCGCGTTCCGGGGACGCCTGCGCAGTCCCTCGACGAATACGAGACTGTGTTGCGTTCCGTCACGGTGCCCGAACTGCAGGATTTCCTCGGACGGGTGCTCGATCCCGGCCGTGCCTGTGTGGCGGTGAGTCACGGCGGCGATTCCGGACGCATCGCATACCGACCGCTGGCCGCGCGGGTCGAGCGGGGCGGCGATGTCTCGGCGGTCGGCGCCCTGGAACGCCTGACGGCGGCCGATTGCGGGCCTGCCTTGCAGGCCTATGCCGATTCCGGCGCCCTGCGCCTGTCGCGGCGCGTATTGGGCAACGGTGTGCCCGCGTATTTCCTGCGCACATCGGATCATGCTTCGTTGCGCATCGCCGGCTGGCGCCGCTTCGCGCCGCCTGCGGAATGCCGCGCCGACAGGTTGCCCGGCTTGAGCCGGCTCTACAACCGCATCGTGGACGTCGACCCGGAACCCGCGGCGGAAGGGGAACCGGCCCGGCATTGGGCCTGCGAGGGGGCCTTCCTTCTCGATCCCGGCGGCCTGTACACATTCAGCGCGAAAGGAAGGGCGGGCCAGGCGGCTGACATCAGCGCTGCGCTGGTTCGACGCCTAGACGACCCGACATTCAATATCGGCGCGTGGTCGAGCGCCCTCGAATGGGGGCGTGAGGATTTCGGCCTTCGGAACCATGAACCCCAGGCCCGAGCTGCGGCCTGGCGGTTGGCCCAGATCCTCGGCGAGGATCACGCCGCCGTCAGCGCCTGGCGTCCCGACGCCAGGGCACTCGAACACATCCGGTACAAGGACCTGCAGAAGCTTCACCGGAGCGCCACCGAAGGCGCAGGGCGGACCGCACTGCTGGCGAGCGGCGGCGAGCCGCCGGCCGAACTGGCCGCAGCGCTCGAATCGACGTTCGGGGTCCGTGGCCGTGAGAAGGATTGGTCGCCCGGTCTGCCGCCCGCCGGTCCCGATCGCCCCGTCGGCCTGATCGTCCCCGCGCTGGGTGCCCAGGACATCATGCTGACCGTGACGTTCCCTGCGGTGCAGCCGCCCTCCACCTGGCCGCACCCGGGGCTCGCGATGCTGTGGTCGGAAACGGCTGTGCGAAAGGCGTTGGATGCGCGCCTGCGCCAGCAGGGGGGCTGGACCTACATGACGACGTGCGACCTGCAGGTGATGGGGGGCTGGGTGGTCCCGGAGATCCGCGTCACGTGCCAGCCGGGCCAGGCCCCGGCCGTGCTGGCGATCCTGCGCGGGGAACTGTCCCGGTTGGCTGCCGAGGGTGTCTCCATTGACCTGGCCGCGCGGTCGCGGTTGGCGCTGGTGCAGGGCCTGGTGAGTTCAGGCACGGATCCCGCGGGGCTTCAAACGTGGCTGAGCTTCGCCACGGCGTTCGAGCCGGTGGGCCGCGATCCGGTCGGTGATGTCCTGGGTCTGAAAGCAGACATGTTGTCGGTGTCCCTTGCGGCGCTCTTCCCAGAAGGGCGGTTCGCCTGGACGGCGGTCGGGGCCATCCTCGAGGACGACCTGCCGCTCTTCGGCGAGTGATGCCGGGCGGAGTTGTGGCGGCGGAACCGCCGCTCCGGAGCTACTCCGCAACCAGCTTCTGCAGCCGCGCCACCTCGCGCGCGATGACCTCGTCCTCGACGCGCGGGAACAGGATCTCGGGCACGCCCAGCTGGCGGCCCGCCGGGATCGGCCGCGAGGCTTCGGCAAAGCCGCCCTGCCACAGCGGGGTCTCCAGGCCCAGCCAGGCCCAGACCTTCTCCATCGCGAACGGCACCACCGGCGCCAGCATCACCGCGAGTTGCCGGATGATCTGGATGGCCACGCCGAGGCTCTGTTCGCAGCGCTCGAGGTCGTCCTTGCGCGAACGGAACGGCGCCGACTCGTCGAAGTACCGGTTGCCCACCTGGCCGGCGTGGAAGCACGCCTCGAGCGCGTTCTTGATCTCGAAGCGCTCCAGCGCGGCGGCCCACGCTGCGACGTCGGCCTCGACCTCGGCCAGCGCCTGCCGGTCGAGGTCGGTCATCGCCTCTTCGGACCAGCGCGGCACGCGGCCCTCGAAATACTTGTGCGTGAACGTCATGACGCGGTTGATCAGGTTGCCGAAGTTGTTGCCCAGTTCGTTGTTGTTGCGCGCCTGGAAGCCTTCCCAGGTGAAGTTCATGTCGCGCGTCTCGGGCAGGTTGCGCGCCAGCGTGTAGCGCAGCGGGTCGGGCTTGAACGCGTCGAGGTATTCCGGCAGCCACACCGCGAAGCCGCGGCTGGTCGACAGCTTGCGGCCCTCGAGGTTCAGGAACTCGTTGGCCGGCACGTTGTCCGGCAGCACCCAGTCGCTGCTGTGGACCATCAGCATGGCTGGGAACATCAGCGCGTGGAAGAAGATGTTGTCCTTGCCGATGAAGTGCACCAGGCGCGAATCCCCGTCCTGCCACCAGGTCCGCCACGCCTCGGGGTCGCCCTGGGCGGCCGCCCATTCGCGCGTGGCCGAGATGTAGCCGATGGGCGCCTCGAACCAGACGTAGAATACCTTGCCGTCGTGGTCGGGCAGCGGCACGGGCACGCCCCAGCCCAGGTCGCGCGTGACGGCGCGGTCACCCAGCCCGTCCTGGAACCAGCCGCGGCAGTACTGCCTGACGTTGTCCTTCCACTCGGGATGGCCGGCCAGCCACGCTTCCAGCTGTTCCTGGAAGCGGCCCAGCGGCAGGAACCAGTGAGTGGTGTCGCGCAACTCGAGCGGCGAGCTGTCCAGCACGTTGCGCGGCTCGATCAGCTCGGTCGGGTCCAGGCTGGTGCCGCAGGCCTCGCACTGGTCGCCGCGCGCGCCGGCGGACTTGCACTTGGGGCACGTGCCCTCGATGTAGCGGTCGGCCAGAAAGCGCTGCTGGCTGGGGCTGTAGAACTGCTGGGTCGACTTCTGCACCAGCAGGCCGCGGCTGTGCAGGTCCAGGAAGAACTCCTGGCTGGTCTGCGTGTGGATCCCGCGGCTGGTCTGGCTGAAATTGTCGAACGAGATGCCGAACGCGGCGAACGAGTCGCGGATCGAGGCGTGGTTGCGGTCGACCAGTTCCTTCGGCGAGATGCCCAGCTTCTCGGCCGCCAGCGTGATCGGCACGCCGTACTCGTCCGAGCCGCAGATGTAGAGCACGGGCTCGCCGCGCAGGCGCAGGTAGCGCACGAAGATGTCGGCCGGCAGGTAGGCGCCCGCCAGGTGGCCCAGATGGATGTCGCCGTTCGCGTAGGGCAGCGCGCTGGTCACCAGCGTCCGCTTGAAGTTCTTGCCGCTCGGCGTCTGCACGTGGTTCTCCCGCTGGTCGATCCGCAAAAGGAGGGTCCCGGCGCCGGCGCGCAGGCCGACCCCGGAAAACAGCGCGGCAGGACGCTAACTGGAAGCATCCTGCCGCGTCGCCGTACGCAGGGAATCTAAAGCATGCTCTTGATCGGCGGCAAGGCGGTTTTGCCGTAGACGTGCGCATCCAGCCAGGGGCCGCAGTCCACGCCGGTCGATTGCAGCACCGCCGACTGCAGGCGCTCCCGCGTCAGCGGCTGGCCCCGGTCCTCGGCGTACAGGCGCCTCAGGATGCCGTCCAGCGGCCGCGCATGGCCGCCTTTGTCGGCCAGCATCTCGTCCAGCGCCATGCAGGCGGTGACCCCGCCGGCGTAGCCGAACCGGACCTGCTCGGCCGGGGCGGCCACCTCGGCGGCGGCCTCGGCCACCGACATCCGCCCGCGCAGCGCGTTGTTCACGTAGTCGCGGTCCAGGCGGGCGCCCAGCACCCCGCGGGCGTGCCCGGGCAGCCAGACGCCGGCGGCCGTCAGCATGCGCGCGGCGTACCAGGTCGTGGCACCCTCGGTGAACCACAGCATCGTCGGGTCGGTCTGGCGCACGGCCTCGCCCAGCCAGCCGTGGAACATCTCGTGGGCGATGACGCTGGCGGCCTGGTCCTCGACCGTGCCCCAGGTGGTGTCGGGATCGAGCATGACCAGCACCGAGCTGCCGGTGTGCACGCCGTAGACGTCGAACCGGTCCTTGCCGGTGATGGCGTTGGCCGACAGCAGGACGGTGATCTGGTCGGTCGGCGCCGAGCCGAAAAATCCCATCTCGGTGCGCGCGATGCGGCGCACCAGATCCAGCGCCTCGTCGTCCGTGAACAGCCAGTCGCGGTCGGTCGCCAGCTGGATGACGCAGTCGCCGGCCTGCGAGGCGTGCGTGCGGATGTCGCCGCAGACCAGCAGCGCGTTGTTCAGGTCGGCCATGTCGCGCGGATGGTAGAAGAGGTTGGCCGGCACCGGGGCCGCGGCCGCCGAGCGCCCGAGTTCGGCCGGCGTGATCGCCCGCGCCGAGGGCTGGAAGCCCTGGCCGTAGCCGAGGCTCGCATCGCCGACGCGCGGCGCGTCACCGTCGTGCGCGTCGTCGCGCGCCAGGTGCAGCCCATTGCGCACCACGGCCGGCCACGGCACGAGCACGGGCATGTCGTTCGGGTTGCGCAGGACCACCGTGAGGTCCTCGACGGGCACGCCGAGCGGCTCCAGGAAGATCTCGAACCCGGCGGCGCGCACGCCGCCGGCCACCGGCGTCGAGATGTGCCGGCGCACGTCCTGTTCGCTGCCCGGCATCGCGCGTAGGTCCAGGGTGTAGACGATGCCCGTGTGGGGGTTGCCGCCCGCGCGCAGCTGCCAGCCGTTGACCGTCTCGCGCACCTTCAGGGGGCGCAGCTGCCGGCCGTCGGCGCCCAGCGCGTGCGCCTGCGGGTCGCGCGCGTGCACGCCGCTGCGCGCGTCGCCGAACTCGCCCGGCGGCAGCGCCAGGTTCAGCACGCCGGGCAGTTCGCCGTCGCACACCATCGTGATCACGAGCTCGCCGCGGGCCGCGCCCGCCAGGTCGACCTCGTACGTCACCTTCAGCGGGTGCACCGGGTGCGGCCGCAGGGCCACGGCGCAGGTGACGGCCAGCAGGGCCGTCAGGACCGCCACGCGCACCAGCCGCACGAGCGAAGGGCCCTGCGGCGCCGGCCGCTTGCGCAGCGGGCCGCCGCCCCGGTGGGACATGTACCGTTCCAGTGCCGTTTGCGATGATTTGCGCATGAAATCCGCGTCCCTGCACGCCCCGGCCGGCCGGCGCGTTCCCGTTCGTTTCCCATCGTGCCCTGTCGTTCCCTGTCGCGTCTTTGTCGGCGCGCGGTCCCCGGGAACTGCAACCGCCGTGCCGCAGCGTGACTGATCGCGGCGCGCGCGGGCCTGGGCGGTGGGCCTGCGGCGCGTCATGCCTTATGCTGCCGGGGCCGGCCGGGCCGGCGGAAGGAGGGGGCGATGGACCTGGGACTGGCGGGCCGGACGGCCCTGATCACCGGTGGCTCGCGGGGCTTCGGGCGCGCTGTCGCGCTGCGCCTGGCGGCCGAGGGGGCCCACGTTGCGTTGATGGCGCGGGGCGAGGCGGCGCTGCAGGAGGCCGCCGCCGACGTCGCGCGCGCGGGAGCCGCCGCGCACGGCGGCGCGGCCGGACGCGTGCTGCCGCTGGCGGCCGACGTCACCGACGACGCTGCGGTGCAGGGCGCCGTCGCGCGCGCCGCGGGCGAACTGGGGCCCATCGACCTGCTGCTCGTCAACGCCGGCGGGCCGCCCGCCGGCAACTTCGCCGACCTCGACCTTGCGGCGTGGGAGGCGGCCTACCGCCTGACCGTCGAGAGCGCCGTCCGCCTGTGCCGCCTGGTGGCGCCCGGCATGATGGAGCGGCGGCGCGGCCGCATCGTCTGCATCACGTCGGTAAGCGTTCACCAGCCCGTCGAGAACCTGATGCTCTCGAGCGTGTTGCGCCCGGCGGTGCAGGCGCTCGTGCGCACGCTGGCCGTCGAGGCCGCGCCCAGCGGCGTGACGGTCAACGCCGTGGCGCCCGGGTTCCACCTGACCAGCGCCGTCGAGCGCCTCATCACGCGCAAGCAGGAGCAGACCGGGGCTTCCCGCGACGAGGTCATTGCCGGATGGACGCGTGAGATCCCGCTCGGCCGCCTGGGCGAGGCCGACGAGCTGGCGGCCCTCATCGTCTTCCTGATGTCCGGCCCGGCGGGCTACATCACGGGTCAGTCGATCGTCAGTGACGGGGGCTGGGTGCGGGGGACGTTTTGATCGCAGGACGCAAGCGATTGCCAGACAACGTTTTGGCGGCAGGCTTGACGTTGCGACGGAATCATATTATCATCTAGGAAACTATGCAACTGTTGCCGACCGGCGGGTGCCTGCCGCGCCGGCGCAACGAGGAGTCCCGCGTGGAAACCCTCATCATCTTCGTCGTGGCCTGGTTCGTGGTGGCCCAGTTCATCCTGCCGCGCTTCGGCATCCGCCCGGGCTGAGCCCCGGACACCTCGTGCCCGATCGGCGATCGGGAGCCGCCCCGTCCTGCCACCGACGCAACCGTCCCCGGCGCGCCGCCCGCGCCGCGCGACGACCAGCCCTGAGCCGGGAACGACCGCCCCAAGGAGCGATGATGCCCCTGTTCGAATTCACCTGCACCAAGTGCGCGAAGGTCTTCGAGGAACTGCTGACGCTGGCCGACCTCGAATCGGCGGTGGTCGCGTGTCCAGAGTGTGCGAGCACCGAAGTCGACCGCGGGCTGTCGAGCTTCGCCACCGGTGGTGGCGGGTCGGCGGGCGGCGGCTGTGGCGGGGGTTGCGGCAGCGGCTTTTCCTGAGGCTGATTCGCGGCCGGCCGTGCGCCGGCTTCCCGAAGATCCCTGCCTGAAGATCCTCAGCGCCGGACGCGGCGCAGGCGGTCGCGCGCCGTGTCGCCGAGGCGCGGCCCCGCGTACATGACCAGCGCGCCGAGCAGCAACCCGGCCATCACGTCGATGACGTAGTGGTAGCGGTTGTAGACCGTCGACATGCACAGCAGCACGAAGAGCGTCGTCATCCACCAGCGATGCTGCGGGAAGCGCCGCCACGTGTGCCACCACGGCACCATCGACGCGGCCACGTGGCTCGACGGGAAGGCGGCGCCCAGGATGGCGCCCTTCTCGTGGATGTGCCGCATGATCGCCGTGAACGGTCCGCCGGGCACTTCCAGGGGACCCAGGCGGAAGTACTTCGGGCCCCAGGCCGGGAACAGCGTGTAGAGCGTGTAGCAGATGAGCATCGTGACGCTCAGGTCGCGCACGAAGTCGCGCAGGTCGTCCCAGCGGCGCTCGGGATCCTGCGTGCGCGAACGCATCAGCAGCCAGACGAATGCGGCGGCCAGGAAGTAGTACGTGAAGTATGCGAACTCCATCAGCTCGTGGAACCACGGCCACGGCCAGGCGCGCGCCCAGGCGACGCTCGGCTGGAAGCCGAAGATCCATTGCTCCAGGCGGATCAGCGCGGGGTCGAGGCTGCCCTCGAACGGGAAGTAGATCAGGCCCAGGAACTTCAGTTCCGCATAGAACAGCGGGAAGATCAGCGGCAGGTAGATCTCGCCCAGCAGGCGCAGCGCGGTGTGCCGGCTCGCGCGCAGCATCGGCGCCCCGAACCACACCAGCACCGCCAGCCCGCCGTGGACCAGGGCGTTGTCCACCGGGTGGGGGAAGACCGAGGGCTTCAGCGCGGGATAGAACGCGCTGAGCACCAGATAGACCACCGCCAGGCGGTCGTGGTTCATGCGCCGGAGCGACAGCTCGATCAGCCGGCGACGCCAGGTCACAGCCAGCCCGCCTTCCGGTAGAACAACAGCGCGTCGGTGAAGCTGCCGGCGGCGTCGCGCCGGGCGACGAACCCCGTCGCCTCGACCAGGCGCCGGCCGTCGCACGCCCAGCCGTCGGTGTCCAGGTCGGCCAGGCGGTCCGGTCCGAGCACCGAGGGCTGCCCCGGCTTCCAGCCGCCGCGCAGGCGTCCGGCCAGGCGCAGCGCGCCCAGCGGCACGTCGACCTGGCGCACCTTGCGCTCGACGGCCTTTTCCAGCGCCTGGCGCATCTCGTCCCACGTGTAGCCGGCCCGGCCGTCGTCGACGAAGTACACGCCGCGCGCGGCGGGTGTGCGCGCGACGGCCGCGATTGCACCCGCGGCATCGCGCCCATCGACCAGCGAGAGGCCCGACATGCGCTTGCCCAGGCGCGCCGTCCAGCCCCGGTAGGCGAAGTGCAGCAGCGGCAGGAACCCGCGATCGCGCGGGCCGCAGAGCGCCGGCGGGCGCACCGCGGCGGTGCGGAACGGCCAGGCCTGATCGATGACGAGCCCCTCGGCTGCCAGCTTGCTGCGTCCGTACGGGGTGATGGGCCGGCAGGCATCGCTCTCGACGGCCGGCTTGTCCAGGCCGGCCGGGCCGTGCGCGGCCAGGCTCGAGACCAGGACGAACGAGCCGTCGCTGGGCAGGGAGTAGGCGCTTGCCT
Organism: uncultured bacterium; assembly: GCA_903859215.1. Classification (GTDB taxonomy): domain Bacteria; phylum Krumholzibacteriota; class Krumholzibacteriia; order LZORAL124-64-63; family LZORAL124-64-63; genus CAINDZ01. Next base: position 8,375 of record CAIOLW010000066.1, on the reverse strand, counting down.
TGAGCAGGGCGGCGGTGGTGTCGACGTTGCCGCGGACGTAGTCCGCCTCGTCCAGCGCCGCCACGACGCCCGCGCAGTGGATCACCGTGTGGGCCCCGCGCAGCAGTTCGCGGCAATCGTCGGCGCTCGCGAGGTCGCTGACGCGCCACTCGACGGGACGGTCCGCCAGCCAGCTGCGGTCGCCGGTGGGCCGGCAGGCCGCGCGCACGCGCCAGCCGTCGTCCAGCAGGGATTCGGCCAGGTGGCTGCCCAGGAACCCGGTGGCGCCGGTCAGGACGACCAGCCTGCCCTCGCCGCCGCCGGGTGCGGTCATGCCAGCTTCTTCTCGTAGACGCGGTAGGTCTTGTAGCAGGTGCCGCCGTAGCCTTCCAGGATGCGGTTGATCGGCCGGTTGTCCGCCAGGATCCACGAGCACTCGCCGTGCGTGATGCCCTTGGCGAAGGCCGCCATCATGGTCTTGTAGACCATGCCCATGTCGATGCCCAGCTTCCGGTACTCCGGCAGCACCCCCATCAGGATGCAGCGGGCCGAACGGATCTGGCGCTTGCCCAGCAGGAACCGCAGCCAGCCGAACGGGAACAGGCGGCCCTTCAGCGGCTGCGTCGCGTGGTTGAAGTCCGGAAGGGTCAGCGCGAACCCGACCGGCTTGCCGCTCATCTCGGCGATCAGGAGGAAATCGGCATCGACCATGGCCTTCATGTCCTTGGCCATGTACGCGAACTCGGCGTCGCTCAGCGGGATGAAGCCCCAGTTGTCGCTCCAGCACCGGTTGTACAACTCGCGCACCAGCGAGGCCTCGGCCAGGAAGTTCTTCATGTCCATTTGCCGGATGTTCAGCGCGGGCCGCGCCATGACGTGGTCGATCATCTCCTGCATCTTGAGGGGCAGCTTGCCGCCCGTCTCGATCCACCACGCGTAGAGGTCCTTCGCGCCGGTCAGCCCGAAGTCGGCGAAGTGCTTCTCGTAGTAGCGCGGGTTGTAGGGCATGCCGACGATGGGGCGGTCGAAGCGTCCGCCCACCTGCAGGCCGTACCAGTCGTGGTTCGACGTGAAGCAGCCCGGTCCGCGCATCGTGTCCATGCCGCGGGCCCGGATCCATTCGGCTGAGGTCCGCAGCAGGGCCTCGGCGGTCTCGGCGTCGTCGAGCGTTTCGTAGAACCCGAAGAAGCCGACGCTTTCCTTCTGGTGGGCGTTGCTCGTCGCGTCGATGCAGGCGGCGATGCGACCGACGTCACGTCCGTCGCGCACGGCCAGCCACAGCTCGGTCTCGGCGTGCGCATAGAACGGGTTGTGATTGCGGTCGAGGAACTTCTTCAGTTCGCCGAGCAGCGGGTACACGACGTTCGGGTCATCCCCGTAGACGCCGTAGGGGACGCGCAGGAAACGGTCGAGCAACTTCCGGTCGTCGCCGACCGGGATGATCTTCACGGCCATGCCGTCCTCCTCGGTCGAATCGTGGGTCGGGTCAGCGGCCCGGGATGATGCCCATCTCGCGCGCGACGCGCTCCATGATGTCCATCGCCTTGTTGATCTCGTCCTCGGTGTGCGTGGCCATCAGGCTCAGCCGGATCAGGGCGTTGCCCGCCTCGACGGCAGGGGAGACGACGGGATTGACGAAGACGCCCTCGTCGATCAGCCGCCGGCAGAAGATGAACGCGGTCATGTCCTCGCCGACGATCGCCGGGATGATCGGCGTCTGGCTGGGCCCGGTGTTGAACCCGGCCGCATCCAGGCGCTGCCGCATGACGTCGTTGTTGCGCCACAGCGCCTCGTGGCGCCAGGACTCTTCCAGCATCACGTCGACCGCGGCCGAGACCGAGGCCACCGAGCCCGGGGGCATGGAAGCCGAGAAGATCAGCGAGCGCGCCTGGTGCTGGATGAAATGGATCGTGTCCTCGTCCGCGGCGATGAAGCCGCCGACCGACGCCAGCGACTTGCTGAACGTGCCCATGATCAGGTGCGTGCGGTCGGTCAGGCCGAAATGATCGCAGGTGCCGCGACCGTGGTCGCCCAGCACGCCGATGCCGTGCGCATCGTCGACCATCACGACCGCGTCGTACTTCTCGGCCAGCGTGATGATCTCGGGCAGGCGCGCGATGTCGCCTTCCATCGAGAAGACGCCGTCGATGACGATCAGCTTGTTCCGCTCGCGCTCGTTCTGCAGCACCAGCTCGAGGTTGTCCATGTCGTTGTGCTTGTACTTGCGCACATCGGCGAAAGACAGCCGCGCGCCGTCGATGATCGACGCGTGGTCGGTGCGGTCGACGATGATCGACTCGTTGCGCTGCACCAGCGAACTGAGCACGCCCTGGTTGACCATGAAACCCGTGGAAAAAACGAGAGCCTTCTGCTTGCCGACCAACCGGGCCAGCTTTTCCTCGAGCTCGATGTGGATGTCCAGGGTCCCGTTCAGGAAGCGCGACCCGGCGCAGCCGGTGCCGTACTTGGTGATGGCCGCGCGCGCCGCTTCCTTCACCTTGGGATGGTTGGTCAGCCCCAGGTAGTTGTTGGAGCCGAGCATGATGATCTCTTTGCCCTTGTACCGGACGGTATTCTCCTGGGCGGACTCGATCACGCGGAAGTAGTTGTACAGGTCAGCAGCCATCAGCTGTCTGGCCAACTGGAACTTCCCGACTTTGTCGAGCAGGCCCATTCGGAACCGCCTTCCTCGGGACGCGCCATCCCTGGCGTCGTCTCAGGCAAACAGAATCGAGCGAGGGTAAAGGGGTTACCCCGCCATCTTGACACACGAACGGCGAAAATAGCCGCCCGCCGGTTGTGTCACAACTAGAAAACTTCCGCCTCGAAGACGTGCAGGCGCGCTCCCTGTCGCCAGGCGTCGGCCGGCAGGCCCGCCTTGCGGCACAGGTGGGCCAGCGTTGTGGCCAGGTCCCAGCCCTGTTCAGTGGCCACCTGCGGCAGGAATACCGCATGGCGACCGTTCTTTTCCAACAGGATACCGTGGCGGCCGACGGCGATGCGCTCGGGTCCGTCCACCTCGCGCAGGGGCGTCAGCACCGAAACCTCAAGTGTGATATTTGATAGTTCATCAGGTGCCACCGGCGCGAAACGGGGATCATGCGCCGCGGCGGCGACGCCGTTGGCCGCCACCGCGAGGGCGAGGGGTTCGTGGCCGACGATCGTGCCGATGCACCCGCGGAGGTCTCCGCCCTCGTGCAGCGTCACGAACGCGCCGCCCGTCCCGGCCAGCCGGCCGGCCAGCGGTACGCCGAGTTCGCGGGCGATGGCGCCGGGGTCGGGCGCCCTCTCGCCGCGCGCGGCGGCGGCCACGGCGCGCGCCGCCACCTCGCGCAGGAAGGCGCGTTCAGCGGCGGTCAGTTGCGGCGTGTCGTCGTCGTTCATGACATGCCCCCCGGGGTCGCGGCGTTGTCGCCGCTGGTCAGGATGGCGGCGGCGTAGCTCACCGACCGCGTGTAGTCGCCGTCGCGGTCGCCGCTGCGCGCGTAGTCGAGCAGCGCCGCCCCGTGCCCCGGCGGCACCCCGCAGGCCAGCGCCAGCGCCGCGGCCTCGAGGCCGCACATCGTGATCCCCGTGGCGCGGCCGTATTCCAGGAGCCCGGGTCCGTCGCCGGCCAGCACCCGCAGCAGGGCGCCGGCGTCGAGCCGCTCGATCGCCGCCGGAATATCCGCGGTGAACGGAACGAATCCGTAATCGGCGCCGTAGTGTGTCAGGTCGGTCGAGACGAGCAGCAGCGTGCCCTCGTCCAGTTCCGCCGCCAGCGCCGCCGCGGCCGCCGCGCGCCGGCGGCCGTCCAGGCGCGGCACCAGCGCCGGGACGATGGCCGGGCAGCCATCGGCCCAGCACCGCTGGACCAGGGGGAGCTGGATCTCGATCGCGTGCTCGTCCCGGTGGGCGCGGTCGTCGATCGCAAACGCGCCGCCGGCCGCAAGCCGGGCCACGGCGGCGACGTCGACCGGCACCTCGCCGAGCGGCGTTGCGAAGGCCGTCGCCCCGCTGAGGGCCGGCCGGTCCAGCTGCGCGCGGTGGTTGGGCGCCAGGATCACCAGGCGGCGGATGCCCGCCCCGCGCAACAGTCCGAACAGCTTCCCGGCCACGGGCCCGCTCCAGGCGTAGCCGGCGTGGGGGGCCAGGGCGACGAGGGGGCGGCCGGAGGGCGGCGCAGCCCGGCCCGACCCGGCCAGGAAACCGTCGACCAGGCGCGCCAGGCCCGGCGGGTCGGCGGGGTACCAGGTGCCGGCAAGCGAGGCGGGGCGGACGGCGGACACGGGCGACCTCCGGTGGCGTGGGGCCCGGCGGCGGCAAATCCGTCCGGGACGAGCGGCTGGTCGCACACTATCATAACGTGGTTGGAGCGTCACGAAACGCGCACACAGGGGAGGACGGCATGCACATCAAGCGCATGATGCAGGGCGATGTGATGGTGCTGGCGATGACCGGCAAGTTCATCGGCGGCATCGACCACGAGCAGTTCACGGCCGAGATCAAGTCCCTGGTCACCGACGGGCACGTCGACGTGATCCTGGACATGGAAAAGGTGACCTTCGTGGATTCGACCGGCCTCGGCAGCCTGGTCGCCGGCATGTCGACACTGAAGAAGTGCGCCGGCCGGATGGCGGTCTGCTGCGTCCCGGACCGGGTCGACATCGTGCTGGAGATGACCAAGCTGAAGCTGGTCTTCGACACCTACGAGACGAGCGAGCAGGCGCTGGCCTCGTTCCCGGCCTAGCCGCCCCGGCGGGGGTCGCTCCCGGGGGCCGGCCCGCGCCCCGGGACGCTTGGGAGCTTGTGCGTCTGGGCGCTTGGGCGTCTGGGTGTCTTGGCATCTTGGCATCTTGGCGCCCACGATTCCGGTTTGGTGATGCGCCCGTCCGGACTTTATCATAGTGTGGTTCTGTAGTCGACGGACCGGTACACCGAGGAGGGTGACTTGAACATCAAGCAGACTGTCCAGGGCGATGTCGTCGTGCTGGCGCTCACCGGCAAGATCATGGGGGGCCCCGATCACGAGCGCTTTCTCGGCGAGATCAAGACACTGATCGCCGATGGCCATGTCGATGTGCTCCTGGACCTGAGCAAGGTGACCTGGGTGAACTCGACGGGCCTGGGCATCCTCGTGTCCGGTTTCCATACGCTGAAGAAGAACGGCGGCCGCCTGAAGATCTGCAGTGTCAGCGACCGCATCGACAACATCCTGAACGTGACCCAGCTCAAGCTGGTCTTCGACACGTACACCACGTGCGAAGAGGCGCTGGCCTCGTTCAACCAGTAGCCGCGATCGCGCGGGACGCATCCGGGGCCGGTCGGACAGTTGCCCGACCGGCCCTTCGCGCCGCTCCCGACCACGGATCATCCCTCCGGCCTGCCGGCGCCGTTGCGCGCCCTTTGAGGTGACCCATGTCCCAGCCCTTGACTCCCGAATTCATCATGACCGCGCTGCGCGAGGTGAAGGTTCCCGGCACGCGCGTGGACGTCGTGGCGATCAACCTGATCGGCGAGATCGTCGTCACCGGCGGCCAGGTCACCGTGACGGTCGTGCGCACCAGCGAGAAGGAAGAGACCATCGCGCAGGTGCGGCAGGATGTGCTGCGCGTGGTCTCGGCGCTGCCCGGCGTGACCTCGGTCGAGGTGCCGGTCGATGACCGTACGCCGCCGAAGCAGGCGCCGCGCGGGCCGCACGGCCAATCGCCCGACCCGTTCGCCGACCGCGCGAAACTGCCCGGCGTGGGCAAGGTCATCGCCGTGGCCAGCGCCAAGGGCGGCGTGGGCAAGTCGTCGGTGGCCGTCAACCTGGCGCTGGCGCTGGCCGATGCCGGCCATCGCGTGGGCCTGCTCGACGCCGACGTCTACGGTCCGAGCGTGCCGACGATGCTCGGCATCCACGAGCAGCCCGAGGTCACGGCCGACCGCAAGATCTTCCCCGTGAAGGCGATGGGCCTGCAGGTGATCAGCATGGGCCTGCTGCTGCCGCCCGACCAGCCGGTGATCTGGCGCGGGCCGCTGGTGTTCTCGGCGATCAAGCAGTTCCTCAAGGACGTGCAGTGGACGGACCTCGACTTCCTGGTCGTGGACATGCCGCCGGGCACGGGCGACGCGCAGTTGACGCTGATCCAGCAGGTGCCGCTGTCGGGCATCGTGATGGTGACGACGCCGCAGGAAGTGGCGCTGGCCGACGTGCGCCGCGGCATCCGCATGTTCCGCGAGACGCAGGTGCCGGTGCTCGGCATCGTCGAGAACATGAGCTACTTCATCTGCCCGGGGTGCTCGCTGAAGCACGACATCTTCGGGACAGGCGGCGGCGGCGAGGTGGCGGCGCAGTACGGATTACCGCTGCTGGGCGAGATCCCCATCGACCCGGCCATCCGCACCGGCGGCGATGCGGGCCTGCCCGCCGCGCGCGTGCCGGGCAGCGCAGCGCAGGCGGCGTTCGCGAAGCTGGCCCGGACGGTGGCGGAACTGGCGGTGGATGTCGCCGGCTAGGGCGGCCGCGTCCTATTCGGAATAGCCCATATCGCGCAACCGCTCGCGCACGACACCGTCCAGGTCGCCCCACTCGGCGCCCTGGGCGGTTTCGCAGGCGCCGGCGCCGCTCGCGCGCCAGGTCTCGATGATGGCGACCAATGCCGCCAGCGCTTCGGGCTGCGTGGCGGCCGCGTCGTGCCGCTCGCCGGGGTCGGCCGCGAGGTCGAACAGCGCCAGCGGGCGGCCGTCCCGCGCGGCGATGAGTTTCCACGGTCCCTGCCGCACCGCCACCAGGTCCGGGCCGTAGGCGATGGCCTCGGCCAGGCGCACGCGCGCGGGCATTTCCATCGCTGAGGGGGCGGGCCGGGCCGCGAGGGCGGCCAGCGACCGGCCGACCAGGGCCGACGCCAGTTCAGGCGGCAGGTCCGCCGGCCTGGCCGCCGGCGGCAGCGGCGGCAGGCCCAGCCAGTCGAGCACGGTCGGCGCCAGGTCGAGCAGCGACGCCGGCGACGCGACGGTCACGCCCTTCGGCACGCCCGGTCCCCAGGACACCCAGGGCACGTGCAGCAGCTCCTGGAAATGGCTCTGCCCGTGGCCGATGCCGCGCAGCCCGCGCGGGTCGTGGTCCCACTGCGCGGCCCATGCCGCGTGGTCGAGGAACTCCTCGCCGTGGTCCGAGAACACCGACACCAGCGTGCGGTCGGCCAGCGCGGCGGCTTCGAGGCGATCCTGCAGCCGGCCGATCGCGCGATCGACCTGCCGGATCGTCGCGTCGTAGATCGCGAGCTTCACCTTGAGCGCGGCCTGCACATCGCCGGCGTCGGCAGCGTCGGCGCGGCCGAGGTGCGGCCAGACAGTGCCGCCCCAGCGCGCGAGCTCGGCCAGTTGCGCATCCGTCGGCGCGGGCGTCGGCAGGAACGGCGCGAGGTCTTCCCACGGCGGCGTCGTCGGTTCGTGCGGGTCATTCACCAGGACGAAGCAGAAGCAGGGGCGGTCCGCATGCCGGCGCAGCCAGTCGTGCGCCATCGTCAGCATGTCGTCGGCCGGCAGGTTGTGGTACGCGTGCGTTTCGAAACTCTCGGCCAGCCCGAAGCCGAAGAACTGGTTCGCGTAGAACGCGGCGGTCAGGTAGCCCTGCGCCCGCAGGTGCGCAGCGAGCGTGACCACGCCGGGCCGCAACCGTCCGGGCGCCTGCTTGTCCATGTTGCGCACGTCGCCGCCGAGGTACGCGCCGTGCAGGCCGGGCGCCAGCGCGGTGAGCGCTCCCGCGAACGAAGGCAGTGTCCACGGCGCCGGCGCCATCACGTCGGCGAAGCGCGTGCCGCCGGCGGCCAGGGCGTCCAGGCGGGGTGATGTCGGACGACCCCAGCCGTGGCAGCCGAGGTGGTCGGCGCGCAGCGTGTCCACGCCGACCAGCAGCAGGTGGGGCGGGGTTCCCGGCGACGGCGCGGGGGCCGGTCGCGTCGGGGCGGACAGGCGGCGGCGCAGGCGCCAGGCGCAGGAATGCCAGCGCTGGCGGCGGGTCAGGCGGGTAAAGGGGTCGCGCACGCTCGCTCCGACGGCGCCGGACCGCAAAGGGGTGTCGGCGCTCAGCTTTCCGGTTTCCGGACGGGGCGCACCAGGGCCGTGCGACCACCATGAACCAGCGGACTATACAATACAGGTCGACTTCCTGCCGCCCTCCAATCGTCACGACAGCGGAACAACCGACTGCCCCTGTGGGATCTCGGGGCGGGCGGGTGACGCGACCGATCCGCCTTGAATCAGGCACCCCACGGCGCTATTGTGCATCTCCCCTCACGACATGTTCGTCCGGGAAACCCGTCCCGCACCCTCGAAAAGGGAGAGTGGTTCGATGCCGAGTCTTTGCAGGAAATCGTCGCCGTCGTGGCGGTGGCTGCCGGTCGTGCTGCTGACGGCCATGACGCTGACGG
>CAIOLW010000065.1 GCA_903859215.1 uncultured bacterium | reverse complement strand
TTCATCGAGATTGAAGGCGTTTCTGAGCGCTGCGCCCAGGTAGGCGAACGTGCCGAACATGTTCTTCAGGCGTCGCGGCGAATCGCGAATCACCCGCGCCGGATAGCCGATCGCGGCCATCAGGAAGAAGTAGCGGTCGAGTTCCGGAAGGTAGCCGACGTCGAACGGCAGCACGCGCCCGTCGATGATGTTCGACACCGCCATGCCCGGCAGCCACGGCAGCGCGAGCGCCAGCGACACGACGTTAGCGGTGCCCACCGGCACGATGGCGATCGGCACCTTGCGCGACGAGCAGGCCTGCCCCGCGACGGCCTCGCCGACGGTGCCGTCACCGCCGATGGCGACGATCAGGTCGAAACCCTCGTCCGCCGCCGATTCCGACCAGCGCCGCGCATCGCCCACCCCGTTGGTGACCCGGACGGCACAGGCCAGCCCGCGGCCCTCCAGCGACTCGCGCAGCTGCTGCCCCAGGCGCAGCCCGCGTGCGTAGCCGGCGACCGGGTTGACGATGAGCATGGCGCGCTGGTAAGTGGACATCCGCATCCTGTTTGTGGCGACTGCCAGGGCGAAAAGCCGACCTGATCGTACGTGCTCAGGATAGAAGGCCCGCTGCGGGGGGGCAAGGGCGGGGTGCGGCCAGCCGGGGCGGCGTTCAGCCGGTCATGTCGCTCAGGACGTGGACCCGGTGGGCCAGGCGGGACCTCTGCAGGTCCATCAGCAGGTCCCGGATTCGCGCCGAAGCGGCGGCGTCGTCGCTTCCGTCGACGCTGAATTCAAGGCCGATCTCCCGCTGCCATTCATTGCGATCGGCCAGGCTCAGCGTGACCCGGCGGACCACCGCGGAGATGACCAGGGGCTCCAGGTCGCCGGGAATCTCGATCCGGCACCGGGCCATCTGGCCCTGCTCGAGCATGGGACCGTCGGCGCCGGCCGGGATCACGACGCGACCGCCCTCGAAGCTCAGGTCGCTGAGCAGGCCGTGCAGCACCGGCCCGCGCACCGGGGTGCGGTCACCCCAGGGTGATGCCGCCGGGATGCCGCTGTCGCTCTCGATCTCGATGGCCAGCGGGCTGGCCAGCGGCAGGCGGAACGAGCGGCGACGCTGCGTGACCGCGACCGCGTCCGGCACCGCGAACCAGGCGCACGGCAGGCTCCCGCCGCCGGAGAGCGCGTGCCGGTCGTCCTCCAGGAACGTCAGGTCGAACCCGAACGCCCGGTCCTGCAGGCCGACGCTGGCGCGCACGGTGTCCCCGCGCACGATGGGCCCCGATTCGCTGTCGGCCAGGTCGACGCACAGCCGCAAAGCCCGCTGCCCGCAGCGCGTGCCGTGGTCCAGCAGCAGGCTGCTGTGCAGGCTCAGGCCTTCGCCCCCGCGCGAAACGCCCAGGAAGACGTCCGCTTCGATCTTGCGGACGAGCACCAGGAAGTTGTCGATGGCCATGCCCGAATGCAGTTCCCGCCGCTGCATCCAGTCGGGCGGCAGGTAGCGCCCGATCAGCCGAGACACGGCGTCGCCGTTGTTGGTCTCCTCCATCTCGACCTTGGAGGGGATCTCCGCCAGCATGAACATGCGGCCGCCCGCGGTCTCGAGGCGGATGCCGAAGGTGCGCTGGCCCCGCGTGTGCAGCGCGATCGGGGCGGGCGACAGGTTCTCGACGACACCGCGCGGCCGGCGCCCCTCCATCTCCTCGAGCAGGCTCGACAGCACACGGTTGGCCATGACCTCGAGCCCCGAGCGACCGTCCGGGCAGTCCGCACCCGAGGCCAGTCGCGTCATCAGGGCCGTGTCGCAGCCGAGGTGCACCTTCTGCAGGGTGCCGTTGCGGATCTGGAGTTCGCCGAGCGCAGGGAACGTCAGGCTGCCGTTGCCGACCAGCGACACGTGGGCCTGCGTGACCGACAGCCCGCAGGCCGTCTGCAAAGCGTCGATACCGGCGCGGATCAGGCTGTCCAGCGTCTCCAGGAGCATGCAGGTCTCACTTGCCGACGTTGACGGGCGGGTCGGTCCGGCCGACCTGACGCCCGTTGCAATTCGGGTCCCGATGCGTTATCGGTTCATATCGCCCCGGATTTAGGGGCACCCGCGGGCGGCCTCGCCCGCCCACCCGGACCCCAAGCGAGCGTGCCGGTCGTGCCCTGCCCCCCCGCGAGCACATTTACCCCCGGATCGCCGGCGCCCCTGGGCGCGACGGTCACCGCAGACGCGGTCAATTTTGCCGTTTACGCCCCCCACGCCACCGCGGTGCAGCTGCTGCTGTTTGCCGGCCCGGACGACCCGGCGGCCGCCCTCGGGCACGCCCTCGACCCGGCGCTCAACCGGACCGGGCCGTACTGGCACGTCCGGGTGGATGGCTGCGGGCACGGCCAGGTCTACGGCTGGCGGGTCGACGGCCCGCGCACGCCGGCGGCCGGCCTGCTGCACGACGGCGCCAAGCTGCTGCTGGACCCGTACGCGCGCGCGGTGGCCGGACAGGGCGCCTACGACCGCGCGGCGGCGGCGGCGCCCGGCGACAACGTCGCCCGCGCCCTGCGCTCGGTCGTGGTCGATGCCGGCCGCTACGACTGGCAGGGCGACCGCCCGCTGCCGGCGCCCGGACGCGATGTCATCTACGAGATGCACGTGCGCGGCTTCACCGCGCACGCGTCGAGCGGGCTGGCCGACGGGCTCCGCGGCACCTACGCCGGGCTGGCCGCGCGCGCCGGCTGGCTGCGCGAACTGGGCGTGACCGCGGTCGAGTTGATGCCCGTGTACGAGTTCGACGCGCAGGACGCGCCTCCCGGCCGCACCAACGCCTGGGGCTACAGCCCGGTGGGCTGGTTCGCGCCGCACGCCGGCTACAGCAGTGATCGCTCGCCCACCGGGCCGGTCGACGAGTTCCGCGACATGGTGCGCGCGCTGCACAGCGAGGGGCTGCGCGTCATCCTCGACGTCGTCTACAACCACACCGCCGAGGGCGGCCCCGGCGGACCGGTGCTGTCGTGGCGCGGCCTCGACAACCGCGCCTACTACATCAACGGGCCCGAGCCCGGGCGCTACGCGGACTACACCGGCTGCGGCAACACGTTCAACTCGAACCACCCGGTGGCCGGCCGGATGATCGTCGACTCGCTGCACTACTGGGTGGAGCAGATGCACGTCGACGGGTTCCGCTTCGACCTCGCTTCCGTGCACGCGCGCGGCGAGGACGGGCGTCCGCTCGACCGCCCGCCCGTGCTCTGGGCGATCAGCACCGATCCCGCGCTGGCCGGGACGACGTTGATCGCCGAAGCGTGGGACGCGGCCGGCCTCTACCAGGTCAGCGACTTCCCCGGCGGGCGTTTCGCCGTGTGGAACGGCCGCTTCCGCGACGACATCCGCCGCTTCTGGCGCGGCGACGAGAACACGATCGAGAGCCTGATGGCGCGCATCGTCGGCAGCCCGGACGTGCTGCGCGGCGAGCAGGCGCGGCCGTCGCACACGGTCAACTTCGTGACGTGCCACGACGGGTTCTGCCTGCGCGACCTCGTGTCGTACGACCGCAAGCACAACCGCGCGAACGGCGAGGACAACCGCGACGGCACCGAGGACAACCTCAGCTGGAACTGCGGCATCGAGGGCGCCACGGACGACCCGGTCGTCGCCGCGCTGCGCGCGCGGCAGGCCCGCAACTTCCTGGCGCTGACGCTGCTTTCGCACGGCACGCCGATGCTCACCTCGGGCGACGAGTTTTCCCACACGCGCGTGGGCAACAACAACCCGTGGTGCCAGGACAACGGGCTCAACCACCTCGACTGGTCGCCGGCGGCGCAGGACGCCGGGCTGCTGCGCTTCACACGCGAACTGGTTGCGCTGTCGCGGAGCCTCCGGATCCTGCAGGAGGATCGCTACTGGGCCGCGACGAGCCCCGAGCGCGGGGGCGACATCTCGTGGCACGGCACGCGCCTGGGCCAGCCCGACTGGAGCCCGCGCTCGCGCGCGCTGGCCTTCACGCTCACGCACACCGGCGGCGACGAGCCGGTGCACGTGATGGCGAATGCCGGCGCCCAGGGATTGTCGTTCGAGCTGCCCCCACCGGCGCCCGGGAAGCGGTGGCTGACCGTGATCGACACCGCGCGCCCGTCGCCCGGCGACATCGCGGGGCCCGACGCCCCGGCACAGGCCGCCCAGGCGCCGGTCAAGGTGGCGCCGCACAGCCTTGTCGTGCTCGTCTGCCGGGCGTAGGGCGCCCTGCAATCCGATTTCGGTGGCAGCCCGATCCCATCTGGCCTATGCTGGCGGCGAAGGCATCGGGGGGTTCCTCACCACGAATCTCTACATACCCGACGATCATCTGGAACGACAGCTGCGCTGCTTCTTGTCCGATTCGCCCGGGTCCCCCGTTGACCGCCGCCCCCGCACCGGCCTGCCGGCCGCGGGGGCGGAACTTTTCCACCCCTGCCCGCCGACGGGGGCCCGCATGACGCACGAAAATCCGCTCTACCTTGACCACAACGCCACCACGCCGGTCGACCCGCGCGTCCTGGAAGCCATGCTGCCCTGGCTGCGCGGCGGCTTCGGCAACCCGTCGAGCCCGCACGCCCACGGCGTCCGCGCCCGCGACGCCGTCGAAACGGCGCGGAACCAGGCGGCAGCGCTGCTGGGCGCGCCCGCCGGCGGCATCATCTTCACCAGCGGCGGCACCGAGTCCGACAACCACGCCGTGGCTGGCGCCGCGAAGCTGGGCCGGCGCGCGGGCCGCGACGAACTGGTCATCTCGGCGATCGAACATCCCGCCGTGAGCGGGCCCTGCCTAGAGCTGGCGGAAGCGGGTTGCCGCACGCTGGTGCTCGGCGTCGACAGTGAAGGACGGGTGGACACGGACGCGGCAGCGCGCGCCATCGGCCCGCGCACGGCGCTGGTCTCGGTGATGCACGCGAACAACGAGACCGGGGCGATCCAGCCCGTGGCCGCGATCGCAAGGCTGGCGCGGCAGGCCGGCGCGCTCATGCACACGGACGCCGCGCAGTCGGCCGGCAAGATCCCGGTGCGGATGGACGAGCTCGGCGTCGACCTGCTCACCGTGGCCGGGCACAAGCTCTACGCGCCGAAAGGCGTGGGCCTGCTCTGCGTGCGCGAAGGCCTGGCGCTGCCGAACCTGATGTTCGGCGCCGGGCACGAGCAGGGCCGCCGCCCGGGCACCGAGAACGTGGCGGGCATCGTCGGGCTCGGGCGCGCGTGCGAGATCGCGCAGCGCGAACTCGCCGACGAGGCACAGCGGCTGGCCACGTTGCGCGACCAGCTGGCGGCGCTGCTTTGCGCTGCCGTGCCGGGCGCAGCCGTGCACGCCGCGGGCGCCGAGCGCCTGCCCAATACGCTGAGCATCGGGTTCGCGGGCGTCGTCGCCGGCCGGGTGCTCGCGCACCTGCCGGACGTGGCCGTGTCCGCGGGCGCGGCCTGCCACGGCGCCGGCGGCGGCTCGTCGGTGCTGGAAGCGATGGGGGTCGCGCCGGAACTGGCGCTCGGGACGCTGCGCGTCTCGCTGGGACACGGCACGCGCGCCGGGGACATCCCCCACGCGGCGGCTGCGATCACGCTGGCGGTGGCCGCGGCGCGCGCGGACGCGCACTAGCGGGCCGCTGCCGGGCTCACGGGAGACGGAAGTGGATCAGAGGGTGCGCAGCTCGGGATCGACGATGTCGCCGCCCGTGAACGCCGCCAGCTGCCTCTGCAGCGTCGGGCACCGGTTCTCCTCGGTCAGCACCTCGGCCAGCGTCGTCGAGGCGAACGCCGCCTCCACCATCCCCAACGCGTTGTCCAGGCGACGGTGCAGCGGGCACAGGTCCGAGCTGTGGCTCTCGAGGTCGATGGGGCAGGACTCGATGCGCTTGAGGGGGCTGACGGCATTGAGGATGTCGAGCATCCGCCAGTCCTCGGGCTTGCCTACCAGGACGAAGCCGCCCTTGAGGCCCCGCGTGGACTGCACGATCCCCGCCTTGACGAGCGACTGCAGCACCTTCGACAGGTAGCTCGGCGGCACGTTCATCGCCGTGGCGATCTGCTTCGTGGTCATGGAACGGCCGTGGCTGCCGGCCAGGGCCAACACCGCGCGCATCGCATATTCGATCGTCAGGGAGAACATCTCGTGCCCCGCGGCGCCCGGGCCGGTCGTTGGATGCCAATATCAGACCTTGGCGTCCAAATTAGCCCGACGAACGCGCAGTGTCAACGACCCAGCGCCACTCCGACGCGCAGGGAGAGGTAATCCCAGGCATAGTCCAGGTCGGCGCCCGACGGGTTGAGGTTCCCGGTGGTGAAGCGGTTCCAGTGGTACTCGCCCGTGAATTCGAGGTTTCCGACGCGCAGGCCCGCCCCCAGGCTGGCGCCCGGGGTGTTGACCGAAGTGTCGAAGGGGCCCAGGCCCTCAAGCTCGTCGTGGTAGCGGTTGTGCACCAGGCCCAGGCCGCCGGTCACGAACGGGCGGGTGGCGCCGCCCGGCTCGCCCAGGTACATCTGCAGGTCCAGCCCGTAGCGCACGGCGGAGGTCTCGAGGCGGTAGCCCAGGTCGTTGCCGGTGCCGAAGTTACCGACACCGTTGGCGGCGCCGAACGTGACCCAGTGGATCGAGGGCGCCACCGAGACGTCGCGGCCGAAGAACTGCCGCAGGCGCAGACCCAGCTCCCAGCCGGCGCCCTGATCGAAGCCGGTCGCGGTCGTCCAGTAGTCATCGCCCAGGTCGCCGGCCGGCTGGACCAGGCCCCCTTCGAGGACGAACTCATGCTCCGAGGGTGCGCCGTGGTGCCTGGGCCCGCGTGATTCCAGCACGACCTTCGCTTCGGACGCGTTGGCGATCAGCATGGCGGCCATCAGCACCATCGATGCGACGGTTGCGGTTCCGTTTCCCGGGTTACGCATGGTCAATCGCTCCTGAGGTGGCGGCACCCCGCGGGGGCCTGTGTCCGGCACGGCAGGGTCATCCATGCACGGACAATGCCTGCGCGCCGATGCGACGGGAGATACCTCGACATTTGTAACCCATTGGGGGGCCATCGTCCAGACGGGCGGCGGGAAACCGCGGCGGCACGCGGGCGGTCCGGCTGTTCCCGGGCCGGGACAGGCTGCCGCCGCAAGTGGACATCCCGCACGGCGGCGCGGGAGCTCAGGCAGGACGGCCTCACGCGCAGCTTCGGGAACGCTCCAACTGGTCCTCGACCGCCGCCAGCAGCACGATGGCGTCGAACGGCTTGGTGATGTACTTCGCCACGCCGCCCTCGCGGGCGCGCCGGTAATCGTCCTCCCCCGTGCGGGCCGTCAGGTAGATCACCGGAATCTGGCTGGTGGCGACGATGTGGCGCAGGCGCTCGACCACCACATGCCCGTTGCCCGCGGGCATCCCGATGTCCAGGATGATGAGGTCCGGCTGGTGCTCGATCGCCGCCTTGGTCGCGCTGAGCCCGTCCATCGCCGAGACGACCTGGTAGCCCGCGGCTCCCAGCCGCAGCGACAGGCTGTGCACGATATCGGGCTCGTCGTCGACCACGAGGATCCTGCCCTTGTTCATCGCCAGACTCCTTCCGTCGCCGGGGCCGCAGCCGGGACCAGGCAACTCCAGACCTCTGCCGGCGGCACCTCCGCCGGCGCACCCGTTTCATCGACCACCACGGCGACCCATTCCAGCTCGGCAGCCTCGCCGCCGACCGGTTCGCGCCCCGCCAGTTCGTCCACCCACGCCGCCGGACCAGCCTGCCCGCTGCGCACGAGCGCCAGCAGCGTCGGCACGCCCTGCACCGGGACGACGCCGCGCCGCTCGTCGAGCCCCTCGACCAGCTGCCCCGCCGCATCGGTGAGCCACCCCGGCAGCGGCAGGCCCCGGCGATCGCGCACGAGCACCAGGCACCACGGCTCCCAGCGCCGGGCGGCCTGGTGGACGGCGTCGCCGCAGAACGCGCGCAGGTGCGCGCCCGCCCCGTAGCGGGGCAGCGTGAAGCCGAAGATCGAGCCGAGCCCCGGCGTGCTGACCAGGTCCAGGCGGCTGTCCTGCAGTTCGAGCAGGCGCGTGGCGATCGCCAGGCCGAGGCCGAGCCCCTGCTCGCCCGGGCCGTCGCGACGGTCGACCTGCGTGTACTTGCGCGTGACGCGCGCGCGGTGGGTGGGCGCGATGCCGGGACCGCGGTCGGCCACCTCGACCGTGACGTTGTCGCCCAGGCGGCGCACCCGGATGCGGATGGTCCCGGTGGGCGGCGAGAACTTGCGGGCGTTGTCCAGCAGCTGCGTCAACGCGCTGCCGACCAGTTCGCCGTCGGCCAGCACCTCGGCGTCGCCCCGGCGCGCCGGCAGCGAGACCTCGACGACCGGCCCGGTGCCGCGGCAGCGCTCGGCCAGGGCGGCCGCGCGTTCGCGCACCAGCTCGGCCAGGTCGACCGGGCCGCGCGCCAGCCGCAGGCGCCCGGATTCCACGCTGTCGAGGTCCACCAGGTGCTCGATGATGCCGCCCAGACGCCGGCAGTTGCGTAGCGCCGTCTCCAGGCAGCGGCGCTGTTCGACGTTGATCGGGCCGACGATCTCGTCGTGCACCAGCGAGCAGAACTCCTTCATCGCCGTGAGCGGCGTGCGCAGTTCGTGGCTCGCCGCCGCCAGGTAGTCGGACTTGAGCTGCGCGGCCTCTTCCAGCTGGCTGTTGGCCCGGCTGAGGCTGTCGAGCAGGCGCTCGCGCAGCTGCTGGCTCCGCTTCAGCTCCAGGAAGACGGCGACCTTGGCGCGGATGACGTGCGGATCGAGCGGCTTGAACAGGTAGTCCACCGCGCCGGCGTCGTAGCCGCTGAAGATGTGCTGCCGATCCTTGCTGATCGCGGTCACGAAGATCACCGGCACATGTCGCGTGCGCTCGTGGCTCCGCATCAGCGTGGCCACTTCGAAGCCGTCCATGCCCGGCATCTGCACGTCGAGCAGCACGAGCGCGAAGTCGTGCTCGAGCATCAGGCCGAGGGCCTCGTTGCCCGACAGCGCGGTGTGGATGGCCACGTCGTCGCGCGCGAGCAGCTGGCTCAGCGACTGGAGGTTGGCCTCGCGGTCGTCGACGATCAGGAGGTTGAGCCTGGCGGCGGCTGCCATGGCGAAAGTGGTCATGCCATGACCTCCTGCGGCAGCTCGCGGCGCGTCCCGGCCGGGCGCGCCAGTTCGGCCAGGGTGTGGCACAGACGGGCCTCGGGACCATCGGGGTCCAGCACGGGCAGCCCTGCCGGCACGTCGGCCGTCGCGGGGATGCGCCCCGCAAGGATGACGACGCGGGCGCCCGACGCCACGGCGGCCGACCACCACGACTGGCGTTCGGCCGACGGCAGGCCGCCCGGCACGTGCGGCCGCACCAGGACCAGCGCGCGGTCCGGGAGGTCGTCCAGCCGCGCCAGGCAGGCCGCCGGATCGCGCGCCACCTGCACCGTCGCGCCGGCCGACTCGAGCAGCGAAGTCAGGCGGTACACCGACCTCATGTCGCCATCGATCATCAGCACGCGCTGGCCCGAGAGAAGGCCGGCGACGGGCTCGCGTTCGGCTGCCGGCGCGGACAGGTGCACGCCGCGCGGCGCGGCGGCCGCTGCCGCGTCCGTCACCTGTCGCACCGAAGGCGCGGACGGGACCAACTCCGACTCCGGCTCCGCCTCCGCCTCCGCCGCCGCACGCACGCACGGCTGCACCGGCAGGCGCAGCGTGAACGTGCTGCCGCGGCCGACCTCGCTGGACACGCTGATGCGGGCGCCGAGAAGCTCGGCCAGCTTGCGGCAGATCGACAATCCGAGTCCCGACCCGCCGAAGCGCCGCGCGATCGAACCGTCGCCCTGCGTGAACGCGGCGAACAGCGCCGGCAGCACCTCGGCGCTGATGCCGATCCCCGTGTCCTCCACGACGAAGTCGATGGCCGGGGCCTCCCCGAGCGGTTCGGCCGCGGGACGGATCGACAGGCGGACGCCGCCGTACTCGGTGAACTTCAGCGCGTTGTTCAGCAGGTTCTTGAGGATCTGGCTCAGGCGCGTCGGGTCGGTGCGGCAGCCGGTCGGCGCCGCGGGATCGACGGTGACGCGCAGGTCCAGGCCGCGCCGCGCCGCCAGCGGGCGGTAGAGCGCCGTCAGCGACTCGGCCAGGTCCGACACCTCGATGTCCTCGGGGTAGATCTCCAGGCGACCGGCCTCGGCCTTCGTGAGGTCGAGGATGTCGTCGATGATCACGAGCAGTTCGCGGCCCGCCTTGTTG
>CAIOLW010000064.1 GCA_903859215.1 uncultured bacterium | reverse complement strand
TGCTGGATGGCGTCGTCCAGGCGGTACTGCAGGTCCAGCGCGCGCTCGGGATCGGCCAGCAGGCCACTGGCCATGTCCTCGAGATCCTGGAAGTCGATGACGCGGTCGCGCCGCTTCAGGTCGTCGACCAGGTCCAGCAGCCGCAGCCCCAGTCGCAGCAGCGAGACGTTGGCCGCGAGCAGGTCCAGGCGATCGATGTCCAGCATCAGCGACAGCACCGGCACGGCCCGCCGGTTGACCATCGCGTTGAACGCGCCCTTGAACTCCGGGTCGCGGGCCGCGGTGAACGAGCGCACCTTGCCCGCCTTGGTCAACAGCAGGTCGAATGCACCGGCGGCCAGGGCCCGCGTCGCGGCCGCGTCGGCCTCTTCGTTGCCCGTCGGCGCCCAGCCGGCGGCCAGGCCGGCGGCGCCCTCGGCCAGTTCGTCGATGGTCTGGCGCGACTTGCCGGGGAACGTGCCGAACGTGGTGTCCGCCTCGGCGGGCAGCCCTTCGCCGAAAGCGGCGAGCGCCGCGGCCAGCCGGGAACCCAGCTTCGCCGCCAGGCTGCCGTCGGGATCGGGCAGGTCGGGGAACAGGTGGCGCCGCAGGTCGGCTTCCAGGCGCGGCAGCGCCTCAAGGCGCGGCTCGCGCGCATGCAGGCCGTCGGCGCCGACCGCGAACCGGCCGCGCGCGCCGTCGGCGGAACGGCCCTGCAGCCAGCGCTCGATGCGCATGCCCTCGTCCAGGCAGGCCTGCAACGTGCCGCGCAGGGTGTCCGGGTGCGCGCCCAGGCGACGGGCGTCGGCCGCCAGCACCGGGTCCTTCGCGATCTCGCCGACCAGCAGGTCGAACGCCTCGTCCTGAAGCTCGACCGGGTCCTCGAGCACGCCGAACGACGGGTCCAGCCCCGCCTCGCGCGCGAAGCGGCCCAGCACGAGCTGACAGAACGAATGGATGGTGCCCAG
The DNA here is from genome assembly GCA_903859215.1 of uncultured bacterium. GTDB lineage: Bacteria > Krumholzibacteriota > Krumholzibacteriia > LZORAL124-64-63 > LZORAL124-64-63 > CAINDZ01. Next base: position 12,587 of record CAIOLW010000064.1, on the reverse strand, counting down.
GTTCAGCGCCGAGGTGTCGGCCAGCAGCTGCTCGTAGAGCGCGCCGGCGGCGGCATTCTCCTGCGCGCTGGGCTCGCCGTGCTCGGCGCCGAACATGCGGCGCAGCTGCTCGGCGCGCGCGGCGGGCGCGGACAGCGCCAGCTTGCGGGCCTCGCGGCGCAGCCGCTCCTGGATCTCGACCGCGGCCTTGCGCGTGAACGTGACGGCCAGGATGGTGCCGGGCGCCACGCGTGCCGGCGTGTCCTCCAGGCACAGGCGCAGGAAGCGGTTGACCAGCGCCGTGGTCTTGCCGGAACCGGCGGCCGCGCGCAGCACCACCGAGCGGTCGGGCCGCGACGCTTCGAGCTGGACCAGGCGGGCTTTCTCGTCGGCGCTCAAAACGCGTCCTCCCGCTTGTTGACCAGCTTCTCGAGGCGGCGCTTGAGCGCGGGCGGCAGGTCGACTTCCTCGACGCGGCAGATGCCGCGCAGGTCGCACAGGCCGCAGGGCAGGTCCGAGGGACCTTCCCCTGCCCGCGCGCGCGCCAGCAGCGGGAACGGCCCGTCGGGCGATGCGGCTGCCAGCGCCAGCCGGAGCAACTGCGCGGCGCCCTCGCGCAGCAACGGGCGTCCGTCGCCATCGAGTTCCGGCAGGTCCACCTTCGAGCGCGGCCCGATCGTCTTGTCCTTGAGCCCGTAGTAGGCGCCCTCGGCCACGGCGCCCGTCACCGGCACCGGCCCGTCGGGGCCCGGCAGCACAACCACGCCGGCCGCGACGGCCGCCGCGTAGAGCAGGACCTGCATCTCCTCGAGCTCGGCGATGGCGCGCCTGCCCGGCAGCACGCCGGTCTTGAAGTCGAGGACGGCGATGCGCCCGCTGCCGTCGGCGGCCAGATCGAGGCGGTCGATGATCCCATGCAGCACCACGCCCGCGGCGTGCGGCGGCAACGCGCCGGGCACCGTCGCCAGAAGCGCCATCGCCGCGTCGCTTCCATCGGCCGCCAGGTCGCACAGCAGCCACGCGTGCAGCTGCGCCAGGGGCAGCTCGAACTTGACCTCGAAGCCGATCGGTCGCCACCGGGCGAACCGGCCCAGTTCGCAGCCGACGATGCCCGGGCCCAGCTCGCGGAATGCCTCCATCCACAGCGCGCGGTCGGGCTGGTCGGCGGCCTCGCCGACGAAGGCATCATGCGCGGCGCGATCGAGCGCGGACCGGGCGGCGGCCACGTCGCCGGCGGCCAGCGCCACGTGACCGGGGGTGCCGGGCCCCAGGAACCGCGCCATCGCCTCGTGGACCTTCGTGCCGTAGTCGCGGCGCCCGAACTCGCGCTGCACGTCCTCGTCGCGGCGCAGGGCGAAGCCGCGCTCGAGCAGCGAGCGGTACGGGCAGTCGCGCCACACGCGCAGCGACGACCAGCTGAGCCGGTCGCGCGGGCGCGCCGGCGCCAGCAGCGGCGCGGGCATCGGCTCGGTCGCGAAGGCGTGCTGCTCTGCCGCCAGCGTGGCGGTGGCCGGCGCGCTCGTGCGCCACGTTGCGGGCGGCGCCGCGCGCAACGTGGGCGCATCGGGCTCGAGGCCGTGCACGATCAGCAGCCGCTCGACCAGCGGCGACGGCAGCACGGGCGAGCCCTCGTCCTCGCCGGGCCAGGTCAGCACCACGCGCGGGGCGCCGTGCAGCAGGCGCAGGAACAGTTCAGAGTCGGCGTCGAGGCTGTCGCGGCGGCCGGGCAGGCCGAGCGCCTCGCGCGCGCGCGTGCCCAGGAAGGCCCGGCGCGAGGGGCGGCTGGGCAGCGAGCCGTCGGCCAGCCCGCCGACGACCAGCAGGTCGAAGCGCTCGAGCCGTGCCTCGAGGTGGCCCGTCACCAGCAGGCCGAGCCCCGGGTCGCGGTGCGGCGGCGCCGAGGCGGCCGCCAGCAGGCGACCGAGGTCGGACGCGAACACCGCGGCCGTCACGTCGGGCAGGCGGTGGGCGTCGAGGGCCAGTTCGTCCAGCAGGCGCGAGGCGGCGATGATGTCGGCGCGGTCCGAGTCGGCCGCCAGCGGACGCTTCGCGGCCAGCAGGGCCCACGTGCGGCGCAGCGCCTCCAGGTGCGCGGACCAGGGCGCCGTGCGGCGCGCACCCACTGTCAGCAGCGGCCCGAGGGCGTCGCCGATCGCGGCGACGAACGACTCCATGCCGTCGGTCGAGTGTTTCAGCAACGCGCACGCCGCCGCATCGTGGTCGCGGGCGCGGCGCAGCAGCGAGTCCTGGCCGCCCTTGAACGCATCCTCGCCGCGCAGCAGGCGCTCCAGGCGCAGCGTCCACAGCCCGTGGCCGCCCTTGGGCGCCGGCAACGCCACATACGGGTGCGTGAGCACCTCGAGCACGGCCTCGCCGCGCAGGTCCGTCAGCGCGGCGCGCAGCGCAAACCGCAGCAGCGTGCCGGCCGGCTGCGAGGACAACGGCTCGCCGTGCGTGTTGTCCACGTCGAGCCCCGCCCCGCGCAGGTGCGCCGACACGCGCGCGGCCAGGCGACGATCGGGCACCGCCACGGCCAGTCGCGCGGTGGCGCCGCCCGGTTCCTGCAGGTGGCGCACGACCATGTCGGTGATCACGCGCGCCTCGTTCTCGGCATTGCCGCAGGCGCGCAGGTCGAGCGCGGAGCCCGGCCCCGGCGCGGGCAGGGGCGGCAGCGTGGCCGCGAGCGCGTCGAGCCTCTCGCGCAGCGCGAGCGCCGGGGCGCTGCCCGTTTCCGCCAGCGACTCCACCGCCGCCGCATCGGCGCCCAGCAGGACCGCCGCGCGCCGGGCCGGGCCGAGCGGGCCACCCCGCGCCTCCTGCGGATCCCAGGTCGCGATGACACGGCGCGAGAGCGGATCATCCCCGACACCCACCATCACCAGTGATGTCACAGCCGCCGCCAGGGCCGCGCGCATGGGCGCCGCGGTCACCGGGTCCAGGCGCGTGAACCCGGCGGCGATGGCCAATTCAAGCCCGCGCCCCGGCCAGGGCAGGTCGCCGTCGGCGGCGGCCTCCAGCCGGTTCGCCAGTTGCACCTGCGCGTCGACGCGGTCATGCGGAATGCAAGCGCGGTAGATGCGCCAGGCGTCGTGCAGGCTGCGCAACTCGGTGGCGACGGACTCGGCTTCGGCCTCGCGCACCAGCATGCGCGCCAGGGCCGCCTCCAGGTTCGTCGGCAACAGGAGCAGGTCGGCCAGCTGGTGGCGGCGGATCTCGTCGAAGGTGCGCACCAGTTCCTGCGCCAGCCCGGGCGCGGTCTCGGGCGGGCCCTGCAGCCAGTCGCCGGCGACCAGCGCGTGCGTCAGGATGAGCGCGCGCGTGCGTTCGCCCGGCGCGTCGGCGGCGACCGGCACGCCCAGCGCCGTGGCCGCCTCTTCCGCCAGCTGGTTCGGGGTCAGGATGCGCGGCAGCAGGAGCGCGTTGTTCCCGGCGCGTTCGAGCACCAGGTGGCCCAGCGTGCGGCAGGCGCGCGCCGACGGCAGCAACACGAGCGCGCCCGTGAAGTCGCCGCGCGCGGCGCCCGGCAGGCGCGCGCAGAGCTCGTCCGCGATCGCCCCGAGAGGCGACAGGTCAAGCGGCAGCGGTACGGGCTGCGGGGCCATCGGTCGAAAGCCTCCGGAAAGGGCCATGCGGACAAATGGGATTGGGGATGTGGTCGCCGCGGAGCCTAGCACACCTCGCCGCGGATGTGGACCGCGATTCGGGCGGGGCTCAGCCCCCCAGCAGCGACTTCACGAAATCCGTCCGGTCGACGTTGGCCACGTGCGTGAACCACTCGTCCTGGAACTTGTAGACCACGATGCCCAGCCAGATCCAGACCAGGCGACGGCGATAGATCGCCTGCACCATCTCCTGGCCGCGGAAGCGCGCGATGGTGACGTAGACCAGAAACAGCGGTTCGAGCAGGTTCGGGAACCAGAAGAAGACGATTTCCCGGTGCGTCGTGAAGAACAGGACCTGCCCAACCGTGCGCAGCGCGAAGGTTGCCGTGATCTCGCGCCGGATCGGTTTGCGCAGGCCCCAGATGAAGATGAAGAGGTAGCCGACCCAGTCGGCGGCCTTGTCCAGGTTCTGGTAGACGGCGTCGCCCAGCCCCGCGGGAATGAGCAGGTCGCCGTCCACCGAATCGAGCACCCAGTTCCCCCAGCCGGCGGCGAAGGGGAACCAGAGGTACAGCACGGGCAGCCCGAACTTCAGCGCAACAACGATGACGATGAGCGCCAGGTTCATCCGGCTCCTTTTACCAGGCGTGCAGCGACAGCCCGGCCAGCACGTTGCGGCCGAGACCCGGCTCCAGGTAGCGTCCGTTCACGCCGTTGATGTACACGGACGCCGCATACACCTCGTCGGTCAGGTTGCGCCCCGACACGAACAACAGGCTCTCGTGGCCGAGCATGTGCACGTTCACGCCCACGGTCGCATCGACGACCGTGTAGGCGGCCACGCGATCGGTGTTGGCGTCGTTCGCCCAGTACTTGCCCATGTGCTGCGCCGTGACCTCGACGTAGGCGCCGTCCGGCATCGAGTAGCGGAGCGTGCCCTGCAACGAGAGCGAAGGGATGCCGGCGGTCTCGTTGTCGTCGTACACGACGTTGACCATGCCGTCGGCGCCGTCGGGCACGTTCGTCTCGTAGTCGGCGTAGCGGTTGCGCGAGAGCGTCCCCGTCAGGCGCGCCGAGAGGCCGTTCGTGCAGTCGGCGGTCAGGCCGGCCTCGAGGCCGCTGCGCACCGCCTTGCCGGCGGTCAGGTACGTGGCGCCGCCGTCCCAGGGCACGATGTCGTTGCGCACCTCGAGCGTGTACAGGGCCACGTCGTAGGCCACGCGCGAGACGGCGCCGTCAAGCGCAACGCTGCCGCGCGTGCCGACCTCGGCCGTCAGGCTGCGCGACGGCTCGAGCAGCGGGTTCAGGGTCGTGGTCGCGTCGTACGGCGCCGGCGGGTCGACCTCGTTGAAGGCCGGGGTCTCGAGGCCGCGGGTCAGCGCGCCGAAGTACATGCGGTTCGCGGTCGGGCGATAGGAGATTGCCAGGCGCGGCGAGACCTGGTCGAGCGAACGCGTCGCGTTCACCGACGAGTCCATGTGGTTCTCGCTGACGTAGTGCACGTTGTCCCAGCGGGCGCCGGCGGTCAGCTGCCAGGCGGGCTTCGGCGTGTACGCGACCTCGCCGAACGTGCCGAAGTTGTTGATGCCCTCGCGGCTGTCGGCAACCAGTTCGTTGCTGCGCTGGCCGTTGTCCAGGGTGTAGAACAGCACGCTGCCGTCCTGCATGGCCTCGTCCACGCCGACGCTCCACCGCGCACGACCGGCCGCCAGCGGCCCCGACAGCACGGCCGAGCCGCCCGTGTGCACGCGCTGGAAGTCCCGGTACTTGTTGCGCTCCGAGCGGTGGATCGTCTTGGGCTCGACGAAGGCGCCGATCGTCAGTTCGCGGCCGCCGTCGAAGTCGTGGGCCACGCGCGCGCCCAGCCGCCCGATCCAGTTGTCGCGACGGGCGTCCTGCGTGACGTAGTCGGGGTTGGCCTGCGTGGGATCGGTGTCGAACTCGGCGCGGGTCAGCGCGCCGGCCAGGTGCTGGATGTTGTGCGTGGCGGCCAGGTAGACGCCGATGTGCGTCGCCGGCGAGGGCTCCGACAGGAGCGTTGTGAACACCGAGCTGCGCGCGCCGCGGCTGTGCGCGCGGTAGCCGTCGAAATTCTCCGTGGCGCCCGCGACGCGGATGCTCGCGTCGCCCGACACGAAGCCGGACTCGGCGACCTGCTTCGCGTAGCCGAAACTGCCGAATTCGGCGCGCGCCTCGCCGTAGTTGGCGGCGAAGTGGTCGGTCGTCTGCAGCTCGATCAGGCCGCCGGAGGCGGGCCCGTACAGCACGGAACTGTTGGAGCGCACGACGCGGATGCGGTCGAGCAGCGCGGGATCGGCCAGGTCCATGCTGGTGCGGCCGTCGGGCTCGGTCAGCGGGAAGCCGTCGAGCGTGACGCGGATGCCGCGCGTCGTGCCGGCGTTCGAGCGCTCGCCCGCGCCGCGCGCGCCGAAGCCGCGGCTGGTGATGCGCACGTCCGTCGAGCCGGCCCGGCTCTGGGCGATCACGCCGGGCACATTCGCCAGGGCCTCGTCCAGGCCGCTCGTGCGCGCGGCCTGCCACGCGGCGGCGGGCACGACAGCCGTGGCCATCGGCGCGCTCATCGCGTCGGAACCCGGGCGCTCGCCGATGACGGTGACGGTATCGGCCTGCGCGTAGATGGTCTCCACGGGCGGCGTCTCGTCGGCGAACACGAATGATGCCGCCAGCAGCAATGCGGCGGCGAGGGTGATGGCGCGGGCGCGGCTCTTCATGATCGGCTCTCCTCGAAAGCTCCGGGTGGGCGGGTAATCGCAGCAATTCTAGGCAGGTGGCGGAAGCGCAACAAGGCGATTGTTGGCGGGTGGCGGGGCGGGATCGCGCGCCGGTTGTCCCACCGGCGCGCGGGCCCATCGATCATCATCGAATCGTGACGGCTTTGCGACGGTTCCGCAAGGAACCGCGGCCGGCCTCGGCCGGGGAAGCTACTTCAGCAGCACCATCTTGCGGCTCGCGACGAACCCGTCGGCCTCCAGGCGGTAGACGTAGACGCCGCCGGCGACGGGCCGGCCCTCGTCGTCGCGACCGTTCCACGGTTCGGCATGCTGCCCCCCCGCCTGCCGGTCGTCGACCAGCGCGCGCACCAGGCGCCCGCCAAGGTCGTGGATGGTGAGCGTCACGCGGGCGCCGTCGACCGGCACCTCGTAGAGGATGCGCGTGGAAGGATTGAACGGGTTGGGCGCATTGCCCAGCAGCGCCGCGCCGGCAGGCGGGACCGGCGTGCCGCTGGTGCCGTTGCTGACGGTCACCTTGACGTTGTCGATGGCCCACGACTCGTCCATGCCGCCCTGCCAGTTCTGTGCGGCGCCGCCCGAGACGGCGCCCAGGTTCCAGGTCACCGTCAGCGTCGACGCCGTGTGCGGGATGTCGATGAACGCGGGATCGACCGAGAGGTCGTAGGCGCGGTCGCGCCCGTACCAACTCCCCGCGCTCCAGCCCAGCTCGCCGCCGGAACTGAGCAGCGCGCCGGGCGGCGCGATGTAACTGGACGCGTCACCGGAGGCGAGTTGGAACCAGTTGGAGAAGATCATCTGCCCGTCGACGCTGACGTTCATCAACTCGGTGCCGTCCCACGAGTCGATCAGCGCGAGCAGGAAGCCGACCGATACGTGCGTGTGCGCCGGCAGGCCGGTCAGGGTCAGCGTGACGTCGTGCAGGGCGACGTCGTCGTAACGCAGCACGGCCCCGGCGAACTGGTTGCCCGGCGCCCCCAGCCCCACCAGGCCCTGGCCGCCCTCGATGTGCGTGCCGGTCGCGCTCATTTGCGCAGGGAGGCCGCTCTCGAACCCGGTCGTGAAGACGACCTGGGCGCGGGCCGGGGCAGCGGCGGCGGCGAGCAGGACCGCGCCGCCCAGAAGCAGGAGCACGGGCCGGCAACGGGAACGGATCAGCGACACGGCGGTTTCCCCCGGGTTGGTCCCTGCAGCGCCCGGGAGATCCCGGCGACTACCAGACTTTCGGATTCATTTTATCCTGTTTTTGTCGTAACTGTCAACCGGGATGGAGCTTGGCGGCGCGTCGTTGACCGCAAACCAGCCCGGTGCTACAACTTGCAGTCAGGCCGGGCCCGCTGCGCACCCGGCGCCCGCTCCCCCGTGAAAGGACGTGCCCATGACCCGCCGCCTGCTGCCCCTGCTGGCGATCACCACCCTGCTCGTGCCCACCCTGGCGGCGGCCATCGACCTGGCGGCTCCCGTGCCGGTCGATCCTGCCGTCAGGACCGGCACGCTGGGCAACGGCCTGCGCTACTACGTGAAGCAGAACGCGAAGCCCGAGCAGCGCGCGGCGCTGTGGCTGGTAGTGGGCGCGGGCTCGGTCGACGAGGACGACGACCAGCTGGGCCTGGCGCACCTCATCGAGCACATGTGCTTCAACGGGACCGCGGATTTCCCGAAGCAGGAACTGGTGAACTACCTCGAGTCGTCCGGCATGCAGTTCGGCCCCGAGGTCAACGCGTACACGAACCAGAACGAGACCGTGTACATGCTGCAGGTGCCGACCGACAAGCCGGAGGTGCTGGACACCGGGCTGCGCATTCTGGAGAACTGGGCGCACAAGGTGTCGTTCGAGGATGCGGAGATCGACAAGGAGCGCGGCGTCGTCATCGAGGAGTGGCGGCTGGGCCGCGGCGCCGACGAGCGGATGTACGACAAGCAGCTGTCCGTCATCTTCCACGGCTCGAAATACGCCGACCGCAACACTATCGGCAACCCCGACATCCTGCGCAACGCGCCCTACGAGACACTGCGCCGCTTCTACCGCGACTGGTACCGGCCCGACCTGATGGCCGTCGTCGCGGTGGGCGACTTCGACCCCGCCGCCATCGAGAAGGCGATCCGCGAGCGCTTTGCCGTGCTGAAGAACCCCGCGAAGGAGCGCCTGCTGGTGCAGCCCCCGGTGCCTGACCACGCGCAGACGCTGTTCGCCATCACGACCGACCCCGAGGCCTCGGGCACGGGCGTCTCGCTGCAGGTCAAGCACGCGGTCTGGCCCGAGGCGACGGTGGGCGATTACCGCGACGGCCTGCGCGGCGCGCTGGCCAACGCCATGCTGCGCGCGCGCTTCGGCGAGCTGGCGCGGCAGGCCGATCCCCCGTTCAGCGGCGCGTTCGCAATGGACCGCCGCATGGTCCGCACGAAGGCCTCCTTCACCCTGCAGGCGCAGGTGAAGGAGGACGGCGTCGCGCGCGGCTTCGAGGCGCTGCTGACCGAACTGGAGCGCGCGCGGCGGCACGGCTTCACCGCCGGCGAGCTGGAACGCGCCAAGAGCGAGGTGCTCAGGCAGGCCGAGCAGGCCGCGGCCGAGGCGGGCAAGACCGACTCGCAGCGCCTGGCTCGCTCGCTGCAGGGCAATTTCCTGCGGGGTACGCCGTACACCGACGCGCCGCAGCGCCTGGCGCTGGCCCGCGAACTGCTGCCGGACATCGGGCTGCCCGAGGTCGAGGCGCGCCTGAGCGAGTTGATCGACAAGGGCAGCCGCGTGGTGACGGTCGATGCACCGCAGCGCGAAGGCCTGGCCATCCCCGACGAAGCGGCGCTGACGGCGATCATGAAGGACGTCACCGCGCGCGACATCCCCGCCTACGTCGACGCGACGATGGACGCGCCGCTGGTGCCGGTGCAACCCGCCCCCGTCGCCATCACGAAGCGCGAGAGCGATGCCGGGCTGGGCACCACGACGTGGACGCTGGCCAACGGCGTGCGCGTGGTGCTGAAGCCGACCGACTTCAAGAACGACGAGATCCTGATGTGGGCCACCAGCCCCGGCGGCTCGTCGCTCGTCGTGGACAATGCGCAGTACGACCGCGTGACGGCGGCGCCGACCATCGTCGGCAGCAGCGGCGCCGGCGCCTTCGACGCCAACGCGCTGCAGAAGAAGCTGGCCGGCAAGCTGGTGCGCGTGGCGCCGTATGTCGCCAACTACGAGGAGGGCCTGCGCGGCAGCGCCTCGCCGCAGGACCTCGAGACGTTGATGCAGATGACGTACCTGCTGGTCACGGCCCCGCGCGAGGACCCCACGGCCTTCAAGTCGCTGGTGGAACGGCAGCGTTCGTTCCTGCAGAACCGCGCCGCCGACCCCGAAGCGGCCTTCCGGGACAGCGTCACGACGATGATCAACTGCGGCAACCCGCGCCGGCAGCCGCCGCGCGTCGAGGACCTCGACCAGCTGGACCTGCCCGGCTCGCTGGCCTTCTACCGTGACCGTTTCGGCGATTGCAGCGACTTCACGTTCTTCCTGGTCGGCGCCGTCGACCTGGCCAAGGTGGAGCCGCTGGTGTGCACGTGGCTGGGCAACCTGCCGGGGCACGGACGGCGCGAGAGCTGGCGCGACGAGGGCGTGCCCATCCCCCACGGCAAGCACGAGCGCACGCTGCACCGCGGCACCGAGCCCAAGGCGATGGTCGAACTCGACTCGTTCGGCGAGCGCGACTGGAGCTGGCAGGAACAGTACGCGATGGAGTCGCTGATCGACGCGCTGCGCATCCGCCTGCGCGAGACGATCCGCGAGGACAAGAGCGGCACGTACGGCGTGCGCGTGGGCGGCGGCCTGAACCGCATCCCCTTCGGCTACGCCCAGCTGAGCATCAGCTGGGGTTGCGATCCCGCGCGCGTCGACGAACTGGTCACCGCCGTCCGCGACGAGGTGAACAAGGTTGCGGGCTTCGGCGTCGACGAGGCCACGCTGGCCAAAGTGGTCGCCAGCCAGCGGCGCGAGGACGAGACGAACCTCAAGCGCAACGACTACTGGCTGGAGCAGATGGTCCGCCACCAGCGGCAGGGCACCGATCCGCACCTGATTCTCAAGCAGGGCGAACTGATCGACAGCCTGACCAACGACCTGATCACGACCGCACTGCGCAAGACGCTGGCGGCGGAAAACTCGGTGAAGGTGGTGTTGAAGCCGGAGGTGAAGTGAGCCGGCGTCGGTCGCGGCAATGGGACAGAGCGCAGGAAACGGCGGGCCGGGGGGCGACTCCCGGCCCGCTGTTGTCAAGGCGCGGGACTCCGGGGTAAACTCCCCGGGTCGCCCCCGGTGCCGCTATCACCCCATGCACGATAGGATCGCCATGTGGTATGGAGTCGTTCTCGTCGCCATCGCCGCCTTCGTCATTGTCATCAACCGGAACCGGGCGCGACCTGCCGCGGCCCCGGCCGCGGCGGAGCCCGGGCAGCCGACTTCCATCTACGCGGCGATCGCACCCCTGAACGGCGCGTTCGAGGCGGCGGCGCATCCGTTGGCCATCGACGGGCACCCGGCCCTGCTGGCAACGCTCGGGCTGATGCGTGGCCCCGAGTTCGATGACGCCACACTGGTGCACCTGGCCATCGGCGACCACGCCGGCCTGCGCATGGCGGCGCTGCTGGCGATCGCCGAGCGCGGGCAGGCCTTCACCCAGACGCCCCGGTTGGTGGCCATGGCGTCCTCGATGTCGCCGTGGATGCTCTGGTACGCGCTGCGCGCGATCGCGGCATGCGCGCCGCCCGCCGAGCCGGTGGTCGGCCGCGTCATGGTGAACATCAGCATCGACGCCGGCGGGCGCGGCTGGTCGGGCAATCCCCTGGCCGTCGAGACCATGCGCGAGTTCATCCGCGGCCGGCAGGCCGGCGGCGAGGAGCCGGCGTTCGCGCCCGCGGAGATGGCCCTCATCGTGCGGCACGACGCGACCTTCGACCTGCGGCGGACCCTTGAACGCATCGGCACCGACGTGACCGTGGGCTGGCTGAACGCGCTGGGACTGATGTCCGTCGGCGCAGCGGATGCGGACGGTTCCGACCCGGATGACGACAGCGACGACGTCGCCGCGCAGGAGCGTCGCTCCCTGGCCGAACTGGGCCGCGTCTGGGACAACATCCCCTCGTCGACGGGTCGGCGCCTGATCGAGACGCCGGCCGTGGCGGCGATCGTCACGCGGCTGCAGCGCAGCCTGGACGCGAACCCGGCCCGCCCCTGCGTGCTGGTGGGCGAGCCGGGCGTGGGCAAGCGCGCCGTGTTCGAGGCGCTGGCGCTGCGGCTCCGCGAGCAGAAATGCCTGGTGCTCGAGGCCGGGCACACCGAGATGATCGCCAACCAGAAGTACATCGGCGAGATGGAAGGCCGCCTGCAGACGTACGTGCACCGGCTGCGCAGGCCGGACCGCCTGTGGTTCATCCCCGACCTCGGCGCCCTGCGCTCGACCGGCATGCACGACCACAAGGCGACCGGCGCACTGCACATGCTGCTGCCGTATTTCGAATCCGGCCAGGTGCGCATGGTCGGCACGCTGACACCCTCGGCGTGGGAGCTGCTGCAGCAGTCGGTGCCCGGGGTACGCGGCGTGTTCGACGTCATCAAGATCGAGCCTGCGCAGGACGAGGCGTGCCTGGCCCTGGCCCGCGAGTGGCTGGCCGATGACGACGACGGCTTCGACCCCCAGCCCGCCGACGAGCGCGTCATCGACGAGGCGTGGCTGCTGGCGCGACAATTCATGAACGACCGCGCCGCGCCCGGCAACCTGCTGCAACTGCTGGACCAGACGCAGCGCCGGGTCGGGCACGAGGGCGATCGCAGGACGTTCGACCGCGGCGACCTCATCGCCACGCTGTCGGAGCTGACGGGACTGCCGACGTCGTTCCTGGACGACCGCCAGAGCTACGACCTGGAGCTGGTGCGCGCCTTCTTCCGCGACCGCATCCTGGGCCAGGACGAGGCCGTCGAGTGCCTGGTGCAGCGCGTCGCGATGCTGAAGGCCGGCCTGGGCGACCCGTCGCGGCCGCAGGGCGTGTTCCTGTTCGCCGGGCCCACGGGAACCGGCAAGACCGAGATCGCGAAGGTGCTGGCCGAGTTCCTGTTCGGCGCGCCCGACCGCCTGGTGCGCATCGACATGAGCGAATTCAACCAGCACGGCTCGGCGGCGCGCCTGCTGCGCGTGGGTGGCCGCGCTTCGGAGACGGGCGGCGGCTCGCTGGTCAGCCGCGTGCGGCAGCGGCCGTTCTCGGTGGTGCTGCTGGA
>CAIOLW010000063.1 GCA_903859215.1 uncultured bacterium | reverse complement strand
GTCCAGGTGCTGCCGCCGTCGGTGGTCCGGTAGAGGCCGTTGGCCGGCGCGACGCCATCGGCAGAGTTGAAGACCCAATCCCCGTTCGTGTCGTAGTCGCCCGCCAGCGCCACGTAGAACTTGGTGGTGTCGAACGGATCGCGCACCAGGTCGGTGACCGAACCGCGCGGAAGCTGGTTGGCCCCGGCCGCACCGGAGAGCAACGTCCACGTCGCGCCGCCGTCGGTGGTCTGATACAGCCCGCCGCCATGCGAGCCGGCGTCCAGCGTGCCCACCAGCAGCGTGTTGGCGTCGGCGACCGACGGAACAATGCTGGAGATGCGGTAGGAATTAAGGTTGGCCGAACCCGCCCCGGTGCCGGTCGCCGCCCAGGTGGTGCCGCCGTTGGTGGACTTGAACACCCCGGCCACGCCGAACTTGGGTCCGCGGTAGAAGGAGTTACTCATCGACCCGGTGCCCACGTAAACGACCAGGTCGGCCGCAGGGGTCAGCGGAGTGACGGGCACCCCCAGCCGATCATAGATGCCAATCGTCAGCGCGCCGATGGAAAGCGACGGGAGGGAATCGCCCAAGGCCGTCCAAGTCGGGGAAGCGGCCGTCGCGTTGGTCGTGCGCCAGACGCCACCGCCGACCGTTCCGATGAAGACGATGTCGGCATTGAACGGGTGCACCGCCACGGCCTGGATGGCCCCGCTGACCGGCTGGCCGGTGATGCCCACCGAACCGCCCCCGAGCACCTGGCCGGGACCCTGGTTGACCCAGATGGGCTGGCCGACCTGCGTGGATGGCAGGACTGGCAGGTAACGGAGGACCAGATCCTTGCCGCCGCTATCCAGATCCACCACGAACACCCCACCGCCGATCGGGTTGGTGAAGTTGGTGGTGATGACGTTGATGACGTCGCGATTGAAACCGGTGATGCCGCCGGTCGTGCTGAGGATCCGCCAGGAATAGGTCTGGGCCGCGTTGAAGTCGTGGGTGTTGCCCGAGGCATTGGCCAGGGTCAGTGACGTGACCTTGAGGGAGAACTTGCTCGCCGCGGTGGCGGTGATCGTCAGGGTGCCGGTGATCTTGATCGTGTCCCAGCCGGGATTGGTCCCTTCGCCCGCATCCACATCATTCACTTCCCAGACATAGTCCTCCCCGCCCGCCCAGAGTTCCGATGCCGCCAAGGTGCTGGTTCCCGGGCTGTGACCCGGGGAAAACCGGCGGTGCCCATCCAACAAAAAAAGACCCTCGGCGAGTTGCACCGTGGTCATCGCCTGCGGGGTCTGATTGGAAGAAACTCCAGAAGTCGTTGATAGAGATGGGGGAGCGTTGGCCGCATGCAGGGTTTCAGTCAACTGCGAGGCGGAAGAGGGAGCGTCCGGAGTGGGCGGCAGCGGGGTCGCGGCAACCGTGGGGACCGTCAAACCGGAAGTGCTGCCCGGCGCCGGAACGGTCTCCGTTGCAGCCGCGACGGCCTCCGCCGGGGCTTGCTTTTCCACGGCGGCGGTGGGCGCTGAGGTCTCGGAAGCGGCGGGCGTCAGCGCCTCGCCCTGACCCATCCCGGCGAAAATATCACTGACCTCCTGTGCGGCTTGGCTGGTCTCTGTGGCCTGGGAAAACGCCTGGATTTCCGCCGCCATCGTGCCGCCCAGTTCAGCCTCGAAGGGCTGCTCCACGCGCCCACCCACGCTGACCGGGAGGTCGGCCGAAAGCAGAACCCGCGGCTCAAGAGCCTCGAGTTCAAATGCCCTGCGTTGTGGGGTCGGTCGCAAGCGATTCCAGAGCTAACGAACCATCACCCCCGGTCGGAAATTCCCGAGGGCCGACGGCACGAACGGAAACGTCTTTACCACAGGTGAGCGGATGCTGTCAATATGTATGTTTAATTATCAGCAAATGTCCAGGGTGGAATCAGGAACGGTGGAGCGTGTTTGAAGTGGTTCCGGAGCGCCGGCCTCCGCCCCGAAACCACGCCACCCTGGCGCCGCCCGCGCCTAGCCGCCTGGTGGTCGGTGACACAACAGACGGGAAACCGGCGCCCCCGGGCGCGTGGCACCGTGGCGGGGGACAGTCCGCCGGGGCTCCCGGCTAGACCACCGGCCGGGAGAACGACAGCGCTTCTTCGAGCCAGGTATCGGCGCGCAGCACGGACTGGCGCTGCTGGAAGGCCAGTTGCTGCGCCTGGCGCTGCGCCAGACCGAACGCGGCTGCGGCGAGTCGACGCGCCCCCGGCACCCCCCCGCGCAGGCTGTGGACCAGGGCCTGGCGCAACGGCTTGCGGAGGTAGCGTGCCGTCAGTTCGTCCTCGGCGCTCATGAACGCCTGGGCGCTGCCGGGATCGCCCTGGCGTGCGGCGCGGCCGAACAACTGCCGGTCGACCCGGCCGGACTCGTGCCGTTCGGTGGCCAGGACGTGCAGCCCGCCCAGTTCCTTGACACCCCGGCCCAGCCGGATGTCGGTGCCGCGGCCGGCCATGTTCGTGGCGATGGTCACGCCGCCGATGTGGCCGGCCTCGGCCACGATCTCGGCCTCCATCTTGTGGTGTTTCGCGTTCAGCACGTTGTGGTTGATGCCCTGCAGCTTGAGCAGGCGGCTGAGCAGCTCGCTGACCTCGACCGTCGTCGTGCCGACCAGCACGGGCAGGCCCAGCCGGTGCAGCCGCTTGATCTCCTCGACGATCGCCTTGTACTTCGCCTTCTTCGTCTTGTAGATGACGTCGTCGAGGTCCTGCCGCGAGATCGGCCGGTTCGTCGGGATGACCACGACGTCCAGCTTGTAGATGCCGTTGAACTCGGCCTCTTCGGTCTCGGCGGTGCCGGTCATGCCGGCCAGCTTCTCGTATTTGCGGAAGAAGTTCTGCACCGTGACGGTGGCCAGCGTCTGCGTCTCCTTCTGGACGAAGACGCCTTCCTTCGCCTCGAGCGCCTGGTGCAGGCCCTCGCTGAAGCGCCGGCCCGGCTGCAGGCGGCCGGTGAAGGTGTCGACGATGACGACCTTGCCGTCCTCGACGACGTACTCGACATCCTTCTCGTAAAGCGCATACGCGCGCAGCAACTGGTCGGCGTTGCTGATCAGTTCGTTCTTCAGCGCGTATTCCTGCTCGATCGCGGCCAGGCGCGTGGACTTCTCGGCAAGGGACAGCGTCTCGTCGTTCTCGATGGCGCCGGCGCTCACGGCCAGGTCCGGCAGCACGAAGAAGTCCTTCTCCTCGCGGGCGAACACCTCGCGGCCCTTGTCCGTCAGGTCGACGTGGTGGTTCTTCTCCTCCACGACGAAGAGCAGGTCGGAATCGGCCTCCCACATGGCCTTGTCGCGCATGTAGGCCTCCTCGGTGCGCTGGATGATCTCCAGCACGCCGGGAACCTGGCCGAGCTTGCGGAACCGCGGGTTCTTCGGCGCGCCGCGGCTGACGCGCAGCAGCTTCAGCGCGGTCTCGTCGTCGATCTTGACGTCCTCGCCCGTGTCCGTGGCGGCGCGCAGCGAACGCTCGACGTCCGTCAACCAGT
Organism: uncultured bacterium; assembly: GCA_903859215.1. Lineage (GTDB taxonomy): Bacteria > Krumholzibacteriota > Krumholzibacteriia > LZORAL124-64-63 > LZORAL124-64-63 > CAINDZ01. The sequence goes on along the minus strand of CAIOLW010000063.1, from coordinate 4,556 downwards.
CGTTGACGATCTTCATCTGTGCGCGCACGACGTTCTGCACGCGCGGGTTCATCTGCGTGAACTGGTGCGTCGACTTGTCCACGGCGCCGCTGATGATCAGGGGCGTTCGCGCCTCGTCGATCAGCACGGAGTCGACCTCGTCGACGATCGCGTAGAAGAACTCGCGGTGCACCAGGTGCTCGGCGTGCACGACCATGTTGTCGCGCAGGTAGTCGAAGCCGAACTCGTTGTTCGTGCCGTAGGTGACGTCGCAGGCGTAGGCCTCGCGGCGCTCCTCGGGCGACATCTCGCCCAGGATGTAGCCGACCTTGCAGCCGAGGAAGTCGAGCACGCCGCCCATCCACTGCGCATCGCGCCGGGCCAGGTAGTCGTTGACCGTCACCAGGTGCGCGCCGCGGCCGGGGATCGAGTTCAGGTACAGCGGCATGATCGCGACGAGCGTCTTGCCCTCGCCCGTCGCCATCTCGGCGATCTTGCCCTGGTGCAGCACGATGGCGCCCATCAACTGGACGTCGTACGGCACCATGTCCCAGGTCGCCTCGGCGCCCCAGACCATCCAACTGGCCTTGCGCTCGGTCAGCCGGCGGCAGCCTTCCCAGACGACGCCGTAGGCCTCGAAGAGCAGGTCGTCGAGCGTCTCTCCCGCGGCATGGCGGCTCTTGAATTCCTCGCGCTTGGCGCGCAGTTCGTCATCGCTCAGCGACGCGTACTGCCCCCGCCCCGCCTTGATGCGGTCGACAAGCGGCTGCATCTTCACGACGTCGCGGTTCTTCTTGCCGAACGCGCTCTCGAACCATCCCTGCAGGCCCTTGGCCATGGGTCGCTCCTTGGGGCGATGTTGTCGACTAGTCGTGCGCCGGGCCGGTCGCGGGCGCGGGCCCGCCGATGATGGCCTGGTAGATGGCGCGGTCCGTCAGGACCTTCTCCACGTATTGGCGGGTCTCGGGATAACCGATCCAGGCCAGGTAGACGTCGCGGGCGGCGTGGCCCCCCAGCTGGCGGTCCCAGCGGTCGGTCGCCTCCGGCCCGGCGTTGTATGCGGCCAGCATCCGGTAGGGATCGCCGCGGTAGCGCCGGACCCCGTCCGCGAGCAGGCGGTCGCCCGCCGCGATGGACACGGGCGCGTTCGTCCAGTGGCGCGCGCCCGGGAGCGCGCCGCGCCGCTCATAGTGAAACGGCATGATCTGCATCCAGCCCAGGGCTCCCGCCCACGAGCGCACGCCCGCTTCGAACAGCGACTCGTTCCGCGCCACCGCCAGCAGCAGCGCCGGGTCGTTGTTCGCCGCCAGGAGCGCCTCGCGCACCGGGCCGGGTCCCGGAAGAGGATAAAGGAATAGCCTCCGGTCGGCTGCTGTCAAACCCCGTTGTGGCAGCAGGCTGGCCGCCCCCAGGGTGCCGCGGAGGTCCCCGGCGGCCAAAGCAAAGCCAAGCAGGGCATGGATCTGAACGGTGTCGTGCCCCGCTTTCTGCACCAGGGAGGGCACCAGGGATGGGCGCGGGGCCGTCCCGCCGCCGGTCAGCCGGGCGATATCGGCGTCCAGCGCCTGGCCCAGCAGCCGGGATTCGTCCAGCAACGGCGCTACGGCGGCCAGGGCGGCCCCCACCGGGTCGGGCGCCCCCCGGACGGCGGCCAGGCGGCGGGCGTAGGCGGCGCCCCGCTCTCCCGAAGCGGAATCGGCCAGGCTGAGGCCCCACTGCGCCCACAGGTCCCACAGGGGACGGTTGGCCGCGGCAGCGAAGGCGGCGCGCTCGGCGGACCCGGCGGGCCGCGCCGCCGGGGCCCGTCCGGTCGCAACCAGCCAGACAGCGCGCGCGGCGCCGTCGGTGGTGTCGGGCGCCTCGGTGGCACCCCCCAGCCGCGCTTCCCACTGCCGGGTCTCGGCCGTGAACGTCGCCAGGTCCTGGCCGCTGAACGCGGCGCGGCCGGCATCGCGGATCGCGCGCGCGTCGGCCAGGTTGCCCTGGGAGATATAGAGGACCATGGCCTGCTCGAGCCACTGGCGCAGCCGCCGGCGCGTGGCGCTCGTGCCCTCGCCGGCGCGGGCCAGGGCCAGTGCGCGGTCGAGGTCACGTCGCGCCGGCGCGTCCTGCCCGGCCAGGAGCCGAAGCTCGGCTCCCCGCCTCCAGAAGTCGAGGCACCACGTGGGACGCAGCCCGGGCATGGCCGCGATCTCCTCGTAGCCGGCGGCGCTGCCCTTGCGCGAGGCCCGGTAGCCGGCGACCCACATGCCCTGCAGGTCGGCGTCGACCGGCGGCGTGCGGTAGCGCCGGAAATGCTCGTCGAGGTCGCCGGTCGGCAACACGGCGGCGCCGACCGCCGCGCGCCACGGTTCGGGCCAGCCGGACGCGATGAGGTCGCGCGACGAGATGCCGCCGCCACGACCGACCCCCGCCAGCCAGCCGCGCCAGGCATCGCTCGTGCTCGCGACGGCCAGCGGCGGCTGCCCGCGCTCGCGGCTGTACGCGACCCACAGCAGCCAGGCATTGCCGGCGTCGTACGACGGGAGCGGCAGGGCCTCGGGCCAGACCACGCTGCTCTCGGCAGCCGGTCCCGCGCCCAGCCGCGCGACGCGGCGCGCGCGCAGGCCCCAGACGAACGGCTCGCGCGGTTCCAGGCCGGGCGCCTGCCGGGCGGCCAGGCCGTCCGCCTCGGCGCGGGCGGCCGACAGATCGCCACCTTTAAGTGCAGTGAAGAAGCGCCGGACCGCGAGTTCGCCGTCCAGCACGGCGGCGCCGTCGACCGCGCGCAGGTCGGCCAGCGTGGCGTTCGTGTCGGCAAAGGCCTGAACAGCCCGCCGCGCCGCCTGCAGGGCCTCGTCAGGCTTGCCGGCGCGCGCCGCCAGCCAGCGCCGCGCCAGGCCGGTTCCGGTGGGCGTCGCGTCCCCGCCGTCGAGGCAGCGCAACGCGGCGCGCACCCAGGCCGTGTCGGGCCGGGCCGGCGCCAGCAGCCCGGCGGGATAGCCGTCCTCGAGCCGCAGCGGCGCGGTGCTGGTCACGGCACCGACCTGGAACCGCTCGAGCCAGGGATCAAAGAGCGGCGCGGCGAAGGTCCGCGTCGCCGCCAGGGCGAGGCAACAGGCAGCCAGGACCAGGCGATTGGCGTGTCTCAATGCGTCAGCACCACCTTGCGCGTGACCGGCGCACCTGCGCCGTCGAGCTTCATGAAATAGGTTCCCGACGGCAGCCGCCGCCCGTCAACATCACGGCCGTCCCACTGCGTGAACTGGGTGCCCGGCGACACCGCCCGCGCATGCACCAAGCGTCCGGCCAGATCGAAGATGCGCAGGACGGCCTCGCGTCCGGCGGGCACCTGCAGCGTGAACCGCAGCACGCCGGCGGCGGGATTGGGCCACGGCCGGCCCAGCGCTCCGCCGTCTGTCGCTCCACCGTCAGCGTACACGGCCACCGGCGACAGCGCGAGCGTTCCCCACAGCGTCGGCCCGACGACGCGCAACTCGTGCCGGGTGCCGGGTGCTCCCACCAGCAGCGTCATGAGCCGCGCCGCCGGCACCGGCCCCGACACCTCGGCGAGCACTGTCGCCCACGTGCTGTCGGGCAACGTCCGAGCCTGGATGTCGAAACGGGGCGCGGCGACGCCGCTGGCCCACGTCCAGTCCCAGTTCAGGCCCGCGTTCCAGTGCGGGTTCTCGTCGCTCGTCGCCAGGGGTGCGCGGAGCGCCTCGCAGCGGCCGATCACCCACCCGCGCCCGCGCCACAGGTCGTTGGCCGCGAACTCGAACCGCAGCCGCCACGGCCCGGTGCCGTGTGCCGGGACCGGGAGGATGTCCGTGCGCCACAGCGGCCGGTCGCCGGCGACGAATTCGCCGGGTGTTCCGCCGTACGCACCGCGATCGTGCAGCGCGCTGCCGGAAGTCGCATCGACGCGCGCGGGCCAGCCGTGGAGCGGTTCAGCCGGTACTTCGGCACCGTCGGGCCCGACCCAGACAGTCGTGGCGCCGTCCATGGGTGTGCCGTCGGGCAAGGTCTCCACGTCGACCCAATGCAGGATGCGCACACCCGCGGTCTCCTGAGACAGGGGACCGCTGGTCAGGGTCGCCCGGCCGCCGTTGCTGTAGGTAACCGCCGGCCACTCGGCCGGAACGGCGTTGTCGCCTGTGCAGACCAGCACCGGGCTCCCGTCCGGTGCCGGCGAATCGACGCCCGTCCACCGCCGCCATGACGTCCCGGGGCCAGCGGGCTGTTCGGCCACCCAGGCACCGGGCCACGACTGGTCGAAGTCCAGGGTCAGGTACGTCCACGACCACATCCAGGGCCGCTCGTCCGTGAGGGCGGTCACGCCGTCGCCGGTCACCGTGTAGCGGAACGTGGTCCAGGCATCGGGCGGCAGCCCGACCTGCGAGTTCCAGACGAGGCCGCCCACAGGCCGCCAGAGCCCGTCAAAACCCGCGGCCAGCGCCACATCCACGGTGAGCGCATCGTTGTCGAACGCACCCCAGACCCGGCTGCCGATCGCTTCCATGTGCAGCGTGAGATGCGTCGCCGCCCCGCCGTGAACGCGGGCCGCGAAGGAGACCTCGCGCATGGGCCCATCGCCG
>CAIOLW010000062.1 GCA_903859215.1 uncultured bacterium | reverse complement strand
GACTGACGTGCGCTCCTACCTGACCCTTCCGCGGGCCGTCCACATCCTGTGCGCGGGCATCCTCGTCAACCGGGCCGGCACGTTGCTGGTGCCGTTCCTGACGCTGTACCTGAGCGGCCGGCTGGGGCTGGGCATCACCGGGGCCACGCGCATCATGGGCGCGTACGGGGCCGGCGCCCTGGTCGCGGCCATCGTCGGCGGCCACCTGGCCGACCGTTTCGGCCGCAAGCGCGTGATGGTCGGCAGCCTGGCCGCCGGCGCGGTCGTCCTGTGGCTCTTCCCGCTGCTGGACACGCCGTGGACGGTGGCGGCCGGGCTGTTCGTGTTCGCGCTGGTCGGCGAGATGTACCGCCCGGCCACGCAGGCGATGCTCGCCGACCTGGTGGAGCCGGCCCGGCGGCCGCAGGCCTACGCCCTGCTGTACGTGGCGATCAACCTCGGGTTCACGATCGCGCCGATCATCGGCGGCCTGCTGGCGGCGACCAACTTCCGCTGGCTGTGCCGGGTGGATGCGCTGACGGGCGCGGCGTTCGCGCTGATCATCCTGCTGTTCGTGCGCGAGACGCGGCCGGTTCCGGGCGGGGCGGCCCCGGAGCACGTCGGCTGGCGACGCGCCGTCGGCACCATCGCCCGCGACCGCACCATGCTGGCGTTCTGCGCGAGCACGCTGCTGCTGGGGCTGGCGTTCATGCAGGTGGCCTCGACGTTCCCGCTCTACCTGCAGCAGCTGGGCATCGGCGCCAGGTCGTACGGGCGCATCCTGGCGGTCAACGGTGCGATGATCACCTTCCTTCAGCTGCCGTTCTCTTCGTGGGCCACCCGCTGGCGGCGCGACTGGATGATGATGGCCGCGGGCGTCGTGCTGGGCGGCGGCTTCTTCCTGAACGCGTTCGCACACACGACGCTGCAGTTCGCGCTCGTGGTGGTGGTCTGGACCAGCGGCGAGATGCTCAATGCCGTCTTTGCGCCGACCATCGTCTCGGAACTGGCGCCCGTTGCCTTGCGCGGGCGCTACATGGGGGCGCTGACGATGTGCTTCTCGAGCGCCGCCCTCTTCGGCGCGCCGCTCGGCGGCCTGGTGCTGGACCACGCCGGAGGGCGCGTGTTGTGGACGGCCGTGTTCGGGCTGGGGCTGGGAGCGGCGGGTTTTGCGGCGCTGGCGGGGCCGGGAATCCGGCGGCGAACCGGGTCTGGAGCCAGGGAACGCGGCTCCTGACCAATTGTCACAACATTGGTACACAAATAGTTAGCCAACACCATGTTGAAAATTTGACAAGTCGTGAGGTGGGGTGTACCTTCTGGACATGCTGTGGATCCATTGGACCTCGGCTTCCGGGAGAACACCGTGCGTTTCGGGAAATACCTCGTCCTTCTGATCGCGCTGCTCGCGCCCGGGCTGGCCTTCGGCCTCGGCCTGTGGGTCGAGATCGCCGCCGGCCCCACCACCACCATCACCGCCACGTTCGGGACGGGTGAGCCGCTGGCCGGCGCCTCGTTCTCGGTGCTGCCGCCGGGCGCGGACAAGCCGGCCCAGTCCGGCGCCACCGACAAGCAGGGCCGCCTGTCCTTCAAGCCCGACCGCGTCGGCACCTGGCAGGTGCAGCTGAACGGCGCCGACGGCGCCGAGGACGCCGAAGCGACCGTGACGGTCGACATCGATCGCCGCGCGCTGAACGGACCGGTGCCGCCGCGGGCCGAGGCGCACTTTGCGCCCGAGCACACCAGCGGGACGCGCGCACGCGCGGCCGACGACGCCTGATCCCCGACCCCAGCCCGGTTTGACCATCGGCGCCCGCCGCGGCGCCGTAAGTTGTTGACTATTTTAGTCTTGATATTCTTCTTGCCAAAACCTGTTTATCAAATAACATTTTCAATTCGCAACCGGCGCCCGAAAACTAAGGGACGTCGGCGGGCGGTGGCGTACCACGCCGCCCGTGCGATCCCAACCATGAGGGGTGCACGCATGGCACAGTACTTCCTGGAGCAGGCGCGGGTCGCCGACTTCGTCGCCCATCTGCTGGCGAGCAACACCGTGTACGCGCCACACCGCAAGGGGAGCCGTTCGTACGCGTTCGCGAAGGCGGACGACCCGGCGGCGGTCGTGCTCGACTACCCGCGCACGCTCAGCTCGGTGAAGAAGTTCTTCCTGCCGCCGCGCGAAGTGTTGCTGAACTTCGACCTGACGCTCGACGCGGCCTCGGTGCCGCCGGTCGAACCGGGCAACGCCGTCTTCCTGGGCGTGCACTCCTACGACCTGGCCGCCGTGCGCCGCCTGGACTTCAACTTCACCACCGGCAATCCCGAACGGAACTACCTGGCCCGGCGCGACGGCGCCCGGTTCATCGGCGTGTCCTACGTGCCGGACAAGTTCCACTTCGCCGGCTCGGTGGGCATCGATCCCTACGACATGACCGGCTGCGACATGTTCCTGACGAAGCATGCGGACGGCTGGATCGTCGACATCCCGACCGGCGAAGGCAGCGAACTGGCAGCGGGCTTCAAGCTGGAAGCGCACGACGAGCCCAAGCCGCCGCGCGCGCACTTCACGCAGCACGTCTTCGTGCCGCAGGCGCGCCTCGGCAAGGTCATGGAAGCCAGCTACGACCACCCCGTCTGGAACGAAACCGCCGACGCGTGCCTGGGCTGCGGCACCTGCAACCTGGTCTGCCCGACGTGCTACTGCTTCAACGTCCAGGAGAACGTGGACATTGCCTGCACCAGCGGCCAACGCGAGCGGTCGTGGGACGGCTGCATGCTGCGCGGCTTCACCGAGGTGGCCGGCGGCGAGTTCTTCCGCGAGAAAGTCGCGGCCCGCCAGCGCCACCGCGTGTACCGCAAGTTCAAGTACATCAGCGACGTCACCGGACAGCCGTGGTGCGTGGGCTGCGGCCGCTGCACCGCGTCGTGCACGGCGAAGATCAGCATCGTCGAGATCGTCAACCGCCTCATCCGCGACTCCGAGCGCGACGAGAGCATCCTGACCTGAACGGCGTGCGCCGGCCCGGCCGGCGCGACAGGGGAGACCCGAGCATGGAACAGCAGATCCAGCAATTCGGCGCCGGGCCCAGGGAACTCTACCTGCCCGAGATGGCGGTCATCACCGAGGTGCGCCGCCTGACGGAGCTCGAGACACTCTACACCGTCGAACTGCCCGGTGGGCGCGACCTGGGCCACAAGCCGGGGCAGTTCGTCGAGGTGTCGCTGTACGGCATCGGCGAGGCGCCGTTCTCGATCTCGTCGTCGCCGACGCGGCGCGGCAGCTTCGAGCTGGGCATCCGCCGCGTGGGCATGCTGACCGACGTGCTGGCGGGCTACGCGCCGGGGCGGAAGATCGGCATCCGCGGGCCGTTCGGCAACGGCATCGACGTGTCGAAGTTCACCGGCAAGGACGTGCTGATCATCGCCGGCGGCATCGGGCTGGTGCCCATGCGCTCGCTGATCAACTACGTGCTGGACCGCCGCGACGAGTTCGGCCGCCTGATCATCTGCTACGGCAGCCGCAGCGACAGCGAGCTGCTGTTCCCCGACGAACTGGCCGCCTGGGAAAAGGACCCGCGCACGGAATACCACGTGACGGTCGACCGCGGCACCGAGGCGTGGACCGGGCGCACCGGCGTCATCACCACGCTGCTGCCGGGCCTGGCGCTGGACCTGCCCAACACCGTGGCCTGCATCTGCGGGCCGCCGGTGATGTACCGGTTCGTCGTGATGGCCCTGCGCGGGCGCGGGCTGCCCGACCAGAACGTGTACATGTCGCTGGAGCGGCGCATGAAGTGCGGCGTGGGCAAGTGCGGCCACTGCCAGATCAACAACACGTACGTGTGCCAGGACGGGCCGGTCTACAACCTGCCCGACATCGCCAAGCTGCGGGAGGCCCTGTGATGGCGAAACCCAGGGTGGCGATATTCGATTTCACGGGCTGCGAAGGCTGCGAGCTGAGCCAGCTCAACTTCGAGGACCAGCTGCTGGACATCCTGGCGCAGGTCGACATCGTCGAGTGGCGCGAGGCCATGGACGACAAGGCGGACGAGTACGACATCGCGTTTGTCGAGGGGGCGCTCTCGACGCCCGACTGCATCAAGCGCATCCACGACATCCGGCGGCGCACGAAGGTGCTGGTGGCGCTGGGCGCCTGCGCGGTGGACGGCGGCGTCAACGCGATCAAGAACCTGCACCCGATCGAGGAGGTGCGCGCGACCGTCTACGGCCAGGACCAGTACCTGTTCCCGACGCTGCCGGCGCTGCCCCTGTCGGCCGTGGTGAAGGTCGACTACAACGTGCGCGGCTGCCCGATGACGCAGGCCGAATTCCTGCGGGTGTTCACGTCGCTGGTGATGGGCAAGCAGTTCGAGGAGCCCGACCTGGCCGTCTGCGTCGAGTGCAAGCTGAACGAGAACGAGTGCGTGTACGAGCGCGGCATGATCTGTCTGGGGCCGGTCACGCGCGCGGGCTGCAACTCGCACTGCACGAACTTCGGCCAGTACTGCATCGGCTGCCGCGGGCTGGTCTCCGAGCCGAACCTGAAGGGCATGAACGAGGTGCTGACGTCGCACGGCCTGGCCGTGGACGAGGCGTGGAAGCGCCTGCAGCTCTACAACGCGTACCGCCTCCAGGGGGTCAGGGCATGAGCAGGGACCTGGGACTCGAAAACCTGGATATCAACGTCAAGCACCTGACCCGGGTCGAAGGCCACGGCAACATCGTCGTCGACATGAAGAACGGCGTGCTGCACAAGGCCCAGCTCGACATCGTCGAGGCGCCGCGCTACTTCGAGGCGCTGCTGAAGGGCCGCAGCTTCCACGAGGCCGCGATCATCACGTCGCGCATCTGCGGCATCTGCTCGCTGGGTCACCAGCTGACGTCGCTGAAGGCCACCGAGCAGGCCCTGGGCCTGGCCGTGACGGAACAGACGGTGCTGCTGCGCAAGCTGCTGATCCACGGCGCCACGCTGCAGTCGAACGTGCTGCACGCCTACTTCCTGGCGGCGCCGGACTTCCTGAAGGTGGGCTCGGTCATCCCGCTGGTGGCGACGCACCCGGATGTGGTGCTGCGGGCGCTGCGGATGAAGAAGCTGGCCAACGACATCGGCGACGCCGTGGGCGGCCGCGCGGTGCACCCGATCACGTGTGTGCCGGGCGGGTTCACCCATGTGCCGACCGCCGACACGCTGCGCCTGCTGCGGAAGAAGATGGTCGAGCAGATGGTGCCCGACTGGCTGGCCACCGTCGAGACGATGAAGGCGCTGGCCGGGGCCATCCCGGTGTTCGAGCGGCCGACCGAGTACATCTCGCTGCGCTCGGACGGCGACTACGCCCTGTACGACGGCGATATCTGCAGCACCGACACCGGCCGCGTGCCCGACAGCGAGTACCGGCGGATGACCAACGAGTTCATCGTGCCGCACAGCTCGAGCAAGCACTGCAAGGTCAGCCGCTCCAGCTACATGGTGGGCGCGTTGGCCCGCTGGAACAACAACCACGACAAGCTGTGCCCCGAGGCGCTGCAGGCCGCGGCGGCCCTGGGCCTGAAGCCGGGCTGCACGAACCCGTACCTGAACACGGTGGCGCAGGTGGTCGAGGCCGGGCACTGCGCGCTGGACGCCGTCGCCATCATCGACCAGCTGCTGGAGATGGGGCCGCGGTACGAGAAGCCGAACCAGGAGCCGACGCAGTTCGGCACGGGCATCGGCTCGACCGAGGTGCCGCGCGGCATTTTGTACCACGAGTACACGTACGACCGGCAGGCGCGCATCGTGAAGGCCAACTGCATCATCCCGACGGGGCAGAACCTGGCCAACATCGACGATGACATGAAGAAGCTGGTGCCCGAAGTCGTGGCGACGAAGTCGAAGGAAGAAATCACCTCGTGGCTGGAGATGCTGGTGCGCGCGTACGACCCCTGCATCAGCTGCTCGGTGCACATGCTGGACGTCGAGTTCATGGAGTAGGGACGATGAAGGTGATCGCGGTGGGCAACTCGTTCTACGGGGACGACGGCGTGGGCGCCGCCGTGCTGGCCCACCTGGAGCAGGCCGACCGCGGCGACGATGCGCCGGCGTGGGAACTGGTCGACCTGGGGACCGATGCGCTGGGCCTGCTGGAGCATCTCGAGCCCGGGCGCCCGCACATCGTCGTCGACGCGGCCCGCATGGGACTGGCGCCCGGTTCGGTGGCCTCGTTCGGACCGGACGAGGTGAAGGTGCGCATCCTGGCCGACGGGTTGTCGCTGCACGGGTTGGGCCTGGCCGAGGCCTTCGGGCTGGCGACGCGGCTGGGAAAGATGCCCGCCCAGGTGCTCGTGATCGGCGTGGAGCCGGCGCAGGTCGCCGCCGGCGAGGGACTCTCGGACGCGGTGGCGGCAGCGGTGCCCCGCGTGGTCGATATCATCCAAGCGGAGGTCTTGCGCCATGCGTGAACGGACCGTGCTGGTCATCGACGACGACATCGACCTGGTGGAGATCATCCGGGTGACGCTCGAACGCGAGAAGCTGCGGGTGATCGACGCCCAGAACGGCGAACGCGGCTTCGCCCTGGCGGTGGAACACCAGCCCGACCTGATCCTGCTGGACGTGATGATGGGCACCCTGGACGAGGGCTTCCAGGTGGCGTACCGGCTGCGCAGCGAACCCTTGACGTGCGATACGCCGATCATCATGCTGTCGGCCGTGGGCGAGCGCACCGGCTTCGGGTTCGACAAGGACAAGGACAAGGACTTCCTGCCGGTGAACGAGTTCATCGAGAAGCCGATCAGCCCGCGGAAGCTGGTCGACCTGGTGAGGCGGCATTTGCCGACCACCAACTGACTCCCCTCAACCCCCGGGGGGCGACGCTTGCGGCCGGACCTGATCCTGACGCCCGAAGCCTCCCTGTTCGTCTCGGCGACGTCCCTGCGCCATCGTCTGGACTGGTTCAACCGGCTGCGCTGGGGCGCGGCCGGGGTGCTGGTGGCCGCCGTCACGGTCCTCGGTTCGCTCACGCCGATCCCGCTTCCCGTCGCGCCGCTGCTGGCGGTGGCCGGCGTCCTGACCCTGATGAACCTGGGCTACGTCGTCCGCAACCGCATCTTTCCGGCCCGCGCCGTGCGCACCGAGATCCGCATCGTCAAGCTGGAGATGGCCTGCGACCTGGTCCTGCT
>CAIOLW010000061.1 GCA_903859215.1 uncultured bacterium | reverse complement strand
GCCTGCTCAAGCTGCAGGGCATCAACCACAACGTGCTGAACGCGAAACACCACAAGATGGAGGCCGAGATCGTGGCCGAGGCCGGCCACATCGGCGGCGTGACCATCGCCACGAACATGGCCGGCCGCGGCACCGACATCAAGCTGGCGAACGGTGTGCTCGACCTGCCGCAGAAGTGGGCCGCCGACCCGGACCTTGCGAAGGAGGACTGGGACGGCCAGGCGACGGGCCTGCAGATCGTCGGCACCGAGCGGCACGAGAGCCGGCGCATCGACCGGCAGCTGCGCGGTCGCGCCGGACGCCAGGGCGACCCGGGCCAGGCGCGTTTCTTCCTTTCCCTGGAAGACGACCTGATGCGGCTGTTCAGCCCCGAGCGCATCATCAAGGTGATGGACAAGCTGGGCGTGCAGGAGGACGAGGTCATCACGCACTCGATGGTGACCAAGGCCATCGAGAAGGCGCAGGTGCGCGTCGAGAGCCAGAACTACGACATCCGCAAGCACCTGCTCGAGTACGACGACGTGGTCAACAAGCAGCGCGAAGTCATCTACGAGATGCGCCGCAACGCGCTGCTGGGGCACGAGCTCAAGGAGCAGTTCGCCGACTTCGTCGAGAACGCGGTGGACGGGGTGCTGGCCGAGTGCATCGACCCCGAGACGGTGGCCGACGACTGGGACATGGAGAAGCTGGCGCGGCTGTACGGCGCGCTGGTCATCGCCCCGCTGCCGCTCGAGCCGAAGGAACACATGCAGATGGGCTACGAAGCGCTGGCCGACCGCCTGCGCGAACTGGCCCGCGAGCGCTACGCCACCAAATGCGAACGGCTGGGCGATCACCTGACCGGGCAGCTCCAGAAACTGGTCATGATCCAGATCCTGGACGAGCAGTGGCGCGACCACCTCAACGAGTTGATCATGCTGCGCAGCGGCATCGGGCTGCGCTCCTACGGGCAGCGCGACCCGCTGGTCGAGTACAAGGGCGAGTCGTTCCGGATGTTCGAGGCGCTGTTCTCGAACATCGAGCGGATGTCCGTCAGCCTGTTCTTCCGCGCCGAGTTTGCGCCGCCCCCGGAGCGGCCGGCGCCCCCGCCGCCCTCCATCAAGGCGCAGCACGCCGAGGTGTCGGCCTTCGGGGCCGGCGGCGGCGAGCCTGACCCCGGCGACGATTCGCTGATGCACAAGGCCAGGCCGGTCACGACGGCCCCCGGCGCCGACGTCGGGCGCAACGACCCGTGCCCGTGCGGGAGCGGCCGGAAATACAAGAAATGCTGCGGCGCGAATTGACGCCGCGGCAGGGGTCGGGAGGGCCGGTCTTGCCGGTCCGGGGGTCCCGTGCTAGGTTTGGCCGCGTTGCCGGCCTGTCGGCCGACTGCGGAAAGCGATGCCAGCAATGAACAGCGAACGTGGTAAGCATAAGCACCTGCTGGTGTTACTGCTCGAGGCCCTCTCGGGCGGGGCAGAGGTTTCGGCCGCCCGGCTGGCCCGCCTGCGGGAGCGGATGGGCGCTTCCGGGCTGGCGGACGAGGACGTGTACGCCCTCCTGGACTGGGTGGAGGAGCACCTGCTGCCCGATCCACGTCAGGAGTGGCCGCAGGAGCCGGTGCCGGATGCCCCGTCGGACAAGGCGTTCCGGATGTTCGGCGAGATGGAGGGCGAGTACCTGACCAAGGACGGGTTGGGCATGCTGCTGGACCTGTTCAACACGGGCCAGATCAACCGCGCCCAGATGGAGGCGCTGCTGCAGTACTCGTCGCACATCGCCTTCCGGCCGCTGACGCCGTATGACCTCGAGCCGATCCTCGAGCAGGTGCTGTTTCGGCCCGGACGGCCGGGACTGACCGGGGGCGCCTCCGAGGGGTTCGACAACATTCATTGAGGGCGGGCCTTCGCCCGAACTCGCCAACGCAAAAGCCGGCCGCTCACCGCAGCAGCCGGGTTTTGCTTGAAGGACGGGCTGTTTGAAACTCATCATCGTCGAGTCGCCCGCCAAGGCCCGGACCATCACGCGTTTCCTCGACGCGAACTACATCGTCACTTCCAGCTACGGCCACATCCGCGACCTGCCCGCCTCCGCCAAGGACATCCCGGCGCGCTACAAGAACGAGCCCTGGTCGCGGCTCGGCGTGAACATCGACGACAGCTACGCGCCCATCTACATCGTGTCGCCGGACAGCCGCGCGCAGGTCGCCGAGCTGAAGAAGATGCTCAAGCAGGCGGACGAGATCCTGCTGGCGACGGACGAAGACCGCGAGGGAGAGGCCATCTCGTGGCACCTGCTCGAGGTGCTCGAACCGAAGGTGCCGGTCAGGCGCATCACGTTCCACGAGATCACGCGCGAGGCGATCCTCGCGGCGCTGGCCAACCCGCGCGAGATCGACATGCAGCTGGTGCGCGCCCAGGAGGGCCGGCGCATCCTGGACCGCCTGTACGGCTACTCGCTGTCGCCGGTGCTGTGGAAGAAGGTGCGCACCAAGCTGTCGGCCGGCCGCGTGCAGAGCGTGGCGGTGCGGCTGGTCGTCGAGAAGGAAGAGGAGCGCCAGGCGTTCCACGTCGCGAAGTACTGCGATGTCGAGGCGACGCTGGCGGGCGACGAACTGGAATTCACGGCGCACCTGACGACCGTCGACGGCAGGCGCGTCGCCGGCGGCAAGGACTTCGACCCGGCCACGGGGCAGCTCAAGGGTGGCGAGAAACGCCTGCAGCTTGACGAGCCGGCAGCCGCCGCGATCGCAGTCGACGCGCTGAAGGGCGTGCCCTGGAAGGTGGCCGCCGTCGAGCGCAAGGAATCCACGCAGCGCCCCGCGCCGCCGTTCACTACCTCGACGCTGCAGCAGGCCGCGAGTGGGCGCCTGAAGATGACGCCGCAGCGCGTGATGCGGATCGCGCAGCGCCTGTACGAAGGTGTCGGCGACTTCCCCGAGGGCCTGATCACCTACATGCGTACCGACTCGCTGACCCTCAGCGAGGGCGCGCTGGCGGAGGCGGCCAAGCTGATCGCGCGCGACTTCGGCCCGGACTACACGAAGGGGCCGCGCCGCTACAAGACACAGTCCAAGAGCGCGCAGGAGGCCCACGAGGCCATCAGGCCGACGCACGTCAGCCGCACGCCCGCGTCGATCGCCGGCCAGCTGGACAAGGACGACCTGGCGGTCTACACGCTGATCTGGAACCGCACCGTGGCCTCGCAGATGGCCGACGCCAAGCTGGACAAGACGGCGGCCGACCTGGCGGCGAATGCGGGCGGGCGCGAGCTCGTGTTCCGCGCCAACGGCTCGGTCGTGAAGTTCCCCGGGTTCCTGAAGGTGTACGGCGACCGCGGCCAGGACGCGCTGCTGCCCGACCTGACCGAGGGCCAGTTGATCGGCGGCGAAGCGGCCGCGCAGCCGGGCGGCGTCGACGTGAAGCGCGTCGAGCACGCCGCGCACGAGACGCAGCCGCCGGCGCGCTACACCGAGGCCTCGCTGATCAAGAAGCTGGAGGAGGAAGGCATCGGCCGGCCGTCGACGTATGCGTCGGTCATCGCCACCATCCAGAGCCGCGAGTACGTCGCCAAGAAGGGCGGTGCGCTGCTGCCGACGTACATCGGCATGGCGGTCACGCACCTGCTGCGCGAGCACTTCAACCGCTACGTGGACGTCGCCTTCACGGCGCGCATGGAGGAGGAACTGGACCAGATCGCTGCCGGCGAGCGCGACTGGGTCGAGTTCCTGGACGCCTTTTACCGCGGCGGCAACGGCGAAGCGGGGCTCGAGAAGGACATCTCCGCGGGGCTCGACAAGATCGAGTTCCCTCGCATCCATGTCGGCGACGACCCCGAGACGGGCGCGCCCATCGTGCTGCGCATCGGGCGCAACTACGTGTCGGTGAACGTCGAGGGCGACGACGAGCGGCGCGCCACCGTCCCCGTCGACATGCTCATCGACGAACTGACGCCCGAGAGCGCGCTCAAGCTCATCCTCGACCGCGACCGTTCGCGCGCGCCCATCGGCGTGCACCCGGAGACCGGCCAGAACATCTACGCGCTGACCGGGCCGTTCGGCCCCTACCTGCAACTGGGCGAGCAGGAGGGCGACGAGAAGCCGAAGCGCATCAGCCTGGGCGCCAAGACCGACCTGGCGACCATCAACCTCGACTACGCGCTCAAGCTGCTGAGCCTGCCGCGCCTGGTCGGCACCGACCCGGCCAGCGGCAAGCCCGTGCGCGCGGGCCTCGGGCGCTTCGGGCCGTACGTCGAGTGCGAGCGGATCTTCGCCAGCGTGGCCTCGGTGGACCTGCTGTTCACCGTCACGCTGGAGGACGCGCTCGAGCGCATCAAGAACAAGAACCGGCGCCCGGTGCTGCGCGAACTCGGGCCGCACCCGGAGACCGGGCTGCCGATGGTGATCTGCAAGGGGCGCTACGGCCCCTACGTGACCGACGGGAAGAGCAACGGGACGATCGGCCGCGATACTGATCCCGAGGAAGTCTCGGTGGCGGACGCCGTGGCGCTGCTGGCCGCGGCCGCCGTGCGCGCGGCGGAGAACGGCGGGCGGCCGGCGCGGCGCGGGGCGCGCAAGGTGACGAAGAAGCCGGCGACGAAGAAGACCGCGAAGAAGACGACCAAGAAGACAACCGCGAAGAAGACGACGACGAAGAAGACGACCGGCTCGAAGAAGGCCACGGCGAAAAAGACCGCCGCGAAGAAGGCGTCGGGATCCGGGACCGCGTGATGAACCGGCCCGTCGCGGTGACCGTCGTCGGCGGGGGACTCGCCGGCTGCGAGGCCGCGCTGCAACTCGCCCGCCTGGGCGTCGCGACGCGCCTGGTCGAGATGCGCCCGGTCACCGCCACGCCCGTGCACCGCGGCGAGGCGCTCGCCCAGATCGTCTGCTCCAACTCCCTCAAGAGCGTCGAACCCTCCACCGCCAGCGGCGTGCTCAAGCAGGAGCTCGAGGCGATGGGCTGCCGCCTGCTGGAAGCGGCGCGCGCCTGCGCCGTGCCCGCCGGCAGCGCGCTCGCCGTCGATCGCGACGCGTTCTCGGCGGATGTAGCGGCGCGCCTGGCCGCCGCCGGCGTGGCTGTCGAGCGCGAGCCTGTGGACAGCCTGCCCGCCCGCGACGGCCACCTGTGGCTGGTGGCGACAGGGCCGCTGACTTCCGCAGCGCTGGTCGAGGAACTGGGCCGCCTGACCGGCCGCCCGGCGCTGCACTTCTTCGACGCCATCGCGCCGACGGTCACGCTCGAGTCGCTCGACCTCGACCAGCTGTACCGCGCGGCCCGCTACGAGCGCGGCGAGGCGGACTACCTGAACGCGGCGCTCGACCGCGACCAGTACGAGACGCTGGTCCGCGAACTGCTGGCCGCCGAGAAGGCCGACGTGCACGCCTTCGACCGCGGCGAGCTTTTCGCCGGCTGCCAGCCGGTCGAGGAGATCGCCGCCTCCGGGCCGAAGTCGCTCGCCTTCGGGCCGTTGCGCCCGGTCGGGCTGGGCGACCCGCGACAGGACGGCAGGCGGCCCTACGCCGTCGTCCAGTTGCGGCAGGAGAACCGCGAGGGCACGATCTACGGGCTGGTGGGCTTCCAGACGCGCCTGAAGCAGGGCGAGCAGCGGCGCGTGCTGCGGCTGATCCCCGGGCTGCAGGACGCCGAGTTCGTCCGCTATGGGCAACTGCACCGCAATTTCTACCTCGATACGCCGCGCTGCTGCGCCCGCGACTTCTCGCTGCTGGGGCGGCCCGACGTGCTGGTGGCCGGGCAGATGACGGGCGTCGAAGGCTACGTGGAGTCCATCGCGTCCGGTCTCTACGCGGCCTGGCTTGCGGCCGCCCGCCTGCGCGGCCTGGCGCTGCCGCCGTTGCCGCCGATGACGATCTGCGGCTCGCTGCTGGGCGGCTTCCTGTTCGACACCACCACGGCGCGCCTGACGCCGATGAACGCGAACTTCGGCCTGCTGCCCGACCTGCCGGAACACATCCGCGCCAAGCGCGACCGCAAGCTCGCCCGCGGCGAGGCCGCCCGCCGGGACCTGGACCTCTGGCTGCGCGAACCCGCGGTGGCCACCCTGCTTGCAGGCGATCCCCGCTAGTAAGTCGACCCTGCTTGTAGTTCGGCCCTGCTTGTAGTTCAGCCCTGCTTGCCAGCCGACCCCGACCGGTGATACGTTGCCGGCAGGCCCGCCGGAGGCGGGCGCCGCACGCCGGGAGGGAACCTTGGCCGACGATCCCCTGCAGCCGTATCTGGACCACCTGGGCATTGAGCGGGGCCTGAGCCCGCGCACGGTGTCGTCGTACGGCCGCGACATCCGCGGTTTCCTGGCCACCGCCGCGAGCAGCGGGCTGCTGCAGGAGCCGGCCGGTCGTTCCGAGTGGGGGAAGCTGACCGGCCAGCGCGACCTTATCCGCACCCACCTGGCTGCACTGCGCCGCCGCGGTTGCAAGCCGAGCACGCTGGACCGGCACCTCGCGGCGATCCGCTCCTTCTACCGCTACCTTAAGCTCACTTCACAAGTGTCTGACGTGCCGGCAAATCTGAGCCTCGGCCGCGGCGGGCGCCGCCGCGAACTGCCGCACGACCTGAACGTCGAAATGACGGCCCGGCTGCTCGAGATGCCCGACGCGGCGACACCACGGGGCCGGCGCGACCGCGCGCTGCTGGAGGTCATCTACGGGCTGGGGCTGCGCCTGGCCGAGGTGACGGGCCTGAGCCTGGGCGACCTCGACTTCCCGGACGGCCGCGCGCGCGTGCTGGGCAAGGGCAACCGCGAGCGCGTGCTGCCGCTGGCCGGCTGCGCGGCCGAGGCGCTGGCGGCCCACCTGTCCGGGACGCTGGAAGCCGGGGAGTGGCAGGACATCCGCGACGGCGCTACGCGACGCGGCCTGGCCGAGCGGCCCGTCTTCGAGGGCCGGCCGGGACGGCGCATCTCGCGGCGCACGGTGCAGGCGCTCGTGGCGCGCTACGCCGGGGAACTGGCGCAGGTGGCCGGGGTATCGCCGCACACGCTGCGCCACAGCTTCGCCACGCACCTGCTGGACGGCGGGGCGGGCATCCGCGTCGTGCAGGAACTGCTGGGCCACCGCCACCTGTCGACGACGCAGATCTACACGCACCTGGGCCGCAGCCGGCTGCGGGCGAGCTTCGAGGCCGCCCACCCGCGCGCCCGCACGCGCCGCGGCGGCTGAACCGCGCGCGTCCACCCCGTCCGGAAGAGGAAGGCCATGAAGATCCGCTCGACGACGGTCCTGGCGGTGCTGCGCGACGGCAAGGGCGCCATCGGCAGCGACGGCCAGGTCACGCTCGGCAACACCGCGGTCAAGCACGGCGCCGTGAAGGTGCGCACGCTGTTCGGCGGGCAGGTGCTGGTCGGCTTCGCCGGCGGCGCCGCCGACGCCTTCACGCTGTTCGAGAAGTTCGAGGGACACCTCGAGCGCTACCGCGGACACCTCAAGCGCGCGACGGTGGAGATGGCGCGCGAATGGCGCTCGGACCGCATCCTGCGCCGCCTCGAGGCGATGATGGTGGTGATGGACGCCAACGACATCTTCACGGTGTCGGGCGGCGGCGACATCATCGAGGCCGACGACAAGATCGCGGCCATCGGCTCGGGCGGCCCGTACGCGCTGGCTGCGGCGCGCGCGCTGCTGCGCCGCACGGACCTGGGCGCGGCCGACATCTGCCGCGAGTCGCTTCTGATCGCCGGCGAGATCTGCATCTACACGAACGACCACCTGACGGTCCTGGAGATCGAGGGGAAAGGCGGGGCGCCCGATGCGGATCCGGCAGATTGAACACACCTCGGCCTGGACCTGCCCGCAGACGGTGGCGATGCTCGACCGCTACATCATCGGGCAGGCCGATGCCAAGAAGGCCGTGGCCATCGCCCTGCGCAACCGCTGGCGGCGGATGCAGCTGCCGGTGGGCGTGCGCTCCGAGGTGGTCCCCAACAACATCATCCTGATCGGACCGACGGGCGTGGGGAAGACCGAGATCGCGCGGCGCCTGTCGCAGCTGGCCGACCTGCCGTTCCTGAAGGTCGAGGCCACGAAGTTCACCGAGAAGGGCTACGTGGGCCGCGACGTCGACTCGATGGTGCGCGACCTGGTCGAGGCCGGCATCGCGCTGGTGCGCCGCAAGGCCGAGGCCCGCTTCGCCGAAGCGATCGACGCGGCCGTCGAGGACGAACTGGTGGACATCCTGTTCCCGCCCCTGACGGGCATGTCGGACGACCCGGAGCGGCAGGCGCGCTGGGACCGCAGCCGCGAAAAGATCCGCGCGCAACTGCGCGAGGGCGTGCTGGACGACCGCGAGGTCACCATCCACAGCGAGCAGCAGCGCATGCCGCTGGCGAACATCTTCACGTCGGCGGGCGAGGAGTTCGACGCCTCGGTCGGCGACAGCCTGCGCGGCCTGTTCCCGAAACAGAAGTCCGAGCGCCGCGTGCCGGTGGGCAAGGCGCGCAAGCTGTTGCGCGAGCAGGAAGCCGAAAAGCGCCTCGACCTCGACCAGATCCAGACCGAGGCCATCGAGCTGGTCGAGAACGGCGGCATCATCTTCCTGGACGAGATCGACAAGATCGTCGGCGGGCGCGGCCACTCCGGCGGGCCCGACGTCAGCCGCGAGGGCGTGCAGCGCGACCTGCTGCCGATCGTCGAGGGCGCCACCGTCAGCACGAAGTACGGGCCCGTGAAGACCGACCACGTGCTGTTCATCGCCGCGGGCGCCTTCCACATGAGCAAGCCCAGCGACCTGATCCCCGAATTGCAGGGCCGGTTCCCGATCCGGGTCGAGCTGCAGAGCCTCGACCGCGACGACTTCAAGCGGATCCTGCGCGACACCGAGGGCTCGCTGGTGAAGCAATACCAGGCCATGCTCGAGGTCGACGGCTGCATCCTGACGGTCACCGACGACGCCATGGACGAGCTGGCCGGCCTGGCCGCCGAACTGAACCGGCGGCTGGAGAACATCGGCGCGCGGCGGCTGCAGACCATCCTGGCGCAGCTTCTGGACGGGGTGATGTACGACGTCCCGGAGAGCCATCAGGGCGACCTGACGGTGGACGGGGCGTTCGTGCGCGAGCGGCTGGGGGACATCGTCAAGGACGAGGACCTGACCCGGTACATCCTCTAGCGGCCCGGGACGGCCCGGCCGGCCCACTGCGGGTTGGACGGGCCGGGGCGATCGGCTATCTTCCTGACGGCGCCGGCGGTCCGGCGCGCGGGACCAACCAGACAAAGGAGCCGGACGTGGCTGACAAGCGCGACTTCCTGCACATCGACGACTACACGCTGCCCGAACTGCGGGCCATCCTCGACCTGGCGAAGCAGACCAAGCCGCTGGCGCGGGCGCACACGCTGCCGCACACGCACCCCAACCGGGTGCTCGCCTGCGTCTTCGCCAAGCCGTCCCTGCGCACGCGCATCAGCTTCGAGGTCGCCTTCCGGCAGCTGGGCGGCCAGACCATGTTTATCACCGACAAGGAAATCGGGATGGGCACGCGCGAGTCGGTGCACGACGTGGCCCAGGTGCTCAGCCGCATGTGCGACGGCATCATGATCCGCTGGTTCGACCATGGCGAAGTCGTCGAACTGGCGAAGCACGCCACGGTGCCGGTCATCAACGGCCTGACCGACCTGAACCATCCCTGCCAGGTGATGGCCGACATCCTGACGATCGAGGAGCACCTCGGCACCATCGAGGGCAAGACCGTGGTCATGGTCGGCGACGGCAACAACCTGGCCGTCAGCTGGCTGAACGCGTCGATCCGGTTCCCGTTCAACTTCATCCTCGCCTGCCCCGAGGGCTACGAGCCGAACGAGGCCATCGTGGCCAAGGCCGAGGCCGCCGGCGCGTCGTTCTGCATCACGCACGACCCGAAGGAAGCGGTCGAGGGCGCGCACGTCATCTACGGCGACGCCTTCTACAGCATGGGCCAGGAGGAAGAGGCCATCAAGCGGCGGAAGGACTTCGCGAACTTCCAGATCTCGGCGCCGCTGCTGAGCGCCGCGCACAAGGACCACATCGTGCTGCACTGCCTGCCCGCGCACCGCGGCGAGGAGATCACGGACGAGGTCATGGACGGACCGCACTCGGTCGTCTTCGACGAGGCCGAAAACCGCCTGCACGCACAGCGCGCCATCCTGGCGACGCTCATCCGGTAGCGGCGTGCATCGACCGCGGCAGTCCGGCGGGATGGGGCACGGGCCGGTTCGCGAGGGCGGATCGGCCCGCGTCCGCGCGCTGTGCGGCGCCGCCCTGCTGTCCCTGCTCCTGCTCGCGTTCCTGCTGGCGGCCTGCGCCGTGGTCGAGGCGCCGCCGGGCGGACCCGTCGACATGAAGGCGCCCCGCCTGGCCGCGGCCAGCCCCGAATCGGGCAGCGTCTCGCTGGTCAACGTGCGGAAGCTGCGCTTCACGTTCACCGAGAAGATGACGCGCCAGCCCGCCGAGGGTTGGCTGCACTTCTTCCCGGCGCAACGCATACGCCACACGGCCTGGCACGGCGCGCGCGAGGCCGAGGTCACGCTGTGGGAACCGTTGCCCGCCGACACGGTGATCGTCGCCGAGGTCGCCGCCACGTTGGCGGACGCCCACAAGGTGAAGGCGCGGGAGAGCCGGCGCTTTCCGCTGGCGACGGCCGCGACGATCCCCGCGGGGAGGCTCTCCGGCTCCCTCGTGATGGGCGATTCGGCGGTGACCGACGGCGTCGTCGAGTTGTACGGCCTGCAGCCCGACACGCTCCAGTACTTCCAACGCCCGCTTTTGCGGCGAGCCGTCACCGACCACACCGGGCACTGGTCCTTCGACTGGCTGCCGTCGCCGGGCGGCCCCTGGCTGGTGCGGGCGTACGCCGACGCCGACCTCAACCTGCGGGCGGGCGACCGCGAGGCGCAGCGACTGCTGCCCGACACGCTCTCGCTGGCCGGCGGCGAGGCCGACAAGCACGCCGGCGTGCTGACGCTGTACATGCCGGGCACTCCGGGCCGCCTGCTCGTCAAGGCCTTCGACCGCCGCGGCTGGACCGGCGCCTGGCATGCCTGGCCTCTGGTCGTCGCCCAGGGCGACTCCGGCTGGGTTCCTGCGACCTCCGTGCCCGGCACGAAATGTCCCGCGTTGGCGCCGGAAACCGGGTCGTCGCTGGAGAAGGTCCCGTCCGGGTCGCTGCGCGTGATCGTCTTCGCCGACATCGACGGCGACAGCCTGCTCAGCCGCGTGCCCGTCGCCTCGCTGCGGATGCCCGGCGTTTCCGTGCCCTGGCCGGACACACTGTCGGCTCCGATGTACCTCGAGCCGTGGTGGCTGGTGGAGGACATCACGCTGCTGCCGGGCCTCGAGGCGAACCTCACCATACCGGCCGGCGCGCCGACGATGACCGCCATCGCGGCGGCCGACACGGCGGCGGCATCCGCCGCCAAGCCAGGGGCCGCCAGATCCGGGGCCGGCAAGGGCACGGTCTCCGGCCAGCCGATCCCGAAGGAGCATCGATGAGCCACGACGCCTCCAGCCTGCCGTTGGTCAAACTGCCGTTGGTCAAGCTGCCATTCGTCAAGATGCACGGCGCCGGCAACGACTTCGTCATGGTCGACCACCGGGACCTGGTCGCCCGCGGCCTGTCCGACCGGCTCGACCGCGCCGCGATCGCCGCGCTCTGCGACCGGCGCAAGGGGATCGGCGCCGACGGGCTGATCGTCATCGGTCCCGGCACGCCCGCTCAGACCGCTTTCCGCATGACCTACTACAATTCGGACGGGGGCGAGGCCGAGATGTGCGGCAACGGCGCGCGCTGCAGCGTGGCGCACGCGCACCGGCTCGGCCTGGCCGGCGCGACCTGCCGCTTCGACACCTGGTCCGGCCCGCTGGACGGCTGGGTCCACGGGCCCGGTGACTACGAGATCACGCTGCCGGGCTGGCGCGGGCTGGACCTGGACGTGGGGCTCGGCGGCACGCCGTGGGCCCGCCAGGCGGCCTGCAACACCGGCGTCCCGCACCTGGTGGTGCCGGTGCCGGACGTCGACCAGGTCGACCTGGCGCTCTGGGGGCCCAAGCTGCGCTTCCACGAGCGCTTCGGCGCCGCGGGCACCAACGTCAACTGGGTGTCGCCCGACGGCCCGGGCGGCGACTGGCGCATCCGCACCTACGAGCGCGGGGTGGAAGCCGAGACGCTCGCCTGCGGCACTGGCTCCTCGGCATCGGCCGTGATACTGTGCGCGCTGGGATTGGCGACCAGCCCGGTCGCCCTGCACACGCGGGGCGGCGACGTGCTGGCCGTCGCGGTGGACCCGCCGGCCGGCACGCTGTGCCTGCGCGGTCCGGCACTGGTGGCGTTCGAGGGTGAGGTGGCGCTCGATGGCTGACAAGACCTGGCCGATGCCCGACGGTATCTACACTGCCCTGGTGACGCCGTTCGCCGGCGACGGGACGGTCGACCGCGCCGCCTGGAAGCGCCTGCTGCAACGCCAGGTGGACGGCGGCGTGGCCGGCGTCGTGCCGGTCGGCTGCACCGGCGAGGCCGCCGTGCTCAGCCGTGACGAGCGCGAGTGGCTGGTGCGCACCGCGGTCGAGACGTGCGCCGGCCACTGCGCGGTCGTGGCGGGCTCGGGCTCGAACTCGACCCGCGAGTCGATCGCACTCACACGCGACGTCAAGGCCTGGGGCGCCGACGCCGCGATGCTGATCTCGCCGTACTACAACAAGCCGCAGCAGGCCGGCCTGTTGGCGCACTACCGCGCCATCGCGCGCGCGGTCGACATCCCGCAGGTCATCTACAACGTGCCCGGCCGCACGGCGGTCAACATCCTGCCGGAGACCGTCGCGCAACTGGCCGCCGAGCCGAACATCGTCGCGCTGAAGGAGGCGAGCGGGAGCCTGACGCAGATCGAGGAAGCCATCGGCCGCTGCGACCTCAAGGTGTTCTCGGGTGATGACGGGCTGAACTTCCAGGTCTTCGGCCTCGGGGGCGCCGGCGCCATCAGCGTGGTCAGCAACCTGCTGCCCGGCACGCTGACGCGCATGTGGCAGGCCTTCTCCGCCGGCGACATCAACACGGCCTGGCCGCTCGCGCGCACGCTCGACCCTGTCTGCGCGGCCTGCTTCCTCGAGACCAATCCGGTGCCCGTGAAGGAACTCCTCTCGATGGCGGGCCAGTGCCGCCGCGACCCGCGCCTGCCGCTGGTGCCGGTGTCGGAGAAGACGCTGACCCGCCTGGTCCAGTTCTACGAGGGCACGCTTTCGGGCCTGCTGGCCCAGGACAGGCAAGCTGCGCGGCCGATCCCGGGCAGCGGGAGCGCCGCGTGAGCGCCGCCGCGAAGCTGAGGGTAGCCGTGCACGGCGCCGAGGGGCGCATGGGGCGGCTGGTCACGGCGCTGGTGGACGCGGCCGACGACTGCGAACTGGTGGCGCTGGTGACCGAGCCGGGCCGGGCGCTGCCCGTCGGCGCGTTGCACCCGAGGCTGCCTGCCATCGGACAGGAGACGATGGGCGCGCTCCTGCCGCGCGGCTGCGTCGTCGTCGACTTCTCGCTGGCGCCCGCGCTGCCGGGCCTCCTGGCGGGCCTGGCCCAGGCCGAGGCGCGGCTGGTCAGCGGGACGACCGGTTTCTCGCCCGAGCAGCAGGCGCTGCTGGCGCGTCACGCCGAGCGGCTGCCCGTCGTTCACGCGACGAACTTCAGCATCGGCATCCCGGCGCTGCAGATGGTGCTCCAGCTGCTGGCCCGCACGCTGCCGGCGGGCTTCAATGCCGAGCAGGTCGAAACGCACCACACGGCCAAGCTGGACCGCCCGAGCGGCACGGCGCGCTCGCTGGCCGAAGCCTGGGGCCGGGTGCGCGGCGGCGAGCCGGCGCCGGTTCATTCGCAGCGGATCGGCGGGGTGGTCGGCGAACACACCTGGACCATCGGCGACCAGGAGGAAACCCTGGTGCTGACGCACCGCGCGCAGTCGCGCCAGGCATTCCTGCGCGGGATCCTGCCGGCGGCGCGCTTCGCAGCCACACGCGACAGCGGCCTGTACGGGTTGTCGGACGTGCTGCAGGACCTCGGCCGGACGGCGTGAGGCGCGGGCGCGACGGCAGTGGGGGATTCATTTCGCTGGCGGGTACGGCAGGTTCGTTGACGGGAACAGCAGGTTCGCTGACAGGTACAGCAAGTTCGCTGACAGGTACAGCAAGAGGGCCCCTCGTCAGGAGGGACCCTCAGGCAGATGGCACATCGCGCCGCTTGAGCTCGCGCCGCTTACTTGGCGGCAGCGGCGGCCAGCCGGCTCTTGATCCGGGCGGCCCGCTTCTTGGGCATGAGGCCCTTGCGCGCCTGAACGTCCACGAGGCTGTACATCTCGGACAGCGTCGCCGTCTTTTCCACGGGCTCGGCAGCGCGGAACGCCTTGATCTTGGTCCGCATCAGCGAACGGTTCTGCCGGTTGCGCTCGTTGCGCTTCTGGCTCGTGATCAGGCGCTTCTTACAACTCTTGTGATGGGGCACGGTTACGACCTCCGTCAGGGTTTCCACAGACGGGAAAAGATACCCCGGGGCGGCGCCGATGTCAAGTGACAGCAATACGAGTGACATCAATGATTTCGAGGACACGCCGCCCGCGGCGGTCCCGGAAGGCCCGGAGGGCGACCCCGGGCAGGGCGCCGGCACGTCCGAGGCCGTCCAGCAGAAGCTCGCGGCCCTGCCGGCGGCCCCCGGCGTGTACCTGCACAAGAACCGCCAGGGCAAGGTCATCTACGTCGGGAAGGCCGCCCGCCTGAACCAGCGGGTGCGCTCCTACTTCCAGTCCGGCGCCGACCACGACGCCAAGACGGGGATCCTGGTCCGGCAGATCGGCGATTTCGACTTCATCGTCACCGAGACGGCGGCCGACGCGCTGATCCTCGAGAACCAGCTGATCAAGGAATACCGCCCCCGGTACAACGTCCGCCTGAAGGACGACAAGGCCTACCCGTACCTGCGCATCACCCTGAACGAACCCTTCCCGCGGATCGAGGTCGTGCGGCGGCTCGAGCGCGACGGCGCGCGCTACTACGGGCCGTTCACCGACGTCCATGCGATGCGCGAGACGCTGAAGTTCGCCGCCGGCGCCTTCCAGGTGCGCACCTGCCACCTGGGGCTGCCCGGGCAGACGGTCGAACGCGCCTGCCTGGACTGGCAGATCGGCCGCTGCAGCGCGCCGTGCGTCGGCTACGACGACCGCGAGGGCTACCGCGCGAAGGTGGACCGCCTGGTGCGCTTCCTGGCCGGGCACGAGGACGAGGTGCTCGAGGAATTGCGCGCGCAGATGGCGCAACTGGCGGCCGACCGGCGGTACGAGGAGGCGGGGAAGCAGCGCGACCTGATTGCCCGGCTGGACCGCACGATCAGCCACAGCCGACCGGTGTCCGGCGTCAGCGGCGACTGCGACCTGGTGGGACTGGCGCGGGACGGGGAGGATGCCTCCGGTGTCGTGATGCGCGTGCGCGGCGGGCGCATCCTGACCACCCATCATTTCGCCCTGACCGACCGCCTGGACCGCGGGCTGGGCGACATCATGGCGCAGCTGCTGCGCGAGTACTACCCGCGCGCCGGCGACATCCCGGCCGAGATCCTGCTCTCGCACGCGGTGGAGGACATCGAGGACTGGAACCTCTGGCTGCGACGGCTGCGCGAAGGCGCCTGCGCGCTGAAGGTGCCCGAGCGCGGCGCGCGCCTGCAGGCCGTCGAACTGGCGCACACGAATGCGGCCTTCAAGCTGCGGCAGGCCGCGGTGAACCGGCAGGTGCGCCCGTCGCGCAAGGTGACGCCGGCCGACATCGAGTTGCAGGAAGCGCTCGACCTGCACACGGTGCCCGACACCATCGAGTGCTTCGACATCTCGAATTTCCAGGGCCGCGAGACGGTGGCGTCGCTGGTCTACTTCAAGGGCGGCGTGCCGCTCAAGACCCGCTACCGGCGCTTCCGCATCCGCACCGTCGAGGGCTGCGACGACTTCGCGAGCATGCGCGAAGTGCTCGACCGCCACTACGGCAAGCTGGCCGAGACCGGCGGCGAACCGGCCGACCTGGTCGTCGTCGACGGCGGCGCCGGGCAGCTCGGCGTCGCGCGCGAGGTGCTCGCCAGCCACGGCTTCCACAGCGCGCAGCTGATCGGCCTGGCCAAGCGCGAAGAGACGATCCACCGCGAGAACGGGACGATCTCCCTGTCGAAGCGCAGCGAGGCGCTGAAGCTGCTGCAGCGCGTGCGCGACGAGGCGCACCGGTTCGCCATCACCTACCACCGGCTGCTGCGCGACCGCAAGACGACCGCCAGCGAGCTGGACCTCGTGCCCGGCATCGGCCGCATCAAGAAGCTGGCGCTGCTGCACCGCTTCGGCAGCGTGGTGCAGATCCGCGCCGCCTCGGCCGCCGAGCTCGGCGAGGTGCGCGGCATCAACCGCCACGACGTGGCGACGCTGCTGAACTTCTTCGCGCAGCGGACGCCCGGCCAAGGTGATCCCGGCCAAGGTGATCCCGGAGATGACGCCCCCGGGGAGGACGCATGACGCCGCGCGGCAAAGAGGGCGAAACCGGCGCACGTGAGCGCCTCTGGGACGAGGCCGTCGACGGCTTCCTCGGCCATGCCGGGATCGAGAAGGGCCTGGCCGGCGCTACCGTCGAGGCGCAGCGCAGCGATCTGGCGCGCCTGCGGGACTGGGCGCTGGCCGAGCGCGTCGCCGGCCCGGCGGCACTGCGCGACCACCACCTGCGCGCCTTCCTGCTGGCCAGTTCGCAGGACCTGGCGGCCACCTCGCGGGCGCGGTTGCTGTCGACGCTGCGGTCGTTCTTCCGCTTCCACCAGTCGGAAGGGCGCCTGGCCGACGACCCGACGGCCACCATCATCGCGCCCAAGCGCGGCCGGCACCTGCCCGACGTGCTGAGCGTGGCGCAGGTCGAGCGCCTGCTCGGCTGGGGCGATGAGGGCACGGCGGCCGGCCTGCGCGACCGCGCCGCGCTGGAACTGCTCTATGGCTGCGGGTGCCGTGTCAGCGAGCTCTGCGGGCTCGACGTGACCGACCTGGACCCCGCCGAGGCTGTCGTCCGCCTGCGCGGCAAGGGCAGCAAGGAGCGCCAGGTGCCGGTCGGCGAGCCGGCGCTGGCCGCGGTCGAGGCCTGGCTGCGCCGGGGCCGCCCCGGCCTGTCCGGCAAGCGGCCCAGCCCGGCCCTGCTGCTGAACCAGCGCGGCGGCCGGCTGTCGCGCGTGTCGGTCTGGGCGCTCATCAAGAAGGCGGCGGCGGCGGCCGGCCTCCCGGAGACCGTGTCGCCGCACACCCTGCGCCACAGCTACGCCACGCACCTGCTCGAAGGCGGGGCCGACCTGCGCGTGGTGCAGGAACTGCTCGGCCACGCCGACATCTCGACGACCGAGATCTACACCCATGTCGACCGCGCCTGGCTGGCCGAGGCCTGGCGTTCGGCCCACCCGCGCTCGGGCCGTCGCTGACACCCGGCCCGGGGCTTTCCCGGGCGCCTTTGACATGGCCGGGGGGCGATGGTACTGTTGCCCGACTGCGGCCCCCACCGGGGGCCCTGGCACCGGTTCTATCTTGCCAAACGCCTGAAAGGCCGCGACTTGAGCGATCCCAAGCCCGCCGGCAACAGCAACAAGCCCGCCGGCAGCAGCAACAAGCCCGCCGGCAGCGCCGACAGGCCCGCCGGCCGCCCTGTCATCCTCAGCGGCATGCGTCCCACCGGGCGCCTGCACTGGGGCAACTACACCGGGGCGCTCGAAAACTGGGTGCGGCTGCAGGACGAGTATGACTGCCGCTTCATGGTCGCCGACTGGCATGTGCTGACCACGGCCCTGGACAAGGCCGGCGAGATCAATGCGAACAGCCGCGAGATGTTCCTAGACTGGCTGGGGGCGGGGCTCGATCCCGAGCGTTCGGTGCTGTTCCTGCAGTCGTCGATCAAGGAGCACGCCGAGCTGTTCCTGGTCATGAGCATGATGATCAGCATGGGCCGCCTGCAGCGGAACCCGACGTTCAAGGAGCAGGTGCGCGACCTGAACCTGGGCGGCGAGATCAGCTTCGGCCACCTGGGCTACCCCGTGCTGCAGGCCGCCGACATCCTGGCCTACCGCGCGCACGCCGTGCCCGTGGGCGAGGACCAGCTGCCGCACCTCGAGCTGACACGCGAGATGGCGCGGCGCTTCAACTTCCTGTTCGGCGACGTCTTCCCCGAGCCCGAGGCGCTGGTGACGAAGTTCGCGCGCTTCCCCGGGACCGACGGCGGGCGCATGAGCAAGTCGATGGGCAACACGATCGAGATCTCCGCCTCGCCGGAGGAGATCCGCGAGCGGATCAAGCCCGCGTTCACAGACCCGGCGCGACTGCGCCGCAGCGACGCCGGCCATCCCGAGGTCTGCAGCGTCTACACGTGGTACCAGAAGTTCCTGCCGGAAGCCCTCACGCAGGTGGCCGAGGAATGCCGCACCGCCGCGCGCGGCTGCGTCGACTGCAAGAAGCAGCTGGCCGAAGGCGCCATCGCCCACTTCGCGCCGCTGCGCGAGCGCCGCGCCGAATTCGAGGCGAACCCCGCGCGCCTGGACGAGATCATCGCCGCCGGGTGCGACCGCGCCCGCACGCTGGCGCAAGGCACCCTGGCGCGCGTCCATGACGCGATGGGCATCGGCTAGATGGACGACCGGAAAGAAGACGACGTGCAGGACAGCGACGTGCAGAACGCCGACACGCAGGACAGCGACATCCTCGACGCCTCCGACGGCGCCGCCCCGCTGCCCGTTCGGCGCGAGCGCGGCGGCCCGGAGACCTGGAACCTCGACGCCCTGCCGCCCGAGCTGGACTACTTCCGCTCGAGCGCTGCGTACCAGATCGAGCTCACGGGTTTCCAGGGACCGCTGGACCTGCTGCTGTACCTGCTCGACAAGGACCAGGTCGACATCTACGACATCCCGATCGCGCGCATCACCGACCAGTTCATCCGGCACATCGAGGTGATGCAGTCGGTCAGCCTCGACCAGGCCGGCGAGTTCATCGCCATGGCCGCCACGCTGCTGGTCATCAAGATGAAGATGCTGATGCCGTCGCGCGTGGACGTGGAGGAGGACGAGGAGGAGGATCCCCGCGCCGAACTGGTGCGTCGCCTGCTCGAGTACAAGCGCTTCAAGGAGGCGGCGAACGCCTTCCAGGAGCGCGAGGACGAGCGGCGCCAGTACCACACGCGGCAGATGCGCTTCCCGTTCACCAACGACCTGGCCGTCGAGCCGGAACTGCGCATCGAGATGTTCGATCTGCTGGCGGCCTTGGCCAGTATCTACGACCGTGTGCGGAAGCGGCCGGTGCACGACATCGTGCGCGAGCCCTTCACGGTGGGCGAGAAGATAGAGCTGATCGCCGGCCGCACCGACGACGGCACCCTGGTCCGTTTCGAGGAGTTGTTCTCTGACGACACCATCAAGATGGAAGTCGTCGTCACCTTCATCGCCATCCTGGAGATGGTCAAGCGAGGTCGTCTCGTGTTCGTACAAACCGAACCCCTGGGTCCCATCTGGTTGCGTCGTCCCGAGCCCGGAGAGCAGATCGGCGCGCCCGACTCCCCGGAGGACAGCGCCGGCACCGCCGGTCCGGCCACTGCCGTCCTCGACGAGGAGGAGGACGAGGAAGCCTGGTCCGACGAGACCGATGATGATGATGATGACGACGACATCGAGTGGGACGATGACGATGACGAGGACTGGGAGGAAGGCGACGATGACGCCGGCACCGGCGGCAGCGACGACGAGGAAGCCGCCGACAAGACCGAGGCCGTCACGGCCAGCGACAAGAGCGAGACCGTCACGGCCGCCGCGCCCAAGGACGACGATGAAGACGGCGACGACGACGCGGGCGCTGCCGACGATGACGACGATGACGAGGACTGGGACGACGACGACGAGGACGACTGGGACGACGACGACGATGACGACGTCGATGTCGACGACGACGAGGACGACAAGGACTAGTCACGACGAACTGCGGGACCTGCGCGCCCTGGAGATGGAAATTTGAAGAGGGAACTGGAAGCCCTGCTGTTCGCCACCGACAGCCCGCTGACCATCGCGCGGCTGAAGAAGATCTTCCCCGAGCGGGAGAACGCGGAGATCCGCGCGGCCATCGCCGAGCTCGAGCAGGACTACACGACCGCCGGCCAGGCGTTCACTGTCGTCGAGTTCGGCGGCGGCTGGCAGATCGCCACGCGGCCCGAGTATGCGCCGCTGGTCGACAACCTGCTCAAGTCGCGCAGCTTCACCCGCCTGTCGAAGGCCGGGCTCGAGGTGCTGGCGATCATCGCCTACCGCCAGCCCATCACGCGGCTGGAGATCGACGAGATCCGCGGCGTGAACTCGAGCGGCGCCATCAGCACGCTGACCGAGCGCAACCTCATCACCGTGGTGGGCCGCTCGCAGAGCGTGGGCAACCCGCTGCTCTACGGCACGACGCGCGAATTCCTCAATCACATGGGCCTCAAGGGGCTCGGACAGCTGCCCGACCTGCCGGCGCTCGAGGGCGTGCTCGACGACCGCGAGCAGCTCAAGGAGTTCGCCAGTCGCATCGGCCGCGAGGTCACCGACGAGGAACTCGAGGAGTACTTCGCCGCACCGGAGACCTCCGTGGCCGACATCGCCGAGGAGATCTCGGTGGGACAGGACGGCGAGGAGACCCCGGAGGGCGAGGCGGAGGCGGAAGCCGACGCCGGTGCGCCTGCCGCTGAACCCGTGATCGAGGAAGCCGCACCCGACGACGAAGAGGTCCGATGACTCCCGAGGACCAGGGCATCCGCCTGAACAGGTTCCTGGCGCGCGCCGGCCACGGCTCGCGCCGCGCCGTCGAGGATCTGATCACGGCCGGGCGCGTGACCATCGGCGGCAAGGTCGTCACCGACCTCGGCCGACGGGTCGACCCCGACCACGACAAGGTGGCGGTCGACGGCCGCCCCATCGAGCTGCCCGAGGACACCCGCGTCTACGCCTTCCACAAGCCCTTCGGCGTCACCTGCACCCTCAAGGCCCAGGCCGGCCAGGACGACCTGCGCGAGTGGCGCCAGCGGGCCGAACTGCCGGAGCGGTTCGTGCCTGTCGGGCGCCTTGACCAGACGTCCACGGGATTGCTCCTTTGGACCGACGACGGCACGCTCAACCAGGCCCTGTGCCGCCCGCGCTCCGGGGTCTGGAAGGCCTACGAGATCGAGCTGGCGCTGCCCCTGCCCGAGGAACTCCTGCCGACGCTGACCGACGGCAGCATTGAACTCGACGGCCGCCCGTGCCTGCCCTGTCGCCTGCGGCCGCGGCGCCGGGCTGACGGCCGGCACTGGGTGATGGAACTGCACGAGGGGCGCAACCGGCAGGTCCGGCGCATGTTCGCCGCCCTCGGGCAGACGGTGACGCGCCTGCACCGCGTGGCTTTCGGGCCGGTGACGCTCGGCCTGCTGCACGCGGGCGATTTCAGGCGGCTGACCGCGCCGGAAGTGGCGGCGCTGCGGGCGGCAGCCGAGGCCGACGACAAGCAGCGGCCGCGGCCGCGCAAAGCCACCGGGCCGAAGAAGCCGGGCGGGCCGCGCAATCCGGCAGGACCGCGCAAGGCAGCCGCCCCGCACAAGCCGGCCGGCGCTCGCCGGCCGGCGGTCACGCGCAAGACGACGCGAGGTGACGACTGACCATGGGAACGACGAAGACGCCGATCGAGCAGGACACGGGCACATCGAGCCGGAGGCCACCGATGATCGACTTCAAGTCCCTGTTCCGTCCCGGCATCCTCGCCACCCGGCCCTACAGCCCGGGCAAGCCCATCTGCGAAGTGAGGCGTGAACTCGGGCTGGGCGACGTCATCAAGCTGGCGAGCAACGAGAACCCGGAGGGCCCGCTGCCCGAGGTGCTCGAAGCCATCGCCGTCGCCGCGCGCGACCTCAACCGCTATCCCGACTCGTCGGCCTTCCGGCTGACCGAGGCCCTCGCGGCCAACCTGGGCGTCACGCCCGACGAACTGATCCTCG
Source organism: uncultured bacterium (assembly GCA_903859215.1). Taxonomy (GTDB): domain Bacteria; phylum Krumholzibacteriota; class Krumholzibacteriia; order LZORAL124-64-63; family LZORAL124-64-63; genus CAINDZ01. The sequence goes on along the minus strand of CAIOLW010000061.1, from coordinate 1,016 downwards.
GCAACGGCAGCAACGAGGTCATCGACATCCTCATCCGCGCGCTCGTGTCGCCGGGCGAGAACGTCGTCTTCAGCCAGCACAGCTTCATCGTCTACGCGCTCACGACCGCCGTGCACTTCGAGTGCGGGCGCGCGGTGCCCCTGGGCGCCGACGACCGCCACGACCTGCCCGCCATGGCCGCAGCCATCGACGCGAACACCAAGCTGGTCATCGTCTGCAACCCGAACAACCCGACGGGCACCTACAACACGGCCGACGAGTTCACGGCCTTCATGAAGCTGGTGCCGCCGCGCGTGGTGGTGGCGGTCGACGAGGCCTACTACGAGTATGTCACGGCGCCGGACTACCCGCAGACGCTTGCGATGCGGGAGGACTACCCGAACCTCATCTCGCTGCGCACGTTCAGCAAGATCCACTCGCTGGCCGGCCTGCGGATCGGTTATGGCATCGGGCACGTGGGCCTGATCACCGAGCTCCACAAGACGCGCGAACCGTTCAACGTGAACTCGCTCAGCCAGGCGGCGGCCGTGGCCTGCCTGCAGAACCCCGGCGCGGTGGCCGAGCGCGCCCGCCGCAACACGGTCGAGCGCGAGCGGCTGGCCAGGAACCTCGAGGCCGTCGGCTTCCAGGTCGTGCCCAGCCAGGCGAACTTCCTGCTGGTGCGGTGCAACAGCTGCCCGGACCGGATGAAGTCGGCCCTGCTGCTGACGACGTCCCTGCTGATGAAGGGCGTGATCGTGCGCCCCATGCACGCGTTCGGGCTGGGAGAGGGCGCCCTGCGCATCAGCGTGGGCCTGCCCGAGGAGAACGACCGCTGCGTGGCGGCGCTGCGGGAGATCCTGTCCTGATGGGTTGCCTGTCGTGAAGAAATTCTTGTCGTGAAGGAATACTTGCCGTGAGGGATGATTTGCGAATTGCCGGCAGCATTCCGCTGTCCGCGCGCCAGCCGGGCCAGGCGACGACCATCGTCCAGGTCGGGCCTGTCGCCTTCGGCGGGCCGCGCGTCGTGCTCATCG
>CAIOLW010000060.1 GCA_903859215.1 uncultured bacterium | reverse complement strand
TTCGTGCCCACGCTCTACTTCGCCGAGGGCGTGCCCTACATCCTGGTCAACACCGTCTCGGTCATCGTCTACAAGCGCCTGCAGGTGGACAACGCGACCATCGCGTTCATGACCAGCTGGCTGTACCTGCCGTGGGTCATCAAGATGCTGTGGGGGCCGCTGGTCGACACGCGCGGCACCAAGCGCGGCTGGATCCTCGGCACGCAGCTCTTGATGACCGTCTGCCTGGCGGGCGTGGCCGCCGCGCTGCGCCTGCCGGCGTTCCTGCCGGTCACCATGGCGATGTTCGCGGTGGCGGCTTTCGTCTCGGCCACGCACGACGTCGCGGCCGACGGGTTCTACCTCTACGCGCTCGAGCCGCAGCAGCAGGCCTGGTTCGTCGGCGTGCGCACCATGTTCTACCGCGCGGCGATGATCTTCGGCTCGGGCCTGCTCGTCACGCTGGCCGGCCGCTGGGAGACGCGCCTGTCGTCGGTGCCCGCGGCCTGGACCGCCGCGTTCACCCTGGCCGCCGGCCTCTACGCGCTGCTCTGGCTGTGGCACACGTTCGCGCTGCCGCGCCCGGCCGCCGACACGCGCGAGGCGCGCGCCCTTGAAGCCACCGCCCTCAAGACCGCCGCGCCGCGCGACGGCTGGCTCACCATTATCATCGACTGGTTCCGGCAGCCGCGCGTCGCGGCCGTCCTCGGGTTCATCCTGCTCTACCGCCTGGGCGAGGCCCTGCTGCTCAAGCTGGCGGCGCCCTTCCTGCTGGACGCCCGGGCCGACGGCGGCCTCGGCTTCACGACGCAGCAGGTGGGCCTGGCCTACGGCACCGTCGGGCTGGGCTGCCTGGTGCTGGGCGGCATCTCGGGCGGCTGGCTCATCGCGAAGTTCGGCCTGCGCCGCATGCTGTGGCCGCTGGCGCTGACGCTCAACATCCCGCACGCGGCCTACCTCTACATGGCGTACGCACAGCCGGGACCGGCGCTGGCCTTCCCGCTGGTGGCGATCGAGCAACTGGGCTACGGGCTGGGCACCACGGCGTTCATGGTCGTGCTGATGAGGCTGTCGAAGGGCGAGCACCGCACCTCGCACTACGCCATCGCGACCGGGTTCATGGCGCTGGGCATGATGCTGCCGGGGATGGTGAGCGGCAAGATCCAGGAGGCCATCGGCTACCGGCACTTCTTCCTGCTGGTGCTGGCGCTGGGGGTGCCGGGGTTGCTGACGCTGCCTTGGCTGCCGCGGGTGGTGGTGGAGGAGGAGTAGGGGAGTTGCGCCGGCGCAACTCTCATGAACTCGCTATACTCGCGCCACCGCGCACTTGCGCCGGCGCAACTCCTCAGCGCGCCCCGACGCCCGGCCGCAAATCGGCCGTCGAAAACAACCCCACCCGCCGCTCATACCCCCGCAGCGCCGCGGCCGTGGCCGGCGAGACTCCCTCGAGCCACCGCGAGATCGAAGCAATGGCCGCCGGCGCAATCTCCGGCATCGACACGACGCGCACGTTCACCCTGCCGGCCGCAGCGCCGTCAGGCACCGCCGTCGCCCCATGCGCCCCCAGCCACCCGCGCACCTCATCGGCCAAAGACTGGTTCGGATCCAGCACCTCGTCCACCGCGATGCCGTGGCCGGCAAACGCCGCCTGCCACGCACCCAGCGCATACCCGAAATGCGTGCAGTTCAAGCTGACGTACAGCGGCGCCGGCACCGCGCCGCCGAAACCGGACGTCGCATCCCCAACATACGCGTCGACCAGGAACGTCGTCTCCTCGCTGTCGAACCCAGCCTCGATGCACGACGCCAGCTGCGGGCAGGCCTGCGTGATGATGCGATCGGCGGCGTAGCCCCGCGCGACCAGCGCGGACTTGTGCGTGCCTTCGCCGACCGTCGTCTCGGTGCCCAGGATGATGACCGCGCCCGGGCCGCCGGCCGGCAGCCGCGAGGCGATGAGGTCGACGCCGCAGTCCACGATGTCGATGACCGGTACGGCTCCGCGCGCGGCGAACGCGGTATCCTTGTAAAGGACGGACAAAGTGTTGCACGCGATGACGACGAGGTCGGGCCGGCACTCGGCCGCCAGGCCGGCCAACGCGCGGTCGAACATCGCCACTTTGGCTTCGCGGGAAGGGAGGCTGTTGTAGCCGCTGTCGGCGTCGAACAGGGCGTTGCAGAAGACGAGGTCGATGTCGGCGGTGACGCCCGCTTCGCGCAGGCTGCGTTCGGCGGCGGCGACCACGGACAGGCCGCCGAGGCCCGAGTCTGTCACCGCGACCGTGATATGCGGGCGGTCAGCGGCGCCGGCGGCAGCCCACGCCGCAGTCTGCCCCAGGCAGACCAGCGCCAGCAGAACCAACCCCGCGCCCGCGATCACCGGATACCGCATGCAAAGCCCCCGCCACTAGTAATCCGCCCTACGGCGCCGCCAGATAATCCCCCAGCTTGTGCGCGACCAGTTCCTTGGGATCGGGCCAGCCGCCCACCAGGATGGCGCGGTCCGGCACCAGGTCGTTGAACGCGCTGACGATCGCCCCGATGGCGGCCAGGTCGCGCGCGACGCGCACCTCGATGGAGATGCCGTTCTCGTCGAAGGGCACGCTGATGGCGCCGATCTTGGCGGCCTTGACGTACTGCGGGTCCTTGCCGACGGTCGCCAGTTCGGCGTTGGTGGGCCCGCGCAGGCGGCCCATCACCGCGCTGGCGGTCTCCAGCAGGATCGGCCGCGTCTTCGTGTGGTCGGTCCACTCGCGGTGGCTCAGGCCGTGGAAGTTGGGCGGCGACGGCTCGAGCGCGAACTCCCAGCCGTCCGACTGCAGCGAGATCGCCGCGTACGAGGCAACGTCCTGGCTGGTCTCCGAGGCCACGATGGCGTTGATGACCGGGTATTCCGGCGACGATTCGTGGATGTCGAACGAGAGGTCGATGCCCTCGCGCCGGATCAGTTCGGTGATGCCCCAGGCCACGCGCTCGGTCAGGTTGCCGTTCTCGATGCCCGGGTAGGCGCGGTTCAGGTTGCGCGTCTCGGCGCCCGCCAGCATGGTGCCCGATCCCGGCTGCGCGTAGGTGATCGGGTCGGGCCACTGGTGCACCGGGTTCGTGAAGCGCGCGCCCAGCCGGAAGGCGCGCCGGCCGCCGGGCGTGTCGAAGTACACGTGCCTGGGGTGGGCCTCCTGCGGTTCGTCGTGCGTCATCGCGCTGGCGTTGGCGTGCGGGATCAGGAACACGCGGCCCGCATCGACCTTCAGGTTCTCCACCAGCAGCGCGACGGTCATGACGCCGGCGATCTCCGAGGCGTGCGTGCCGCCGATGACCAGCAGCGAGCCGCCCTTGCCCGGGCCTTCGTACATGTAGACGTCGGTGTCGCCGGGCGTGCCCTTCAGGTTCGGGTTGATCTCGCTGAGCGGGAACACCCGCTTGAGCGCCGGCGACGGATGCAGCGCCTCGACCTTGTGCTGCTCCAGGAACGCGCGGGACGAGAACGCCACGACCAGGGCGACGGCCAGCAGGGCGCCGGCGGCGGTCAGCGATTGCCTCGAGGCGCGGAACGACGGGCGGGCCATGGATACACTCCTACTTGATCATCAGCAGACGAAGCACCATCGGGACCAGCACGACCGCCGCGGTCAGCTGTCGCGCCAACTTCCGCTCGACGATGATCTCCCAGACCAGGAAGACGCAGAGCAGAAGGACGATGGCTTGGTAGATCCAGGTCAGCACCATGGCGTCCTCCTCAACGGGGAATCAGTCGCGCGATCGGGTTGGCCAGCAGGATCATCCCGATGGCCCACAGGATCGTGATGATGCCGGGCAGCGCCGTGTACTTCGCGACGCGCAGGTATTTCGGTTCGCCCACGATCTGGGCGGCCATGAAGCTGGCCAGCGCCGTGGGGGGCACCAGGTCGCCCAGGCCGGCGAACATCGACAGCGCAGCGCCCACGACGATCTCGTTGTGCCCGAGGAAAGACAGCAGGAACGGCACGCCCAGCACCGAGGCCGAGCCGAAGCACGAGACGGCGCCGAACAGCGGCATCATCACCGCGACGCCGGCGAACTTCCAGAACGACGGCAGCGCCAGCGCCTCGACGACCATCATGCCGCGCACGCCCACCAGCGTCAGGACCTGGATGAAGGCGCCCACGCCCACGAGGATGCCCAGCACCGGCAGGGCCTGCCGCAGCGACCGCTGCGCCGAGCGGGCCAGGTTGAAGCGCCGGCCGGTCACCGCGCCGACCAGGGCGCCGATCAGGAACACCAGCGCGACGCCGACCGAAATCGACACCGCCGGGATCATGCGGATGGCCGCCAGCAGGCCGCCGACGACCACCAGCGGCAGGAACAGGCGGAAGCCGTAGCGCCTGGCGTGGTCTTCGCCCAGTTCGGGCAGCACCGCCTGCAGGTCGATGCGCCGCAGGTGCGGCCAGGCCAGGCCCAGGTTCACGGCGAAGGCCAGGGGCAGGGTCGCGATCAGCAGCGGGATCTCGAAGCCCGTGTAGGGCATGTCCACGCCGCTGCCGATGATCATCGTCGGCAGGCTGATGGGCGGGGCGATCATGCCGTAGACCGCCGACATCGCGATCATCGCGCCCACCTTGGCGCGCGGGATGCCCAGCGCGATCAGCACCGGCGCGGCGATGGCGCCCGTCGTCAGCACCGTGGCGGTCGACTGGCCGGTGATCATGCCGGGGAACATGATGAAGATCGTCATGCCCATGATCAGCAGCACCGGTTGGCGGTGCAGGCCGATCATCAGGCTGCGGCTGATGCTGCCGAGCGCGCCCGAGTCCTCGAGCGACGCCATGAACACCATCGCCGAGGCGATCAGCAGGATCGGGTCGATGTAGGCGAACGCGCCCTCGACCATGTGGTGCATCGGCACGCCCTGGCCGGCGGCCAGCGAGCCGGCCACCGCGGCCAGGATCAGGGACAGGCCGTTGGGCAGGCGCGCCAGGACGATGCAGGCCACGAACACGGCCAGCATGATCAGCAGAAGCCAAAGGGGTGCGAGCACGGGGTCCACTCCTCGGGTACATGGAGAGCCTTGTCCCGGGCGGAAAGGCAAGGGGCGTGCCATGCGTAACTTGTGCAATATCAGTGAAATAACGGGTATTTGGCGCCCGAAGTGTGCTGATTCAGCACACCCCGTTGCCCGCTTGGGTCACAGATCCGCTATCGGATCCGGTACTGCTTCATCTTCGTGTAGAGGTACCGGCGGTGCACGCGCAGCACTTCGGCCGTGCGGCTGCGGTTGCCGCCCTGCTCGGCCAGGGTCTCGCGGATGATCCGGCTCTCGATGTCGTCGAGGATCTCCTTCACCGAGCGCCCCTTCTGCAGCTCGCTGCGGTAGAACATCCCCGTGGCGTCGTCGCCCGACCCGGTCATGCCGGTCTCGATGTTCAGGTACTTGCCGTGGGAGAGGGCCAGGCCCCGCTGCACGGCGTTCTCCAGCTCGCGCACGTTGCCGGGCCAGTTGTGGCTCATCAGCCGCGCCATGGTCTGGTCGGGCACGACGATGTCGCGGCCCGGCGCGTACTTCTCGACGAAGTGGCGCACGAGCAGGGGCACGTCCTCCATCCGTTCGCGCAGGGGCGGCAGGATGATGCGGATGACGTTGATGCGGTAGAACAGGTCGGCGCGGAAGCGGCCGGCCTCGACCTCGTCCTCGAGGTGGCGGTTCGACAATGCGATCAGGCGCACGTCGGCCTGCCGGCTCTTCTCGCCGCCGACGCGGAAGAACGTGCCCTGCTGCAACACGCGCAGCAGCTGCACCTGCAGGCGCGGCGACATGCTCGTGATCTCGTCCAGCAGCAGCGTGCCGCCGTTGGCGGTCTCGAAGTGGCCAAGCCGGATATTCGTGGCCCCGGTGAAGGCCCCGCGCTCGTGGCCGAAGATCTCGCTCTCGAGCAACGATTCGGACAGCGCGCCGCAGTTGACCTTCACGTAGACGCTGCGGGCCCGCGCCGAGTGGCGCTGGATGGCGTCCGAGATCAGCTCCTTGCCCGTGCCGCTCTCGCCCTCGATCAGGACGGGGGCCTCGCTGGACGAGACCTGGCCCACCTTCTTGAACACCTGCTGCATGCAGCGCGCGTGGCCGATGACGGTGATGCCGCCGTCGTTCGGTCCCTTCCGCTCGGGCGCCTGGTGGCGCAGCGAGCTGAGCTCGGTGACCAGCCCGGCGTAGTCGACGGCGCGGTTGACGACGATCTGGATGTCGGTCGCGTCGAACGGCTTCTCGATGTAGTCGTAGGCGCCCATCTTCATCGCTTCGATGACGCGCTCGCTGGTCCCGTAGGCGGTGAACATGATGACCGGCAGCTCGGGCCAGTGGGCCTTGATGCGCGCCAGGGTCGCGATGCCGTCGATGCCCGGCATGTGCAGGTCCAGCAGCACGACGTCGACGTCCTCGGCCTGCAGCATCGTCAGCGCCGTCTCGCCGTCGGGCGCCTCGATGACGCGCAGCGTGGGGCCGGAAAGCAGGTCGATGACGTTGCGGCGCATCGCGTTTTCGTCGTCGACGACCAGCAGTGTCTTGGGGGTCATGTCGCCTCCGCGGTGGGCTTGTCGAGGGGCAGGTAGATGCGGCAATGGGCGCCCGGGGGCGTCTCGGGATCGACGAACTCGATTGAGCCGCGGTGCGCCGTGATGATCTCGTAGGTGATCGACAGGCCCAGCCCCGAGCCGCCGTGCCGGGTGGTGAAGAACGGGTTGAAGGCCTGCGCGCGGACGTCCGGGGTCAGCCCCGGCCCGTTGTCCGTGAAGTCGAGGATGACCTGCCG
>CAIOLW010000059.1 GCA_903859215.1 uncultured bacterium | reverse complement strand
GCCCGGGATCTTCGTGTCCCCACCTCGCCACGCTAGAACGCGACGACCCTCCCGGCGTTCTGCTGCTCCAGCCACGCCTGCAGCGGCGCGTAGTACTCGAGCAGCGCCGCGCTCGAGAGTTCCTCGCCCGTCGCCTCGCGCATCACCTGCGCCCAGTCCCGGGTGGCGCCCAGCCGCATGATCGAATCCAGGTAGTCGCCCACGGCCTTGTTGCCGTAGTAGTTCGCTTCGTGCACGTCCTGGTGCAGGATCTCGCGGCAGATGTAGCGGTGCAGCTGGTGCAGGATCACCTCGCTGAGCGCGTAGTCGTAGTACTGCGCCGGGTCGTCGATGACGTGCGTCTTGGTCGCCGGGTCGCACCATTCCTCGCCGCGCGGCGACGGCGGCACGATGCCCTGGTACTTCGCCGCGTACTCCCACCACCGGGTGTTGTAGAGGTTGCGCGGCAGGTCCTTCTCGTACAGGTCGTATTCCCAGTGCGTCATCGTGCCGCAGGCGAACGGCAGGAAGACGACAGGGCCGGTCAGCGCCTGGTTGAGCAGCCAGCGGATCTGGTCGGGCGCCGCCTCGGGCGCCAGGATGCCGGCCTGCTTCAGGTACGGGACCTGGCCGGCCGCCAGTTCGACCAGCGTGCCGATGCCCTCGTGGAAGGCGCGGTTGGCGCCCTCGCGCAGGATGGGCGGCACCTCGGGCCGGCTGTAGGCCAGGTAGTAGTAGACGTGGCCCAGCTCATGGTGCGTCGTGCTGAACCACTCGTAGTTCGGCTTGACGCTCATCAGCGCGCGCACGTCCTGGTCCAGGTCGACGTGCCAGGCCGAGGCGTGCGTGTTCTTGCGGCGCGGCGAGTCGGGCGGCAGTTCGTAGAGGTCGCTGCGCGCCCAGAAATCGGCCGGCAGCCGGGGGAAGCCCATCGACACGTAGAAACCCTCGGCCTGCTGCACGATCCAGCTGGGCTGCACCTGCTTCAGCTTCGCGTCCAGGTTGATGTCCTCGACGATGCCCGGCCACGCCTGCCCGTAGCGGTTGTCCAGCCAGTGCGCGGGGATGCGGTCGGGCACCGGCTGGTTGTAGCGGCGGGCCAGCTCGTAGCGCGTCCAGCAGTGCAGTTGCTGGTACAGCGGCATGATGCCCACGACCAGGTCGTCCATCAACGTCATCATCTCGTCCGCGCTCATGCCGTAGTTGTCGGTCTCGAGCCCGAAGTACGACGAGAAGCCCATCTCGCGCGCGACGCCGTTGCGCAGGCCCTGCAGGTCGACCAGCAGGTCGCGCAGGCGCGGGCCCACGTCCTTGCTGCACTCCCAGGCGGCCTGCCGCAGCTTCAGGTCCCGGCTGCCGGCGACCATCTCGTCCAGCCCGTTGGGCGTCACGGCGCGCTCGGGGCGGCCCGGGACCTTCAGCATCCAGGTGGTGGCGTACAGGCTGTCGGTGGCCTGGGCCTCGGTCGAGATCAGGTAGCGCACGCGCTCGCCGACGGGCGCGGGGTAGTGGGCGGCCAGGCGCCAGGCGGCGTTCAGTTGCCGCTCCTGCAGGGGCGTCACGTCGGGGCGGCCGCGCATCTGGCGCACTTTGTCGATAACCTCGGTGCTGCCCACGTAGTCGCCCAGCGCGCGCCCGGCCTCGACGCGCGCGGTCGAGTTGGCGTCGGTGATGTCGGACTCGGCCGTGAACTTGGCGCCTTCGGCGGCCGCCCACAGGCGGCGGTACTGGGTGTTGTACTGCTCGAGGAAGACGGCGACGTCCTGGGGGCCGGCCGGTTCGACCTGCAGTCCGGGCACCAGGGGCGGGGCCTCCGCGACGCTGTGCGCGTCGGCGGGCTTGGCGGCCCGCGAGTCCCGCGTCAGGTACCAGGCGGACATGATGCCGGCCGCCAGCATGGCCATGCCGAGGCCGGCTAGGGTGCGCGGATGCATCGGGTGAAATCCTTTGGCGAAGTGGGCGCCACCCACGGGTCGGGCGTGTCGGCCGGTGCGCCCGGAACCCGCCGCGGCAGGCGCCGGCGCCGGACAGCCGCGGCGCGGAACCCACTGTGCCACAGGGGGCGCAAGGAGGGAAGCGTCGAGAGGGGGCGCCGCCCGGGAAATGGAAGGGGCCGCGCACCGGGCGCGGCCCCCATCCCCTTGCGGTCGGTCGCGGCGCTAGGCCGTGGCGCCCGAATTGGCCAGCAGCTTGTTGAACTGCCGTGCCGTGCGTTCCTTCCACAGGCCGCGGTGCCAGGCGTCGCTGACCATCAGCGGCAGCACCAGCGTGGCCTCGGCCCACACCATCTGCTCGAAGGCGGTGTCGACCTTGCCCCACGAGCAGGCCTCCTGCAGCGTCGAACCCGACAGGGCGCCGTCGCGCTCGTCGGCCACGGTGATCTGCAGCGCGTACTTGTGCATGGGCTTCTCCTCGCCCAGGATGTCGGTGGCCACCACCACGTCCTGGGTGAAGTTCTTCGGCACGCCGCCGCCGATCATGAAGATGCCCGTCTCGCCCGCTTCGATCTTGATGCGCGTCAGCTCGCGGAAGTCCGCCACCGAGTCGATGGTCAGGTACTTCTCGTTGTGCCACTGGTGGTGCACCAGGCCGAAGCCCGCCGAGCAGTCGCTGAACGCGGGGCAGAAGATGGGCACGTCCTTCTTGTACGCCGCGTGCACGATCGAGTGCTCGCAGCCCAGGCCGCGCTTGTCCAGCCAGGCGCCCATGGCGTGGATGAACTCGCGCGACGAGTAGGCGCGGGGCGCAAGCGTGCCGGCGATCTCGGCGATCGCCATGTCGCATTCACGCAGTTCGTCCTCGTCGATGTACGTGTCGTAGATGCGGTCGATGCCCAGCTCGCGCAGCTTCTGGTCGTCGACGGCGTGGGGGGCGCCCTTGTAGTGGCGGAAGCCCATGCCCTCGAAGAAGTCCTGGTCGACGATGTTGGCGCCGGTCGAGACGATGGCGTCGACCATGTTGTTCTCGACCATCAGGGCCAGCGCGTCCTTCAGGCCGGCGCTGCACAGAGAGCCGGCCAGCGTCAGGATGACGCTGCACTCGCGGTCGGCCAGCATCTGGTTGAGGATGCCGGTCGCGCGCGACAGGTTGCGGGCCTGGAAGGCCATGTCGCCGTAGGCCGCGATCAGCGGCCGGGCGTCGAAGCTCTTGACGTCGACGTGCTTGAGGACGTCGGACAGGATCTCTTTCTTGTTCACCGGGACTCTCCTTTGCCGAGGGCCGAATGGTCGAAGGACAGGACGAAGGCCATCAGCTGGTAGGTCAGCCTCGCGGCCAGGAAATCGGGGGCCCGGTTCTCCACGCGCGGCATCAGTTCCACGACGTCGAACCCGACCACCTGCCGCTCACGGCACACGGCCCTGAGCAGCCCCTTGAGTTGACGGTAGGTCAGCCCGCCCGGCTCCGGCGTGCCCGTCGACGGCATTTCCGACGGGTCGAGCACATCCAGGTCGATAGTGATGTAGACGGGCCCGGTGATGCGGTCGAGGATGCGACGGGCCGTCGTGTCGATGTCCTCGATCTCGTGCGCGAAGATGGTCCGGCCGGGCACCAGCCGGGCCTTCTCCTCGACGTCCATGCTCCGGATGCCGACGGCCACATAATCGGCGCATTCGGCCGCCCGCGCCATGACGCAGGCGTGGTTGCACTTGGAGTGCTCGTACTCGTCCCGGCTGTCGCCGTGGGCGTCGAACTGCAGCACCGTCAGCCCCGGGTACTTCGCCGCGTGGGCCTGGATCAGGCCGATCGACACCGAGTGCTCGCCGCCGAGCCCGACGATGGTGCGGCCGTCCGCCAGCAGGGCGTCAGCCTCGGCCCGTACCGAGGCGACCATGGCCTCGGGCGAGTCGAACCCGCGCTGGGGGGCCATCGTCACGATCCCGGCGCGCCAGGGCTCCGAGTCGGTCTCGATGTCGTAGAGCTCCATGTTCGCCGAGGCGTGGAGCAGGGCCTCGGGGCCCTTGTCGGCGCCCTTCTGCCAGGTCGACGTCCCGTCGTAGGGGATGGGCAGCACGGCAAAGCGCGCCGATGCGTAGTCCGGGGCTTCCGGCAAACCGCCGAAAGCCCCGGGATCTTCGTGAAGATCCCGGGTCATGGGCAAACCAACTTTCGGCGTGGAAACGCGGATCTGTGGAGGGGGCTACTCGTCGCCTTGTCCTACTCGTCGTCCTTGTCCCAATCGTCTCCGGCTTCGAAGTCATCGTCTTCGTCGATGTCGAAGTCGTCCTCATCCATATCAAAGTCGTCGTCGTCGTCGAAGTCGTCGTCGTCCTCGAGTTCGGCGTCGTCCGGGTCGTCGTCATCGCCACCGTGGGCGCGCTTGGGCAGTTTCTGGCCCGGGCGACCGCCGAGGTCGTCACGGCGGTGCTTCTCGCGGGAACCCTCGTCGTACTTACGCTTGTTGCGGGGCTTCGATTCGCCCTTGCCATCGCCGCGCAAGCTCTGCGTCACCAACATCGCTCGGACCTCCTAAGGCCGGGCTGGTCGGACCGGGAAACACAACCGGGTAAAGCCGGCGTCACGGGAAACGCCCGCCCGGATGAGGAGCGGGCAAAAGGTAGAGGGAGTGGAAAGGCGGTGTCAAGAGGGTATCGGCGGATTTTTTACCTCCCCGGAAAAGGTCCGTGTTGCACCTGCCGGGGGCCTTGGTCTATGTTCTCGCGCCAAATCCGTACCTGACGCCAAATCCGGGTGGAGGAGGCGGCGGCGCCCCGGGGAAAGGGCGTTCCGGAGGTTCGGGCGGGGTCCCAGGCGGCGATGGAGGTCCACCGGGTGGCCGACAGCATCTACATCGCGGACTGCGAGTTCGGGCGGGGCGTGTTTGCCGCCCGGGCCATCCGCAAGGGTGAATCCATCCTGCGCTACCGGGGGCCGCGCTTCGAGCGCGAGGACCCCATCCACCACACCGAGCGGGCCGCCATGCTGCTGCAGACGGGCGCGCGGACGTACATCCTGCCCGACAGTCCGGCGGTGCTCGTCAACCACTCGTGCGCGCCCAACGCCGGCCTGGTCGAGAACCGGCTCCTGGTCGCGATTGCGGACATCCAGCCCGGCGAGCAGGTGACCTTCGACTACTCGACCACGATGGATGACGGCATCTGGACGCTCGAGTGCCGCTGCGGGCACCACGAGTGCCGCGGCGTCGTCCGGGACTTCCGGCACCTGCCCGAGCGCCTGCGCGCCCGGTACCTGGCCATGGGCATCGTCCAGGGCTTCATCGCCCGCCAGTACCGGCAGCGATCCGAGGCGGCCGGCGGCTTTGCCGACGCCGCGAGCGCCTGACCGGCCTGCCCGGTCCCCGAAGAACGCGAAGGGGCGGCCCGGTGGCCGCCCCTTTTCCCATGTCCCATGTCCAATGGCCCATGGCCCGGGTCAGCCCACGAACTCCAGCTGGTCCACCTTCGGGATGAGCCCCGCGGCGTGGCCGCGCCGCAGCAGCTCGGTGATCGCGGCCCGGCCGCGGTCGCCGTAGTCCAGCGTCCAGTCGTTGACGTACATCCCGACGAACTCGTCCGCCAGCTCGACACCCATGTCGCGCGCCCAGCCCAGCGCGTAGTCCAGCGCCGCGGCCCGGTTGTCCAGGCTGTAGCGGATCGACGCGGTCAGGATGTCGCTGATGTCCTTCATCGCCGCGCCGTGCTTCTTGTGGATGGCGTTGCCGCCCAAAGGCAGCGGCCAGTCCGTGCGGCCGGTCGTTTCCCACCACCACTTGCCCAGGTTCAGGCACTCGGCCAGGCCGGCTTCCTGGTAGGTGAGCTGGCCTTCGTGGATGATCAGGCCGGCGGGGAACTCGCCCGAGACGACCCGCTCGATGATCTCGTCGAAGGGCACGACCACCGGATTGACCTTGCCGCCGCCCAGTTGGTCGACAGCCAGCTGCAGTTCCAGCCACGCCGAGGTCATTTTCCCCGGGATGGCGATGGTCATGCCCGCCAGGTCGGCCGGCGCGATGGCCTGCTTCGCGACCACCATCGGCCCGTAGCCGAAGCCCATGCTCGCGCCCGCCGGCAGCAGCGCGTACTTGTCCAGCACGTAGGCGTAGGCGTGGATGCTGATGGCGGTGATGTCCAGTTCGCCGCGCGTGGCGCGCTCGTTCAGCGTCTGGATGTCCTGCAGCACGTGCTTGAAGCGGTACGGCCCCGTCTCGAGCTTGTCGCGGGCCAGCCCGTAGAACATGAAGGCATCGTCCGGGTCGGGGCTGTGGCCGAGCGTCAGTTCGATGATGCCGGACATGGACTCTCCTTAACCGGCCCGCGGGCCGGGCACTGGGGGATCGACGGACGCGGCGCCTACGAGCGGCCGCGACGCACCAGGACCAGGGCGCCGATGATAACCACCACGAGCGCCGCGGCCAAGGGCAGCGGGAAACGGTTGGCCCTGGTGTCCTTCGCCGCCGGGGCGGCCGCTGCGGGCTCCCCGGTGGCCGCGGGCGCGCTGAACAGCGGCTCCGGCTTGCCGGCGGCGGTGCCGGTGCTGAGCCGCACGACCAGGCTGCCGCCGGCGGCGATCGCCGGTCCGGGGCGGCGCGCATAGTTCGGCACCGTCTTCTCGTCCGGCGCCTGCAGGCCCTCGGCTTCCACGCCGACCGACACCGGGGTCGTCAGCAGGCTCCACGCCTCGATCGCCAGGTCGCTGCCGATCGGGATTTCCAGCGTGTCCCGCCACGGTGCGACCGCCGTCACGCGCACGCGCGTCGAACCGGGCGTCAGCGGCACCTTCAGCACGGCCCGCGTGCCGGACACCGAGACGTCCACCGGCGTCGGCTCGGCCCCGCGCAGGTAACTGGCCTTCACTTCGGTGGATCCGGCGGGCAGGGGCAGTTCCAGGGTGGCGCCGGGGCCGAAGACGGTGGCCTGCGGCGTGGCCAGGTTCGTGACCTCGGCCAGCATCTCGATCTCGGCCGTGGTCTCGCGGTGCTGGACCACGAAGTTCAGGCCCTTGATGGCGAGATTTCCGCGCGCCGTGGTCACGCTGAAGACGTCCAGCGTGACCGGGCCGCCGGTCAGGTCCGAGCCGCGCTTCTGCCACCAGTAGGGCACGCCCTGGTACCACACCGTCACGATGTACGTCCCGATGTCCTTGACCGGGACCCCGGGGGCCGTGAACTCGCCGGCCGCCGGCTTCATGTCCAGGATGGTGTTGGGCGTCCCCAGGACATAGTCGATGACGACGCGGTCGGGGGTGCCCGCCAGGCCGGTCGTGGCGTCGTGGACGACCAGGCGCAGGTCCGAGGGCGTGCCCTGGGTGGCCTGGGCGGCGGCGTCCGTCGCGCCCCAGGCGGCCAGCAGCAGGCACAGCAGCCCGGGCAGCAGCGCGGCGGGCAGGCCGGCCGCGGGGCGGCGGCGCGCCCGGCGGGGGCCGGTCACGGGGAGGGTGTCGAAGGTCATCCCGGTTTCCTTTCCTGCCGGCGACGCGGGGGGCGGCCGGCGGTGGGTTCCATCCCGGTCCCGGGGGCCGGGCAGCGGCGGAAAACCGCCTGTCATCTTGAGTTCCCTGCGCCCATCCGGTACATTCGGCCCCAGTATCGGTCAACTTGCCACGCGGTTCAACCTGAGGGTGACGATCATGCACCTGCTGCATCTTCCGCGCCGGATCGCGCCGTGGTTGCTGGCGCTCGCGCTGCTGGCGCCGGCCGCTTGGGCGATGCCGCCCGCGCCGGCTCCCGCGCCCGCCGGGAACTCGTGGGAGACCTACAAGTCGGACAGCTACTTCCTGCAGCCGGGCGAGTCGTTCCAGTTCCGCGTGTCGTTCGACCAGATCCCGGTCCGCGCCTGGCGGTTGATCGTCGACGGCGGCCAGTCCCAGTGCGACGTGAACGTGCTGCGGATGAAGGGCGAGTCGCTGCTCTACTACAAGACCGACGAGGCGCGCCACGAGGTGCTGGTCCCGTGGGGCACGGGCGAAGAGGTCATCGTCGTCCTGACCAACGGCGCCCACGAGGCGGCCTTCACCGTCACGCTCCAGGGGCCGCCGCGCAACCAGGTGCACGCCGCCTACGGCTACCACGTCAACCGCGCGCTCGAGGACTTCGCCGCCGGTCGCCGGCTCGAGGCCCAGGACCACTGCCGCTCGGCGCTCCTGGAGAATCCCGAGGACGGCGTGGCCAAGGTCCTTCTGGCCGGCTTCATGCGCGACGGGCAGTACCTCGATCGCGCCGCCGCCCTGGTGGAGGAGGCGCTGGCCGGCGAACTGCCCGGCGACATGCGATCGCTGGCGCTGGACCTGCGCGCGGACCTGCGCCGCCTGCGGGCGCCGCTGCCGGCCCCGGTGCACCAGGGCATGGACCAGGCCGAGAAGGAACTGGGCGCCGGCCAGGCCGCCGAGGCGCTGGCGACGACCACGAAGGTGCTCGACAGCGGGCTGGAGTTCGACTCCAGCGCGCGCGCGGCGCTGCTGACGATGAAGGGCCGCGCACTGGCGGTGCTGGAGCGGAACTTCGAGGCGATCGACGCCTTCACGCAGGCCCTGGCGCTGTTCCGCGACAAGGGCGACGCCGCCGTCGTCTACTTCTACATGGGACGCCTCTACGTCGCGATGGACAACTGGACACAGGCCGAGAGCGCCTACGGCAAGGCCATCCAGGACGGCCTGCCCAGCGGGCTCAACGTGCAGGCCCGCGAAGCGATGAAGCAGATCCGCGCACACGAGACGCCGGCCGGGCGCTGACCGGCCGCAAGGATGGAACGGGTGGACTACCGCGCCGACTGCTTCCACTTCCGCGGCGACGTGCCCTGCGCGCCGCACAAGCGCGCCGGCGTGCACTGCGACGGTTGCCCCGAGTTCCGCGCGCGCACCGGCCGCATCCTGCTGGTGAAGCTCGGCGCCGCCGGCGATGTCATCCGCACGACGCCGCTGCTGGCGCCGCTGCGCCGCGAGCACCCCGACCAAGTGATCACCTGGGTGACGGACTTCCCGGCGCTGGTGCCGCGCGCCGTCGATGACGTGCGCGCGCTGGATACCAGCACGCTGCTGTGGCTGCGCCACACGCGGTTCGACCTGGCGATCAACCTGGACAAGGACCGCCAGGCCTGTGCGCTGATGCGCGAGGTGACGGCGATCCGCAAGGTCGGCTTCACGCTCGGCGACCACGGCCTGTGCCGGCCGCTGGTCGAAGGTGTGCGCGCCGACATGGCCGACGCCGTTCGCGCGAAGTTCCAGACCGGCCTGTTCGACGACGTCAACCGTGACTGCCGGCTGAGCTACCTGCAGGAGATCTTCGCGATCTGCGGCTACAGTTTCGCCGGCGAGCCGTACGTGCTGGACCGGCCCGAGCCGGCGCCGGCGTTCGACCTGCCGACCGGCGCGCCGCTGGTCGGCCTGAACACCGGTTGCGGCGGGCGCTGGACCAGTCGCCTGTGGCCCGAGTCGCACTGGCTCGAACTGGCGCGCGGCCTGCGCGCGGCCGGCCTGGGCGTCGTGTTGCTGGGCGGCCCCGACGAGAACGACAAGAACGCCCGCCTGGCCGCGGCTTCGGGCGCCTGCTACCCGGGCCACTTCGACCTGCGCACCTTCATCGGCCTGGTCGACCGCTGCGACGTCGTCGTCTCGGCCGTCACGATGGCCATGCACATCGCGCTGGGCCTCGGCAAGCGACTCGTGCTCATCAACAACATCTTCAACCCGCACGAGTTCGAGCTTTACGGCCGCGGCACCATCGTGCAGCCGCCGCAGCCCTGCGGGTGCTACTTCCAGCCCCGCTGCACGGCGCCCTCGTTCTGCCTCGAGTCACTCGACGCGATGGCGGTGCAGGCGGCCGCGGTCGACCTGCTGGGGCGTCCGTGAAGCTGGCCTTCCTCGGCCCGGCGCCGCCGCTGCGCGGGGGCATCGTCACCTACTACGGCCTGCTGGCGCGGGAACTGGGGACGCGCGGCCACGAGGTGTTCTGGGCCTCGTTCCGGCGGCAGTACCCCGGGTTCATGTTCCCCGGCAGCGCCCAGGAGGGCGAGTCGGCCGCCTGGCTCGACCACCCGAACCTGCCGCGCTTCGTGCCGTGGTCGCCGCTCAGCTGGTGGCGGACGTACCGCGACATCCGGCGCGCGGCGCCGCGGGCGCTCGTCATCAAGTACTGGATCCCGTTCTTCGCCCCGGGCTTCTGGGCCGTGACCTGGCTGCTGCGGCGGCGCACCCAGGTGCGCGTGATCTACCTGCTGGACAACGTGATTCCGCACGAGAAGTACCCGTTCGGCCTGTTCCTGACGCGGCGGGCGCTCGGGCAGGGCCACGGGTTCATCGCGCAGAGCGCGCAGGTCCGGCAGGACCTGAAGATCGTGCTGCCGGACGTCGACGACCGCTGCGTGGTGGATGCGCCGCATCCCGTGTACGATTTCGGCGCGCCCGGCCGGCCGCGGCCGACGCGCGAGGCGGCCCGCGCGCGGCTCGACCTGCCCCGGGCGGCGCGCCTGGTGTTGTTCTTCGGCTTCATCAAGCCGTACAAGGGCGTGCTGCACCTGATTGACGCGGCGCCGCTGCTGAAGGAACGCTACGGCGACGACGTGCGCGTGCTGCTCGTGGGAGACGTCTACGGCGACAAGCAGCCGTACCTCGACCGCATCGACGACTCGGGCGCGGCCGACGTCATCCGCCTGGTCGACGGCTTCGTGCCGGACGAACTGGTGGAGAGCTACTTCGTGGCGGCCGACCTCGTCGTGTTGCCCTACGTGTCGGCCACGCAAAGCGGCATCGTGCAGATCGCCTACAACTACGACCGGCCTGTCGTGACAACGAACGTCGGTGGCCTGCCGGAGGTCGTGCTCGACGGCCGCACCGGGTTCCTGGTGCCGCCCGGCGACCCGGCGGCGCTGGCAGGCGCCATCGTGCGGTTCTTCGACGAAGGCAAGGCCGGCGAGTTCGCGGCGGCGGTCACGGCCGAGAAGAAGAAGTATTCGTGGGCGCGCATGGCCGAGGCGATCGAGTCGCTCGCCACGCGCTGACCGCAGGCACCGAACGACGGAACCCGACCGGGAGTCGGACGTGACACAAGTGATGACGGGACTGGATCGGCTGCGTGCCGCCGGCTGGCGCGCCCTCTACGGGCAGCGCGTCGGCCTGGTCGTGCACCCGGCGTCGGTGGACCTGAACCTGCGCCATGCGCGCGACCTGATGGCGCAGTCCGGCGGCGCCGTGCAATTGTGCGCGCTGTTCGGGCCGCAGCACGGCATCCTCGGGCAGACGCAGGACAACATGATCGAGTGGGAGGGGTTCACCGACCCCGAGCTCGGCATCCCCGTGTACTCGCTCTACGGCGAGCACCGCAAGCCCACGGCCGCGATGCTCGACGGCATCGACACCCTGGTCATCGACCTGCAGGACGTCGGCGCCCGCTACTACACGTTCATCTGGACGATGCTGCTGTGCCTTGAAGCGTGCGCCGAGGGGCGCAAGCGCGTCGTCGTGCTCGATCGCCCCAATCCGCTGGGCGGCACCGGCGTCGAAGGCAACGTGCTGGACCCCGCGTACAAGTCCTTCGTCGGCCTGGCGCCGATCCCGATGCGGCACGGGCTGACGATCGGCGAGCTGGCCGGGTTCTTCGTGGCCTGGCGCGGCCTGGACGTGGAACTGGATGTGGTGTGGATGGACGGCTGGAGCCGCGCCCAGGACTTCGAGGCCACGGGCCTGCCCTGGGTGCTGCCGTCGCCGAACATGCCCACGGTCGATGCTGCATTCGTGTACCCGGGCGGCTGCCTGCTCGAGGGCACCAACCTGTCGGAGGGCCGCGGCACGACGCGTCCGTTCGAGATCTTCGGCGCGCCGTTCGTCGACGGGCGCAAGCTGGCCGCCGTGCTGCAGGCGTGGAACCTGCCGGGCTGCCGCTTCCGGCCGCTCGACTTCCAGCCCACTTTCCACAAGTTCGCCGGCCAGGCCTGCGGCGGCGTGCAGGTGCACGTGACCGACCGCGCGACCTTCGAGTCGGTGGCGACCTACACCGCGGCCATCTCCGCGATCAGCGAGATGTGGCCCGAGGGATTCGCCTGGAAACAGCCGCCGTACGAATACGAGCTGACGAAGCTGCCCATCGACATCCTGGCCGGCGGCACGCGCTGGCGCGAGCAGCTCGAGGCCGGCCTCTCGCCGTGGCAGATGAAGGCCGGCTGGCTCGAGGAGCTGCGCGCGTTCGCCGACGCGGCCGAGGCGCACCGCCATTATGCCTGAGGCCGGCGGCAGCCTGCGCGGGATGGTCCTGTGCGCCGGGTACGGCACGCGGCTGCGGCCGCTGACCGACCTGGTGCCCAAGCCGCTGCTGCCGGTGGGCGGCCGCGCGCTGCTGGACCTGGCCGTGGCGAACCTCGACCGCGCCGGCGTGGGGCCCATCGTCGTCAACACGCACCACCTGGGCGGCCAGGTAGCGGCGCACCTGGCGGCGCGCGCGGACGCGGCACGTTTCACGTTGAGCCCCGAGGCGGAGATCCTCGGCACCGGCGGGGCGCTGGACGGCGCCCGCGCGTTCCTGGCGCAGGCGGACGATTTCCTGCTGCACAACGGCGATGTGCTGACCGACGCGGATGTCGCGGCCCTGCTGGCCGCGCATCGCGCCACGGGCGCGGTGGCCACGCTGCTGCTGGTCGACCACCCGGCCGTCAACACGGTCGAGGTGGCTGCCGACGGCCGTGTGCTGCGGCTGGCCGGCCGGCCGGCGCCGGCCTGTGACGAGCCGGCGGCCGTCCGCCGCCTGACGTACAGCGGTGTCGCGACTTTCCGGCGGGGGATCCTGGATGACGTGCCGCGCGGCCCGTCGTCGCTGGTCGACGTCCTGGCGACCCTGATCGCGCGCGAGCCGGGGGCCGTGCGTGCCTGGATGCCCGCGGGCATCACCTGGGACGACGTGGGCACGTTCGCGCGCTGGCTCGGTGCGCAACCCGACGCCGACGTGGGCGCGACGGGGTCGGCCGCGCCGACTGTGGCGGTCGAGCGCATCCGCGGGCACGGTTCGGACCGGCGATTCTGGCGCCTGGCTTGCGGCGACTGGGCGGCCGTGGCGATGGTCGGCGTGCCCGGCGATCCGGAGCACGACCGCTTCATCGCCCTGTCGCGCTTCCTGGCGCGCCATGACCTCGGGCCGGCGGCGATCCTGCGCGAGGACGCCGAACAGAAGACGGTCGTCATGGAGGATCTCGGCCGCGCCAGCCTCTTCTCGCAAGCCGCCGGCATCGCCGCCGACGAGGCGGGCGCCGTGGCCGCGTGGGAGTCGGCCGTCGACCATATCGTGCGCCTGCAGTCGGCGACGGACGCGGCGCGCGCCGAATGTCCGGTGGCGTTCAACCTCACGCTGGACGAGGCGGGCCTGCGCTGGGAGACCGACTACTTCCGCGAGCGCTTCCTGCTGGGGCTGCTGGGCCTGGCGCCGGATGTCGTGGCTGCGCTGGACGGCGAGTGCGCCGCCCTCAATGCCGTGGTCGCGGCGCAGCCGGCGTACCTGCTGCACCGCGACTACCAGTCCCAGAACCTGCTCGTGAAGGCCGGCCGCCTGCGCGTGGTCGACCTCCAGGGCGTGCGCCCGGGGCCGCTCGGCTACGACGCCGCCTCGCTGCTGTGGGACCCGTACGTGTCCTTGCGCCCGGCCCGGCGCGAGGCGATGCTCCAACGGTATGCCGACGCGGTGTGCGCGCGCCTCGAGCCGTCGCTGGAACCCGCCGCCGTCCGGGCGATGGTGCTGGCCGCCGCGCACCAGCGGCTGATGCAGGCGCTGGGAGCGTACGGCTTCCTGGGCCTGGTCAAGGGTCGGCGCGGTTTCCTGGCCCACGTGCCGCGCGGCCTGGAGCACCTGCGGCAGGTGATGGCGCTGGCTGCCGCCGCGCGCGCCGACCACCAGGCGGCCCGCTGGCTGCCGCCGCCGCTGCCGTTGCTGGCGGCGGCCTTGGCGCGCGCCGGCGACGGGCCCCCGGTTGGAAAGCTGTCGACCGCCGCCGGTCCGGATGGGAACCTCTGATGGCAGCGGGCCGCAGCGAAGGGGCAGGGACTCCGATGAACCGGGACGGACGCCAGGCGACGATCATGTTGGCGGCGGCGCAGTGGCTCGCACTGCTGTCCGCGGTCGCGGCGCCTGTGTCCACCGGCGCCAAGAGCGTCTTTTTGGTGGCGATGCTCCTGGCTGTGCTGGCGTCCGGTCGCCTCACCCGGATCCTGCAGGTCGCGTACCGTCAGCCGCTGGGCAAGATGCTGCTGGCCCTGACGGCCTGGCTCGTCGTCGGCCTCTTCCACGCGCCCACTCTCTGGCCCGTGCGCATCCATGCGCTGGAAGCGTGGCTGGTGCTGCCCCTGGCCTTCGTCGTCCTGGGCCTGTACGACCGCGTCGCCGCCCAAAGGCGCTTCGCGTGCGGCTACGCCCTGGCCATGATTGCGTGGGCGCTCGTCTCCCTGTGGCTGTGGGTGGCGCACCGGAATCCGCGGGGGCAGGGCAACGGCATCGTGATGATCACCTACACGGCCCAGAGCATCGCCTTCGTCGCGGCCGTCTTCGCCTGCGTCTGGCTGGCGACGGACCGCAGCTGGCACCGGGCGCTGCGGCCGGTCGCCTGGGCGGGCATCGCCCTGCTGGTGTTCAACATCGCTTATGTCAGTTCGTCGCGAACCGGGCTCGTGGCGCTGGCGGCGGCCGTCGTCGTCATCGGTAGCCTCCGGTTGCGGCCGGGCAGGCGACTGATGGTCCTGGCGGCCGCCGGCCTGCTGATGCTGGTCTTCGTGTCGACGTCCTCGATTATCCAGAAGCGCTTCGGTGAGGCCGCGGCGGAATTCCACACGTACCGGACGAGCCCGGTCGAAACGTCCATCGGCATGCGCATGGTGCTTTACGCCAACACCTGGGGCCTGATCCTGCGGAACCCGGTCCTGGGCTACGGCACGTCGTCGTTCGGCGCCGTCTATACGCCCTACGCGGCGGCGAGATCGGGCAGCTGGCAGGGGCAGCCGATGACCGATGCGCACTGCCAGTACCTGTATGTCTGGATGGAGAACGGGATCGTGGGCCTCTTGCTGCTGCTGGGGCTCATCGTGGTCGGGGTGCGGCAGGGGTTGGGGCTCGGACCGGCCGGCCTGGTCGCCGCCGGCTTCCTGACGACGGTCGCCATCAGCAGCCTGTGCAACTCGCATTTCCGCTCGCTGGCCGAAGGCTACCAGTTGGCGTTCATCGTGGGCGCGCTTGCGGCGCGGACGCTGGACGACAGGGTCGAAGGTGTTCCGCCACAGAGGTCCGTCGATGAGTGAACGTCCGCTCTTCCCGCGCGCAAGCGGCATCCTGCTGCACCCGACCTGCCTGCCCGGTCCCGACGGCATCGGCGACCTCGGTCCCGGCGCCCACCGGTTCGTCGACTGGCTGGCCGACCACAACCAATCCGTCTGGCAGGTGCTGCCGCTGGGCCCGACCAGCTACGGCGACTCGCCGTACCAGACGTTGTCCGCGTTCGGCGGCAACCCGCTGCTGGTCAGCTTCGAGCGCCTGCGCGACGAAGGCTGGCTGGTCGACGCCGACCTGGCGGAGCGGCCGCTGCTGCCGCGGGACCACGTCGACTACGGCCCGGTCATCACGTGGAAGTGCGCGATGCTCGACCGCGCGTTTGCTGCCTTCTGCGCGCACGGGGGCAAGGGCCCGTGGGGCGAGTTCGCGGGCTGGTGCGCGGCGCAGGCTGCGTGGCTGGACCCGCTGGCGCTGTTCCTGGCCCTGAAGGAGGACCACGAAGGCCGGCCGTGGCCGCAGTGGGCGCCGGCGCTCGTCGCGCGCGAGGAAGCCGCCCTGGCCGCCGCCCGCGACCGCCTGGCCAAGCGGATCGATGCGCACCGTTTCCGCCAGTGGCTCTTCGCCACGCAATGGCAGGCGCTGCGCGACCACGCGCGCGCACGGGGCGTGCGGTTGATGGGCGACGTTCCCATCTTCGTCGCCTACGACAGCAGCGACGTGTGGCTGCAGCCGCACCTGTTCCAACTGGATGCCAAGGGTGCCCCCTTGGCGGTCGCCGGAGTGCCGCCCGACTATTTCAGCGCCACGGGCCAGTTGTGGGGCAATCCCCTGTACGACTGGGAGGCCGCCCGGGCCGACGGTTACCGCTGGTGGAAGGACCGCCTGCGCGCATGCCTGGGCCAGGTCGACCTGGTGCGCCTGGACCACTTCCGCGGCTTCGATGCTTGTTGGCGCGTGCCTGCGGGCGCGTTGACCGCCGTCGACGGGCGCTGGATGCCCGGGCCGGGGGCGGACCTGTTTGCGGCGTTGCGCGCGGACTTCGGCGGCGGCGCGCTGCCGCTCATCGCCGAGGACCTGGGCGTCATCACGCCTGCGGTCGACGCGTTGCGCGAGGCGTTCGACCTGCCCGGCATGAAGGTGCTGCAGTTCGCCTTCAGCGGACCGGACAACGCCTTCCTGCCGCACGAGCACGCGCCGCACGCCGTCGTGTACACGGGAACGCACGACAACGACCCGGTGCTCGGCTGGTGGGACCACCTGGCCTCGGTCGCCGAGAAGGCGATGGTTGCGGACTATTGCGGTGCGCCGATCACCGAGCCGAACTGGACGCTCATCCGGTTGGGCCTGCAGTCGTGCGCGCACACCTTCATCACGACGATGCCGGACGTCCTGGGCCTCGGCCGCGAGGCGCGCTTCAACCTGCCTGGCGCCGACAGCGGCAACTGGAGCTGGCGGCTGCCGGAAGGCGCCTTCGACGATCCGGCCGGCGACCGCCTGGCGCACCTGGCCTGGCTGTACCGCCGGGCGCCGGGCCAGAAGGCGCCTGCGCGCCAGGAACCCGAAGCGCCCGCGTCCGGGAGTTTTGCTTGAGGACGTGGCGCGAACTGTCCGGGCAGGTGCAAGGCGACTTCCGGCGCGTGGTGCTGGCGACCATGTTCTTCGGCGCCGTGTCGGGCATCATCTCCTCGACGTTCAACAACTACCTCGCCGATGTCCACGGTTTCGACGCCAGCAGCCGCGGCTGGCTCGAACTGCCGCGCGAGGCCCCGGGATTCATCATCCTCGCGGTCGTCGGGCTGTTGCTGATCCGCATGCGCGAGAGCCGCATCGCCGCGCTGGCGATGATCGCGACGGTCATTGGTTCGCTTGGCCTGGGCTGGCTGGCCCGCGGGCCGGCGCTCCTGGTCCTGTGGACGATCATCTGGTCGCTGGGTGACCACATCATCTTCGCGGTGGAAGGCCCGCTGGGCCTGAAGCTGGCAAAGCCCGGCGCCGAAGGCCGACGCCTTGGCCAGCTCGGCGGTGCCCGCAACCTGGGCGTCATTCTCGGCGTGTCCGGCGTCTGGGTGACCTCCCGTCTGCTCGGCGATCGCTACGACATCTTCTACCTGGGCGGCGCGCTCTGCGCCGCGGTGGCGGGGTTCTTCTACCTGCGGGTGCAGATCGGCAAGCAGGATGTGCCGTCGCGTCGCCTGGTCTTCCGTCGCGAGTACGGCATCTTCTACGCGATCAGCGCGCTGTTCGGCATCCGCAAGCAGATCTTCCTGGTCTTCGGCACCTGGGTGCTGGTCTCGCTGCACCATGTGTCGGTCTCGACCATCGCGTTGCTGTACTTCATCGCCTCGGCGCTCGGCGTGCTGATGCGGCCGCTGCTGGGCGACGTCATCGACTGGCTGGGCGAGCGCATCGTGCTGGCGGCCGACGAGCTGCTGCTGCTGGGCGTCTGCCTGGTCTACGCCTTCGCGTCGGATTTGCTGCCGGCGCCGTGGGACCTGTGGGTGCTCTTCGGCGCCTACATCCTGGACAACGTCCTGTTCGCCCTGCGCGTGGCGCGCACGACCTACCTGAAGAAGATCGCCCTGGACCCGGCCGACATCACGCCGACGATCTCGCTGGGCGTGAGCATCGACCACGCCGTCGCGATGACCCTGCCCATCCTCTCGGGCTGGCTCTGGGAACGCTACGGCCACCAATGGGTTTTCCTGCTGGCCGGGGCGCTCGCTTTGGCCGGATTCTTCGTCTGCCTGCGGATCCGGGTGCCCGAACGCCCGCTTCCGGTCCCGGCGGCTGGCGCGGCCGGCGCCGGCGGTGCATAATACCCGCCTGAAACCCAGCGGTCCGGGAGGCCCCTGCATGTTCGAGAATCGACGTTGGCTGGTGCTGCCGGTGGGCCTGTGGGCCGCGCTCGCGTTGTCGGGGTGCGGCAAGACGGACACGTCGACGCCGGATCCGGTGGGCAACCCGTTCGACGCGGCCAAGGTGGGCGCCGACAGCACGCTCGAGGTCATGACCTGGAACCTCGAGAACTTCCCGAAGTCCACCGCCACCGCAGGTTGGGTCGCGCAGGTCGTCGAGGGCGTGCAGCCTGACGTGCTGGCGATCATGGAGATGACGAACCCGACGACGTTCAGCCAACTTGATAATGCGCTCGTTGGCTGGACCGGTTCCGCCGCGACCGGCGCGCCCGCGCAACAGAACCTGGCCTTCCTGTACCGCACCGACGGCGGGCTCGAGGTCACTTCCATCTACGAGATCTACGGCGACTACTGGCGGGAATTCCCGCGTTCGCCGTACGTGCTCGAAGCCACCTGGAACGGCACGCCGATCGTGGTGATCGCCAACCACCTGAAAGCCATGGGCGACGGCGTGATGGATCCCGCGGAC
Source organism: uncultured bacterium (assembly GCA_903859215.1). Classification (GTDB taxonomy): domain Bacteria; phylum Krumholzibacteriota; class Krumholzibacteriia; order LZORAL124-64-63; family LZORAL124-64-63; genus CAINDZ01. The sequence continues at coordinate 47,431 of CAIOLW010000059.1, read as the reverse complement.
CCGAACGACGAGGAAACACGGCGCCGCGACGCCTGCATCCTGCTCGGGCAGTACGCGGCCACCGAACTGGCGGGCAAGCGCGTGTTCATCGTCGGCGACATGAACGACGCCATCACCGACGCGCCGCCGAACAACGTCTTCCGGAACTTCCTGGACGCGCCCGACACCTTCCGGTTCGCGGACATGGCCGTCGCGCTCGGGCCGAGCGGCGACTGGTCGTACCCCCCGCGGCCCAGCCACCTGGACCACATCCTGGTGACCGCGCCGCTGTTCGCCGCGCTGGATGCGCCCGGCGCCCTGACGACGGTCGTCCACCTGCAGTCCGTGTTCCCGTCCGGCCCGGGCACCTACTTCGCCCAGGTCAGCGACCACCTGCCCGTCATCACGCGGATCAAGCCATGAGCGCGCGCACCGGCCCCATCGTCCACCTGAAGCCCGGCCGCGACAAGTCGCTGCGGCGCTGGCACCCGTGGGTCTTCTCGGGCGCCATCGCCCGCGTCGAGGGCACGCCCAACGCGGGCGACACCGTCACCGTGACGGCGTCCAACGGCACGCCCATGGGCATGGGCGCCTACTCGCCGCACTCGCAGATCCGCGCCCGCCTGTGGACCTTCGATCCCTACCAGGAGATCGACGCCGCCTTCTTCGCCGCGCAGGTCGAGGCCGCGGTCGCCCGCCGGGGCGCCCCGGACGAGGGCGGGCCCTGGGCCCGGCGGCTCATCAACGCCGAGAACGACGGATTGCCCGGGCTGATCGTCGACCGCTACGGCGACCAGCTGGTGGCGCAGGTGCTGTCGGCGGGTTGCGAGCGCTGGAAGGAAGAGATCGCCGACGCGCTGCTGGCGGCGACCGGCTGCGCCGGCCTGTACGAGCGCTCGGATGCCGAAGTGCGCATCAAGGAGGGCCTGCCCGTGCGCGCCGGCCACTGGCGCGGGCGCGAGGCGCCCGAGGTCGTCGAGTTCCACGAGAACGGCGTGCGCCTGCTGGTCGACGTGCGGCACGGCCACAAGACCGGGTTCTACCTGGACCAGCGCGCCGCGCGCGCCCGCGTGGGGCAACTGGCGGCCGGGCGCGACATGCTCAACTGCTTCGCCTACACCGGCGGCTTCGGCCTGGCCGCGCTGGCGGGCGGGGCCGCCCGCGTGACGCACCTCGAGTCGTCGGCGGGCGCTTTGGAAATGGCCGCGCGCCACGCCGAGTTGAACGGTTTCGAGGCCTCGCGCTGGACGTCCGTCGAGGCCGACGCCTTCACGCGCCTGCGCCAGTGGCATCAGGAAGAACGCACCTTCGACCTGATCGTGCTGGACCCGCCGAAGTTCATCGAGAGTCGCCAGCACCTGCCGCGCGGCTGCCGCGGCTACAAGGACATCAACATGCAGGCGCTGAAGCTGCTGCGCCCGGGCGGCCTGCTGGTGACGTTCTCGTGCTCGGGGCTGCTGGAGGCCGACCTGTTCCAGAAGATCGTGGCCGATGCCGCGCTGGACGCGGGCCGCAACCTGCAGCTGGTCGACCGCCTGCAGCAGTCCGACGACCACCCGGTGCTCATGAGCTTCCCCGAGGGCGCCTATCTCAAGGGTCTCGTCTGCCGGGTGGAGTAGGCCGTCAGCCCAGCTCGTCCCCGTAGACGTCCCCGTTGAACCCCACGAGCACCGTCGTGCCGCGCACGATCACCGGCGCGCGCAGGTTGCCGGTCGAACCCAGCATCAGCTCCATCAGTTCGGCATCCGCGGGCTTGTCCTTCGTCAGGTCGAACACCGCGACCTTGCTGCCCTTCATCACGAGCAGCCGTTTGGCGTTCTTCACCAGCTTGCGGGCGTCGTCGGCGCCCAGCTTCTTCGCGGCGCTGACGGATTCGGCGATGTCGAGGCCATGATTCGCAAGGAACCCCTGCGACCTGGTGCAGCTCGTTCAGCCGTTGCGGTGGTAGTACCAGTCGATGCGCTTGGGCACGGGGCAACCTCCTCGAGGCGGGGATCACCAGGGGATGGACAGGTTCAGGTCGTTCAGCTTCTGCTCGCATTCAAGGCGCTCGCGGTTGCGGACATAGCCGCCCGCCGACGCCGGCTTCAGCCAGCCGGCTTCGCGCGCGACCGCGCAGGCCCGCTCAATGTCGCCCGCGCCGACCGCGGCCATGACGGCATTCTCGATCCGCGAGTACGCCACGGCGCCCAGCCGGAAGTCCGCGAAGGCCTCCCACGTCAGGGGCACCCAGCGCGCGACGATCTCGCGGCCGATCACCGTCGCGTAGTCGCGGATCTCCTTCTGCGCGTGCGGGTCCATGCGCAGGGCCAAAAAATGCAGCAGGTTGTGGAGGTCCACCTTCCAGTAGGCCTCGGTGTACGTGCACAGGGGCAGGTCCTTGCGGGCCTGCTCGCGCGCGACGCCGGCGGCCAGGCGTTCGTCGTAGACGCGCCGCGCATGGGCCTGCAGTTCGCGCTCGGAGGCGGTGAAGCCCGCGCCCGTCACCTCGTCGAGGAAGCCCAGGCTGCCCTGCTTGTTGTCGCTGCTCTGGCCGCGCCAGGCGTCCGGGGCCGTGTGCTGCGCCGCGTCGGTGACCACCGAATAGCGTGAACTGGTCTCGTTCACCGAGGCCGTGCGATGGCGTATCCACTGCCGCCACGCGTCCATGGGCACGCGCACGTGCAGCTTCAGTTCGCACATCTCGAACGGCGTGGTGTGGCGGTGCTGCAGCAGGTAGCGGATCAGGCCGCGGTCGTCCGAGACGGCCTTCGTGCCGGCCCCGTAGCTGACGCGCGCCGCCTGCACGACGGCCGCGTCGTCGCCCATGTAGTCGACCACGCGCACGAGACCGTCGTCGAGCACCTTGAACGGCATGCCAAGGATGTCGTCCAGGGCGGCGACGCGGGGGCGGGGAAGTTTCTCGGGCTGCGCGTCCATCGTCCTCACTCCGCCTTGAAGGCATCGGCGACGGCCCGGTCGATGACATCGTCGTCCGCGTGCGCGGGCATCGTCACCGTCAGGCCGGGTTCCTGGTCCATGGCGCGCCGGATCGCGAACTCGGCGCCCTCGTTGCGCGCCCACGCCCGGCGCGCGACGCCGTTGTTCACGTCCCAGTGCAGCATCTGGTGCAGCCGGCGGTCGGCGTCGGCGCTGCCGTCGAGCACCAGCCCGAAGCCGCCGTTGATCACTTCGCCCCAGCCGACGCCGCCGCCGTTGTGCAGCGACACCCAGGTGGCGCCGCGGCAGCCGTCGCCCAGGAAGTTCTGCACGGCCATGTCGGCGCAGAACATCGACCCGTCGCGGATGTTGGCCGTCTCGCGGTAGGGGCTGTCGGTGCCCGACACGTCGTGGTGGTCGCGGCCGATGACGATCGGGGCCGAGATCTGCCCGCGCATGATCGCCCGGTTGAACGCCGCTGCGATGGCGCGCCGGCCCTCGGCGTCCGAGTAGAGGATGCGTGCCTGCGAGCCGACCACCAGGTTGTTGACGCCCGCCTGCCGGATCCAGCGCAGGTTGTCGAGGTACTGCTGCGAGGTCTGCGCCGGCGCCTTGGCGGTCATGATCTCCATGACCTCCTCGGCGATGCGGTCGCTCATGGCCAGGTCGGCCGGGTCGCAGCTGGTGCAGACCCAGCGGAACGGGCAGAAGCCGTAGTCGAAGCACGACGGCCCCATCACGTCCTCGACGTAGCTGGGGTAGCGGAAGCCGCCGTCGCCGCGCGCCACGGCGCAGCCGGCGCGGTCGCACTCGAGCAGGAACGCGTTGCCGTAGTCCCAGAACCGCGTGCCGCGCGCGGCGCAGCGGTCGATGGCCGCCAGGTGGCGACGCAGCGAAGCCTGCACCCGGGCGCGGAAGCCCTCCGGGTCGCTCGCCATCATCGCGTTGCTTTCCTCGAACGTCAGCCCCGCCGGGTAGTAGCCGCCGGTGTAGGGGATGTGCAGGCTGGTCTGGTCGCTGGCCAGGTCGACCGTGACGTCGCTGTCGGCCAGCGCCTCCCACAGGTCGACGATGTTGCCCTGGTAGGCGATGGCGACAGCCTCGCCGCCGCAGCGCGCGCGCGTCACCCGTTCCAGGAGCTCCGGCAGCGAGGTGTAGACCTCGTCCACCCAGCCCTGCGCCTTCCGCTTGGCGACGGCCGCGGGATTGATCTCGGCGATGACGCCCACGCAGCCGGCGATGACCGCGGCCTTGCCCTGGGCGCCGCTCATGCCGCCCAGCCCGCTGCTCAGGTAGACGCGGCCGGCCAGCGACGGCGCGTCGGGAGGCAGGCCCAGGTACAGGCGCCCGGCGCCCAGGATCGCGATGGTGGTGCCGTGCACGATGCCCTGCGGCCCGATGTACATGTAGCTGCCGGCGGTCATCTGCCCGTAGTTCGAGACGCCGAGGGCGTACATCGTCGTGTAGTCCTCGACGCGGGAATGGCTGGGGATGACCATGCCGTTGGTCACGACCACGCGCGGCGCATCGGGGTGGCTGGGGAACAGGCCGAGCGGGTGGCCGGAGTACATGGGCAGGGTCTGCTCGTCGGTCATCTGCGAGAGGTACCGCATCGTCAGCAGGTACTGCGCCCAGTTCTGGAAGACGGCTCCGTTGCCGCCGTAGGTGACCAGTTCGTAGGGGTGCTGCGCCACGGCCGGGTCCAGGTTGTTCTGGATCATCAGCATGATCGCGGCGGCCTGCGGGCAGGCGGCAGGGTACCAGGACAGGGGCCGCGCCTGCATGGCGTACGCAGGCCGGAAGCGGTGCATGTAGATATGGCCCCACTGGGCCAACTCGGCGGCGAACTCGGGGGCCAGTTCGGCGTGCAGGCGCTCGGGGAAGTAGCGCAGGGCGTTACGGACGGCCAGGCGCTTCTGCCGGTCGTCGAGCGCCAGCGGCCGGCGGGGGGCCCGGCTGATGGCCGGGTCCTCCGCCGGCCGCGGCGGCAAGGCGTCGGGAATGCCGGCTCGCAGCTGCTGCTGGAACTCGGCCATGCGGGCAGCGGTCGTCTCGGGGCTCACGGCGCACCTCCGGTGTGGGCGTCTCCCTATCCCGGGAAAACTAGCACACCGCCGCCGCCGACGAAACCCGAGTTAGCGCCCGCCCGCCAACTCCGCCGGGTTCGCCCCGGGATCGCCGTCCGCGCCGATCTCCGCGCCGCGCACCGCGCTCGTGAACCTGGCCAGCAGCGAATACACCACCGGCACCACCAGCAGGGTCAGGAACGTCGAGAACAGCACGCCGCCCACCACCGCGATGCCCAGCGGCCGCCTCGACTCGGCGCCCGCGCCCAGCCCGATGGCGATGGGCAGGATGCCGAAGACCGTCGCGAACGAGGTCATCAGGATGGGCCGCAGCCGGATCACCGACGCCTCGGTCACCGCCTGGACCACCGTCCGGCCCTGCGCGCGCAGCTGGTTGGCGAACTCGACGATCAGGATGGCGTTCTTCGTCACCAGGCCGACCAGCATGATCAGGCCGATGCGCGAGAAGATGTTGAGCGACTGCCCGAAGATCGTCAGCGCCAGCAGCGCCCCGAACACGGCCAGCGGCACCGACAGCAGGATCGTCAGCGGGTCGACGAAGCTCTCGAACTGGGCGGCCAGCACCAGGAAGATGAAGACCAGCGCCAGGCCGAACATGAAGAAGAGCGTGTTCTTCGAGTCGCGGAACTCGCGCGAGGCCCCCGACAGGTCGCGCTTGACCGTCTTGGGCAGCTCCTGCCGCCAGATGGTGTCCAGGTCGTCCAGCGCCTTGCCCAGGCCCGTGCCCGGCGCCAGGCTGGCGGTGATCGTGGCCGAGCGCACGCGGTTGAAGTGGTTCAGCTCCTTGGCCGAGGCCGCTTCCTGCACCTTCACGACGTTGGCCATCTGCACCAGCTGCCCCCCGGCGCCGCGCACGTACATCTGCTCGATCACGTCGGGCGTCGCGCGGCCGGCCGCGTCCAGCTGCAGGATGACATCGTACTGCTTGGCGCCGCGCTTGAAGTCGCCCGCCACGCGGCCGCCCAGGTAGGCCTCCAGCGTCGAGCCGATGTCGGTCACCGAGACGCCCAGCCCGGCCGCGCGCTCGCGGTCGATGGCGATCTGCAGCTCCGGCTTGTTCAGCTGCAGGTCGGTGTTCAGGTTCACCAGGTAGCCGAGCTTCGAGGCCGACGCCATCATCGTCCCGACGGCCGCGCCCAGTTCCTCGTAGGTGTCCGCCTGCAGCACGTACGAGATGTCCGACGACGAGCCCGAGGCGCCCAGGCTGGGCGGGTTGACCAGGAAGGCCAGCACGCCGGGGATGCCCAGCAGCCGCGGGAACATCTGCCCGACGATCTCCTGCTGCGACCGCTCGCGCTCGCCGCGCGGCTTGAGCGCCAGGAAGACGAAGCCGTTCGTGACGCGGCCGGGGCCGCCGAAGCCGAGGCCCGTGGCCGAAAAGAGGCCCTTCCGCTCGGGGATCGGCAGCAGTTGCGCCTCGACCATCTTCATGTAGCGGTCGGTGTATTCCAGCGTCGCGCCCTCGGGCGCGGTGATGATGCCGAAGGCGGTGCCGCGGTCCTCGGTGGGCACCAGTTCCTCGGGCAGCCCGCGGAACAGCACCACGATGCCGCCGACAAGCGCCAGGCCGATGCAGATGACCGCCACGCGCTGCCGCAGGGCCAGGCCCAGCGTCCGGGCGTAGATGCGGTCGAGGCCGCCGAAGAACGCGTCGAACGTGCGGCTGGCCCAGCTGGTCGAGCCGCCGTGCAGCGGGCGCAGCATGCGCGAGCACATCATCGGCGTCAGCGTCAGCGCCACGAAGGCCGACAGTGCGACGGCAAAGGCCAGCGTCAGGCCGAACTCGCGGAACAGCCGGCCCACGCTGCCGGTCAGGAAGGCCACGGGGATGAACACGGCCACCAGCGCCACGGTGGTGGCGATGACGGCGAACCCGATCTCGCGCACGCCGTCGATCGCGGCCTGTCGCCGGGACTTGCCCATCTCAAGGTGCCGGTAGACGTTCTCCAGCACCACGATGGCGTCGTCGACGACCAGTCCGATGGCCAGCACCAGCGCCAGCAGCGTCAGGATGTTGATCGTGAAGCCCAGCGCGTAGGCCAGGATGAACGCGCCCACGATCGAGATGGGGATGGCGACCACGGGCACGATCGTCGCCCGCACGCTCTTGAGGAACACCAGCACCACGAGCACGACCAGCGCGATGGCGATCAGGATCGTGCTGCGCACCTCGTGCACAGACTCGGCCACGAACGTCGACGAATCGTAGGCGATGTCCAGGCGCATGCCCTCGGGCAGCAGCGTCGCCAGGTCGGGCAGGGCCTTGCGGACCGCGGCAGCGACGTCGAGCGTGCTGGCCTGCTTCTGCTTGACGATGCCCATGCCGACGGCCGGCTGGCCGTTGTAGCGGGTCATCGTGCGCTCGTCCTCGGCGCCGACCTCGATCCTGGCCACCTCGTCCAGGCGCACGATGTCGTCGCCGCGCCGGGCCACGATGATCCCGCCGAACCCCTCGGGCGTGTCCAGTTCACCGCGCGTGCGCACCGCGAACTCGCGTCCCGTGCCCTCGACGCGACCGCTGGGGATCTCGGCGTTCTCGACGCGGATCGCGCGCTCGACGTCCTGCACCGACAGCCCGCGCGAGGCCATGCGGATCGGGTCCAGCCACACGCGCATGGCATAGCGGCGCTCGCCGCCCAGGAAGATGGAGCCCACGCCGGGCAGTCGCTGCAGCCGCTCCTTGAGCAGGCGGTCGGCGACGTCCGACAGCTCCAGGGTCGAATGCCTGTCGCTGCCGAGGGCGATCCACATGATCGGCTGGGCGTTGACGTCGACCTTGGCGACGATCGGGTCGTCCGCCTCGCGCGGCAGGGCGCCGCGCACACGCGACACCCGGTCGCGCACGTCGTTGGCCGCCTCGTCCACGGCGCGCTTCTGCTCGAACTCGATCGTGATGATCGAGCCCTGCTCGCGGCTGCTCGAGGTGATGGTCTTGACCGCCTCGATGGTCGAGAACTGCTCCTCGAGCACGTCGGTGATCTCGGTCTCGACCACGTTCGGGCTGGCGCCGCGGTACATGGTCGTCACCGAGACGATCGGCGGGTCGGTTTCCGGGTATTCGCGCACCGGCAGCCGCGAGAACGAGATGACGCCCAGCAACACGATCGCCAGGCTCATCACGATCGTGAAGACGGGCCGGCGGATGGACAGTTCGCTCAGCTTCATCAGTGGCTCCCGCCCTGGGCGGAGGCGGGCGCGCCCTGACCCGGCGCACCTTGGCTCGTCGCACCTTGGCCCGGCGCACCCGCGCCGATCGCCGCCACCTTGGCGCCGTCATAGAGCTTCTGGTGGCCGGCGGTCACCACCTGCTGGCCCTCAGCCAGGCCCGACACGACTTCCACCGCGTCGGCCGTCCGCGTGCCCAGTTGCACCGGCGTCCGCGCCACGACGCCCTCGGGCGTCACCACGTACACGTACGTCTGTCCGGCGGTGACGAACACCGCGGGGCTGGGCACCGTCAGCGCCTCGGCGCGCTCGTCCAGCACCAGGGCCACCGAGGCCGACATGCCCGGCCGCAGCAGCCGTCCCGGGTTGTCGACGTGCGCGACGACGCGCGCGCTGCGCGACTGCTGGTCCAGTTGCGGCTCGATGATGGCGATCTTCCCTTCCAGCACCTGCCCTGCGTGGGCCGTCGTCTCGACGCGCACCGGCGCGCCCAGGGCCAGGCGGCCGAGCAGCCGCTCGGGCACCGAGAACGTCAGCCTTAGCCGGTCGATCTGCGCCAGGTCGGTCAGCGTCGTGCCCGCGCGCACGAAGGCGCCGGGGCTGACGCGGCGGATGCCGGCGGTGCCGGCGAACGGCGCGGTGACGCGCGTCTTGGCCAGGCGCGCCTTCGCGAGGTCCAGGTTCGCCTCGGCCACCTTCAGGGCGGCCGTGGCGTCGTCGAGGTCCTGCGGCGCGCCGGCGCCCTGGTCGACGACCGAGCGCACGCGCTCGAACATCGCGCGGCTCTGGTCGCGCAGGGCCTCGGCGCGCTGCGCCTCGGCGGCCAGCTGGACGTCGTCCAGCCGCGCGATGAGCGCGCCCGCCGCCACCTGCCCGCCTTCGGGGAAGGGCAGGGCCCGGACCACGCCGTCGATCTCGGCGGCGACGTCGACCGACTCGCCCGCCTCAAGCGTCCCGACGGTGGTGAAGCGGTCGGCCACCGGGCCGCGCGCGACGGTCGCCGTCTCGACCGGCGTCGGCGGCGGCGTGAAGCCGCCGGCGGCCTTCTTGCCGCGGCAGCCGCCGGCGGCCAGGGACAGCGCCAGCAGGGCCAGCCCTGTCATCACCAGGGATGCCCGCAGGCCCGTCGCGCGCCCGGCTTCGTGTTTGATCGTCGCTGCCATCATCACTCCCGTCCCGTGGCGGGCTGGTACCAGCCGCCGGTCAGTTGCGTCAAGGCGGCCGCGGCGCGCGCCGTGCGCACCAGGGCCTGGGAATAGCGTTGCTGCGCGCCGGCCAGGTCGGCCGTCAGGCGCACGACCTCGAACGCGGTGCTGCGCCCGTTGCGGTATTCGATCATGCCGATCTCGACCTGGCGGACCGAGGCGTCCACGCCGGCCCGCGCCAGTTCCAGGCGCCGCGCGCCGCGTTCCAGTTCGCGCTGCTGGGCGCGCACCTGTTCCTCGAGCTGGCGCCGGGCGCCCTCGAGCTGGTTCTCAGCGCGCGCCACCTCGGCGCGCCGCCGTTCCGCCTCGCCGCCGCCGGCGCGGCCGCCGAGCGGCAGGCTCACGATGACACCCGCGTTCCACCACGGGTAGTCGCGGTCGCGCACCTGGGCCCAGCCGGGGCCGAAGCCGCCGGGCACGTCGTAGCGCAGGGTGTCGGTCGAGCCGGGGAAGACGATGTCGCGCGGCGTGCCCGACAGGCCGTTGCCGCCGATGCCGCCGAAGAGGTCGACGCGCGGACGCGCATCCCACTTTGCGCCGTCGGCGCGGGCGCGCGCGGCGCGGCACTGCTCGTCCAGCGCCTGGAGGTCGGGGTTGTTGGCCGCTGCGGCGACCAGCAGCGACTCGACAGGCAGGCTGCGCGGCTGCGGCGGCGGCTCGTCGGCGGGCCGGAACCGCGTCGCGCCCTGCGCCGGGCGCCTGCCCACCAGGCTGGCCAGGGCGTCCGAGCGCTGGTCCAGCTGGTCCTCGGCGTCCAGCACGCGCTGCTCCTGTTCGGCCAGGAAGACCTCGGCGCTGGCCACCTGGCTCGGGCCGACCAGGCCGGCCTGCGCCCTGAGCCGGGCTTCGCCCAGGAAGACGCGCGCGCGGTCGCGGATCAGCACCGCCACCGCCAGGTCGCGCTCGCCGGCGTACAGTTCCCAGTACCGCGCCTCGACCTCGGCGGTCACCGCCTGGCGCGCCGCCTGCCGGCGGGCGCCCGCAGCGGCCAGGCCGCTCTCGGCCGCGCGCAGGCCCGCGCCCGCAGCGGGCCCGAAGCCCTTCAGCAGCGGCTGCCGCACGGTCAGCGAACCGAACGTCTGGTACTGCGGCGACAGCGCGGCGTAGGTCGAGTTCGTGGTCGTCCGCACCGTCGCGAGCGAGGCCGACAATTCGGTCCCGATCGGCAGCGAAATCCGCGCGCCGGCTTCCATCGCGGTCGTCTCGTTGCGCAGGATCGGCGCCCCGGCGAACAGCGAGGCCGCGGGCTGCTCGTCGCCGGTGCGTGTTGCGCTGCCGAACAGCTCGGGGTCGAAGGCGCCGCGCTCGCTGCGCAGTGCAGCGGCGGCGGCGGTGTAGTCGGCGTCGGCCAGGCGCGCAGCCACAGCCTGGCCACCGGCCTCGGCCAGCAGCGTCGTCAGGGCCACGGGTTCGCCCGGCATCGCGGCCAGGACCGCAGCCAGCGAACTGTCGGGGGCGGCGGGCGCCCCGGACGGTGCCGCGGCGGTGCTGCCTGCCGCCAGAAGCGCGCCGGCGGTGAACCACCAGGTCAGGACGGCATTTCGTCGCCGCAGACGGTGCATGGGCATGCCCCGGGAACCTCTCGCCGGAAGGATGGAACGGGTCGTCATCGCGAACCTGCGCAATCTAGCACGGGCGGGTCGATTACGCCCGAACGATGGACGGCGGGCCGCCGGTGCCCCACTATGGCCGCCGGGGCCGGGCCGGGCCGGCCGGACCCGCCCGCCCGGACCCCCGAAAGGACCCATGAACGCGAGCAACCGACGCCGCGCCACCGGGTGCGCCCTCGGCGCGGTCGGCATCTGGTCGACCGTCGCCACGGCGTTCAAGCTGGCGCTGCGCGACCTGGACACATACCAGCTGCTGCTGGTGGCTGTGGCCGTGTCCCTGCTCTGCCTGGGCGGCGTGCTGGCCTGGCAGCGGCGTCCCGGAGCGCCGTTCGCGATCCCGGCGAAGGAGCGCCGGCGCGCCCTGCTGCTGGGCGTGCTCAACCCGTTCGCCTACTACCTGGTCCTGTTCGCCGCCTACGACCGCCTGCCCGCCCAGGTGGCGCAGCCCCTCAACTACACGTGGGCCCTGACGCTGTCCTGGCTGGCGATTCCCCTGCTGAAACAGAAGCCCAGCCCGCGCGTCCTGGTGGCCGGCGTCGTGTGCTACGCCGGCGTCGTGCTGATCGCCACCGGGGGACGGGCGCCCGGGCACGGCACGGCCGACCCGCTGGGCGTGGGGCTGGCGCTCGGCAGCACCGTGTTGTGGGCGCTGTACTGGCTGGTCAACGCGCGCTCGCGGCTGGACCCGGTGGTCGGCCTGTGGTGGAACTTCGCGGGCGCGCTGCCCCTGTGTGCGGCGGTGGTGGCCCTGCGCTCGTCGTTCGTGATGCCCGCTCGCGGGCTCCTGGGCGGCGCCTACGTCGGCGCCTTCGAGATGGGCTTCACGTTCATCCTGTGGCTGAGCGCCCTGCGCCTGGCGCCGAGCGCCGCCCGCATCGCCAACCTCATCTTCCTGTCGCCGCTGCTGTCACTGGTCCTGATCAACTTCGTGCTGCACGAGCCGGTCCGCCTGGCGACGATCGGCGGGCTGGCGCTGATCATCGCCGGGCTGTGGTGGCAGCGGGGCGGTGGGGAAGCCGCCTGACCGGGGAACCCAGTTGATCGGGGAACCTGCGGCGCCCGCCCGGCGTAGAACCGTTTCGCGTTTCCCGCTGCCTTCCCGGTCCCGGCGCCTCGCCGAAAGGACGCCCGCCATGTCCAAGCTCCGACGCTTCGCCGCCTGGCTCCGCCGCAGCGGCGCCCTGTCGCTGGTCCTGATGCTGACGGGGCTGATGGGCTTCCGCTCGGCGGTGGCCGACTGGCACGACGTGCCGAGCGGCTCGATGATCCCGACGCTGCTGATCGGCGACCGCATCGTGGTCGACAAGCTGGCCTACGACGTGAAGCTCCCGTTCACCGGCGTGGTGCTGGCGACGCGCGGACAACCGGCGCGCGGTGACATCATCACCTGCAAGTCGCCGTCCGACGGGCGCCGCCTGGTCAAGCGCATCGTCGGGATGCCCGGCGACCTGATCTCGCTGCGCGCGAACCGCCTGACCGTCAACGGCGCCGAGGTCGCGTACGGTCCCGTCGACGAGGCCGCGCTGCGCCGGCTGGTCGGCGCCGACGCCGCCACGTGGACCTTCCTGAGCGAGGGCCTGCCGGGCCACGCGCACGTCGTCGCGCTCAGCGGCGGCGGTCGCCATCCCGACATGCGCGAGTTCCAGGTGCCGGCCGGGAAGTATTTCCTGATGGGGGACAACCGGGACCAGAGCGCGGACTCGCGCTGGTTCGGGTTCGTCGAGCGGAAGGCGATCGCCGGCCACGTCATCGGGCTGGCCGGCTCGCTGGACACGAAGCAGCACTTCCGCCCGCGCTGGGCGCGCTTCTGCCGCGGCGTTATCTGAGGCCAGGCCCGGGACCATGAGGGGCGGCCGCGGGCTACATCGGCTCGCCGGGCCGCCCTTCCGTTTCCACGAGGTCGATGCCGCGCGCGCGCAGTTCGTCGGCCATGTCCTGACCCGGCACGATGAGTTCCTGGCAGCAGGCGCCCACGGCGCCGAGCCGGCCCGACGCCAGCATGCGCGCGATGATCGCCGCCGGGAACCCGGTCATGCGCATCATCGCCGACAAACCGGTGGCGTCGTCATGGCGGTCGATGATCCGCACGGCCAGCCGCTTCGGCTCACCTGCCGCGTCCCAACCTTCGGCCACGACCAGCACCAGCACCACGTCGGGGCCGGGCAGTTCCAGGGCCGCCTTCAGGCGATTGGCGAGCATCTGGCGCGGGCTCACCTCGCCGCCGGGAAACGCCAGCGGGCGCCCGTCGGTCAGGCCCAGCTCGTGCAGCAGCCGGAACTGCGCGCAGTGGCCCTTGTACCGGATCGTCTTGTAGTCGAGGTCGGGCACGCGGCCGGCCAGCGTCTGCGGCAGCGTCGAGGTGCCGCCGCTGGTCTGGAACGCCTCGAGCTCGCCGAACGGTTCAGGGAAGGTGAGGGTCTCCAGCTCGGTGAGCGAAGGCACGGTGTCCAGCTTGCCGCCGCGGATGACCACCGCCGGCTCGATGTACTCGTTGATCAGGCCCTCGACCGAGAACACGATCTTGTAGTTCATCGGCGGCTGCGGCTGCAGCGGCAGGCCGCCCACGCGCAGGCGCAGCGACGACACCTTCGCCAGCCGCGTCGTCAGCCAGTAACCGAGGATGCCGGCCAGCCCCGGCGCCAGGCCGCAGTCGGGCACCACCGCGACACCCATCTGGCGCGCGCGGGCGTCCAGGGCGAATTCGCGCGCCACGACGTCGTTGTTGCCCCCGAGGTCCAGGAAGTGCGCCGTGTTCTCGATGGCCTGCGCGGCCAGGGGCGCGTTGTACCAGTAGTTGACGGCGCTGATGACGACATCAGCATCCTTCATCAGCGGGGCCAGGAAGGCCTGGTCCTGGACGTAGCCCGGGCAGCAGCGCAGGCGCGGGTCGCCGAACCGCGATGCCAGGCGCTCGAGGGAGTCGGCGTCCGAGTCGACCGCGCAGACGGCCGCGGTGTCCGGGGCGTGCCGCAGCAGGTCGTGGGCGATGGCCGTGCCCTGCAGGCCGGCCCCGAGCAGCAGGTATTTCATCGTGTTCTCCGGGGCTCGTCTGGAATGGGGGGATCACATCGTCTGCCGACATGATAAGGGCGCCTGCGCCGGCGGTCACGCCCGATCCGGCGGGCCCGCGCCCGGGCGGTTGACCGTCCCGGCGGCCGGGGCTACTATCGGGCCCGGGCCCGCGGGCCCCGGTCCCCATCCGTGCCATCACCGCCAAGGAGCGCCCATGGACGCCAAGGTGCTGCAGAAGAACCTGCTCGAACTGATCCGCCGCACGTCGGTCGAATTGCCGAGCGATGTCGTGCGCTCGATCGAGGCGGGCGCCCGCAAGGAAGCGGCGGGCTCGAACGCGAAGTACGCGTTCGACGTGATCCGCGAGAACATCGGGATGGCGAAGGTGAAGTCCCAGCCGCTGTGCCAGGACACCGGGACGATCATCGTCTACGCCGACCTGCCGTCGTGGTGCGACGAGAAGACGTTCCGCAAGGCCTACGAGAAGGCGACCGCCGAGGCCACGAAGGTGGGCTACCTCAGGCAGAACTCGGTCGACGCGATCACCGGCGCCAACTCGGGCGACAACCTCGGGCCCGGCTCGCCGTCGTTCCATTTCCACCAGGCGTCGGGCAAGGCGCTGACGGTGCGCATGATGCTCAAGGGCGGCGGCTGCGAGAACGTCAGCACGCAGTACAGCCTGCCCGATTCGCGCCTCGGCGCGGGCCGCGACCTCGAGGGCGTCAGGCGCTGCATCCTCGACAGCGCGCTGCAGGCGCAGGGCAAGGGCTGCGGCCCCGGCATCCTGGGCGTCTGCGTGGGCGGCGACCGCGGCACGGGCTACATCGCGGCCAAGGAAACGCTGTTCCGCGAACTGGATGACGTGAACGAGGATGCTCGGCTGGCCAAGCTGGAGAAGCGGATCGTCAAGGAAGCGAACGGGCTGGGCGTCGGGCCGATGGGCTTCGGCGGCGCCACGACGCTGCTGGGCGTGAAGATCACGCACCGCAACCGCGTGCCCGCGTCGTTCTTCGTCTCCGTTGCCTACATGTGCTGGGCCTTCCGGCGCAACGGGTTCGTGCTTTCGGAGGGCGGGCGCATCTCGCGCTGGCTCTACCCGTCCTAGGAGGCTGCTGTCATGCTGCTGGAAGCCCCGTTCACCGAAGAGAAGATCCGGGCGCTGCATGTCGGCGACCTGGTCGAGATCACCGGCGTGATCTTCACGGGCCGCGACGCGGTCCACAAGTACCTGCACGACGGCGGCAAGCCGCCGGTCGACCTGAAGGACAGCATCATCTACCACTGCGGCCCGGTCGTGGTGAAGGAAAACGGCAAGTGGGTCGTCAAGGCCGCCGGCCCGACGACCAGCGCGCGCGAGGAGCCCTACCAGGGACCGCTGATGGAGCAGTACGGCATCCGCGCGGTCATCGGCAAGGGCGGCATGGGCCCCAAGACGCTGCAGTACTGCCAGAAGGTGGGCGGCGTCTACCTGCACGCGATCGGCGGCGCCGCGCAGGTGCTTGCCGAGCGCGTGATCGCGGTCAAGGGTGTGCACCTGGCCGAGAAGTTCGGTTCGCCCGAGGCGATCTGGGAGTTCCAGGTCGACCGGTTCCCGGCGGTGGTGACGATGGATTCGCACGGCCAGTCCCTGCACGCGCAGGTGCTGGCGGATTCCACAGAGAAGTTCAAGAGCCTGCTCGGCTGACGCCGCCGGACGCCGGGCAGACGGGAGTAGTCCGTTGTACATGGAACCCAACGCCGTGGAACCCACGAACCGCGCCGCCGTCCTTTCGGTCGGCGGCGTTCTCAACATCCTTTATCGGCGCCGCGTGGTGGTGCTGGTGGCGACGGTCCTGGGGCTGGCTGCGGGCATCGCCTACGGGATCATCGTCAAGCCGCTCTACAAGGCCACGGCCCAGGTGCGGCCGGGCATCGTCGCCTACAACGCCGAAGGCGGGCCCATCCGCGAGACGGCTCTCGAGGACCTCGTCGGCTGGTTCGACAAGAAGCTCTACTGGCGCGACCTGCAAAAGCAGGACGGCTACGCGAAGCTTAAGGTGGCGCCCATCGTCGTGGCCGAGTTCGTGCCGACGCTCAACTTCGTGGCCGGCGGCGACGTCATCACGCTGACGAACCTGTCACGTGACCCCGACCAGGCGAAGGACATCCTGGTCCGCTGCATGGAATCGTACAACAGCCAGTCGGCGCTCGACTCGCTCGGCAGCAGCCTGCACCTGACCCGCCGCAACGCGCGCCTGAAGATGGAGCGCCTGACGCAGGACATGGCCAAGCTCGACGCCGAGAAGGAGCGCACGCTGCTGAAGATCGACGAGCAGAAGCGCGAACTCACGATGGTCGGGATGCAGCGGCAGAGCGTGGAACTGGACCTGCAGCGCCTGCGCGAGGAGAACGCCTGGCGCGGGCGCGCGGTGGGGGAACTCCGCAAGGAAGCCGTGGCGGGCCGGGTGCGCGTGACCGAGGCGGACAAGCTCCTGGCCCGGACGCTGCAGACCGAGAACGAGACCGGCGGCGGCGTCGCCGCGGGCGAGGGCGCCGGGGCCGTCAGCGAGGTCCTGCTGCAGACCGCCAGCCGCGAACAGGCCGGTCGCGCCGGCGAGCTGCTCGGGACGGTCAATGCCATGTCCCTGGGCGTCATCAACGCCAACGTGCGGGCCGACAGTCTGGCCGCCGTCATCACGGCCAACGACCTGGCGATGCGGCGGCTGCGCCTGGTCCTCGAGATCGAACTGGCCAAGAAGACCGCCGACATCGAGCAGAAGATCAACGACCTGCAGATCGTCATCGACCGTGACCTGCCGCGCGAGCGCGCCCTGCTGCAGGCCGACCGGGACGGCGAGAAGACCAAGCTGGACCTGGCGTCGCCCCTGCAGCGCGTGGGCGTCGTGACGGCCACCGAGAAGCCGGTTCGTCCGCGGCGCGCGCGGGCCGCGGGCATCCTGACCGTCCTGGGCCTGTTCGGCGGCATGGCGCTGGCGCTGGGCTGGGAGTATCTCGAGAACAACCGCGAGGTCATCACGGCCGCGCGCTGAGCACCGCGCCGCGGACGGCCCGGGCCCGGTTCCGGTCTTGCCGGATTGCGCCGCGGTCGGCGTTGTGTCACATTGCGTTGGAAGTCCCGGCCCCGCCCTGCGGGGCCCTTACCTGACCGGAAAGGAAGACCATGTCCAGAGCTAAGATGACGGCGGCGACGTTGACCGCGGTCCTGGTGGTCGCGTTGGCCGGCTGCTTCGGCCCCAAGGTCAAGACGATCGAGCCCGGCCTCACTTACGTGGACAAGGTCGGCGGCAACGGCGCGGTCGTGGCCAGCGGCGATTTCGTGATCGTCCACACCACGGGCTGGTTGCTGGACAAGGGCGTCAAGGGCAAGCAGTTGTCGTCGGCCAGCGGCGACACCATCACGATCCGGATCGGCAGCAAGATGGCGATCCCCGGTCTGGAGAAGGGCGTCCTCGGCATGAAGATCGGGGGCACGCGCGAACTGACGGTAGCGCCTGAGCACGCTTTCGGCGCCGACGGCCGGCCGCCCCTGGTCCCCGCCAACGCGACCATTTTCTTCGAGGTCAAGGCGCTGGACATCGTCAAGGTCGACGTCCAGGTCACGCAGGAGGGCACGGGCGCGATCGCGGCGGCCGGCGACCAGATCGCGGTCCAGTACACCGGGTACCTGTGGGAGAACGGCGCGCTCGGCAAGAAGTTCGACTCCTCGCTGGACCGCGGCCAGCCCATCCGCTTCCGCCTCGGCGCGAACCAGGTCATCCCCGGCTGGGACGCCGGCTTCGAGGGCCTGAAGGTCGGGACCAAGGCGCGGCTCATCATCCCGCCCATGCTGGCCTACGGTCGCACGGGCACGCCCGACGGCACGATTCCGCCGAATTCCGTGCTGGCGTTCGACGTGGAACTGGTCGAGATCGCCGGCAAGTAGCCGGGCCTGGCTGAGCGCAACGAGACAGTGCAGGCGCCCCCCTCTTCCGGGGGGCGCCTGTCGTTTATCGGTTGCGCGCCCCGCCGGCGGGCGCAACATTTCCGGGACGGCGCGGGCCGGCGGTGGCCTGCCGCGCGCGTCTTCGTGCCCGTCTTCGTGCCCGTCTTCGCGCCCGTCGCCGTTCCCGTCGCCGCCCCCTGGCCGGCGGCCACGCCAACCACTTGAGCGAGCGTCGGTTCCGTTCCGCCAGACGGGGCACCGCGCCGCCCGACGAAGGGTGCAGCATGCCCGGCCCGACGCTGTCCGCCCATTTCGCCTCGCGCACCCCCTCGGTCATCCGCATGGCCCAGATCGAGTTCGCCGCGCGCACCGACGGCGCCCAGGCGCTCAACGCCGCCATCGGCAACGTGTCGCTGCCGATGCACCCGGCCATGCAGGCGCGGTTGCGCACGCTCGGCGACGCCGGTTCGCCGTTCGCCAAGGGCGTGGTGGGCTACACCGCGACCGTCGGGCTGGCCGAGACCAATGCCGCCTTCCTCAGCGTGATCGCCGCGAGCGGCTTTCCCACCGAGGGGCTCTGCAGCCAGGTCACCGACGGCGGCAGCCAGGCGATGGAGCTGGTCATCGTCGGCTGCTGCGGGCCGGCCGGCTCCAGCGAGCGGCCGCTGCTGCTGATCGACGCCGCCTACACCAACTACAAGGCCTTCGCCGAGCGCCTCGGGCGCCGCACGGTGTCGATCACGCGCGCGATGGGCGACGATGGCCGCTTCAGCCTGCCGCCGAAGGACGAGATCGGCCGCGTGATGGCGAGTGAGAAGCCCGGCGCCGTCGTGGTCATCCCGTACGACAACCCGACCGGCCACCTCTACGACCACGCCTCTTTGGTGGGCCTGGCGCAGCTCTGCGCCGAACACGACGCCTGGTTCGTGTCGGACGAGGCCTACCGCGAACTCTACTACCGCGAGGGCCCGCCGGTCAGCGTGTGGGGGATCGGCGAGATTGAAGCGCCCGGCATCACCGGCCGGCGCATCGGCATCGACACCACGTCGAAGGTGTGGAACGCGTGCGGGCTGCGCATCGGCGCGCTGGTGACCGACAGCGCCGAGTTCCACCAGCGCGCGGTGGCCGAGAACACCGCCGGCCTGTGTTCGAACGCGATCGGCCAGCACATCTTCGGGGCGATGGCCCACGTGCCGCACGCCGAACTGCGGGAGTGGTTCGCGAGCCAGCGCGCCTACTACGGCGCGATGCTGCAGGACTTCACGACGCGCACGCGCGCGCTCATCCCGGGGGCCATCGTCTCGAGCCCCGACGCGAGCATCTATTCGGTGGTGGACCTCAGGAACGTGGTGCCGGCGTCGTTCGACGGCGTCGAGTTCGTGCGCTGGTGCGCGAGCGTGGGGCGTTGCGACGTGGACGGGCGCGCGCTGACGCTGCTGACCGCGCCGATGGCCGGGTTCTACAGCGTGCCGGCCGGCAGTCCCAACCCGGGGCGCACGCAGTTGCGTCTGGCCTACGTGCTGCCGCCCGACCAGATGAAGCTGGCGCCCGGCCTGCTGGCGCGGCTGCTGGCGGACTACCTGGCGTTGCCGCGCGGCTGACGACCCGCTGCCGGTCGCCTGTTCAGCCGGTGGCGCCGGCTCGCCGGGCCGCCGCCAGGAACGCGGCTGCCGCCTCATCCGACAGGTCGTCGCTGACCAGCGCGGCGGCCACCTCGGGCCCGAACGTGAACGTGTCGAGGCCGCGCCGCGCCAGTTCGGTGATGGGCTCGACGCCCCGCAGGCTGGCCACCAGAAGCCGTGTCGCCGCTCCCGTTCCCTTCAGGATCTCGTGCATCGCCCCGATCGTGGCGTGGCCGTCGCGTCCCGCATCGTCCAGCCTGCCGAGGTACGGCGCCGCGTAGGCCGCGCCCAGGGCGGCGGCGGCCAGCAGTTGCCCCGGGTTGTACACCGCCGTCAGCGTGATCGCGCAGCCGGTCGCCTTCAGGCGCGCCGCGGCGCGGAACCCTTCCACCGTGGCCGGCACCTTCACCAGCACCGCCGTGGCGCCCGGGGCGGTGGCGGCCAGCGCCTCGCCCGTGCGCACCAGTGCGTCCTCGTCGTCGCCCCAGGCCTGCAGGTGGATCTCGCGCGCGCCGAGCACGGCGGCGCGGCGCGCGAGTCCGCCGAGCGTCGCCACGTCGCAGCGCACGCCGGCGCGCTCGAGCAGCAGCGGGTTGGTGGTCACGCCGTGGAAGATGCCCGTCGGCAGCAGGCGTTCCCAGGTCGCGGTATCGGCGCTGTCGAGGAACAGGCGCGGGCCGCCGGGCTTCGGCTTCGCAGTGGATTCGTTGCGCATCGTCGTCCTTCGGTTGGTCAGCCGAACAGGTTCAGTTGGCCGCGGCGTTCGTCCTCGACCGGTTCCACGCACTCGGGTCCGTCGAACGACGTATTGCCCACCTTGCGCGTGACCGGGTGCGACAGCAGCAGCTCGACCGGCGCCGGCACCAGCAGGCGCAGCAGGCCCTCGGCCTCGTCCGGGCCCGCGCCCAGCCAGGCCTTCCACGCGGTGGCCGGCAGGATGACCGGCATGCGGTGGTGCACCGGGCGCAGCGTCGCGTTGGCGGTCGTCGTGACGATGGCGCAGGTGTCGAAGTGCCGGTCGCCCGGCTGCTCGCGCGGTTCCCACAGCCCGGCCAGCGCCACGGGCCGGTGGTCGCGGGCGCGGAAGTAGAAGGGCTGGCTGCCGCCGTCGCGCTTCTGCCACTCGTAGAAGCCGTCGGCGGGCACCAGGCAGCGCCGGTGGCGGAACGCCTCGCGGAAGGCGGGCTTGTCCAGCACGGTCTCGGCGCGCGCGTTGATCAACTGCGGGTTGCCGCCGTCGCCGCGGTCCCAGGGCGGCACCAGGCCCCAGCGCAGCATGCGCACCAGGTTGCCGGGGCTGTGGGGGTTGGGCAACACTGCGGCGATGTCCTGTCCCGGCGCGATGTTCCAGCGCGGGCCCAGTTCGGGCACCACGTCCAGGTAGAACGCCTCGGCCAGGACGTGGGGGGCGGAACTCAGGACGATGCGGCCGCACATGATCAGCGTTCCCCGCGCATGTTTGCGTGTTCAAGACCGCCGGCGGCGGTCAGGGCAGGTCGAACAAAAGCAAAGCACACTCGCCGTCGGCCGCCAGATCGATGCGCGTGACGTCCTCGATGGCGGCGCCGTCGCCGGCCACCAGTCCGACAGCGTTGACCGCGACGCGACCGCCGGTGACCTGGATCCAGGCGCGGCGCCCCGGGGCCAGCACATGCTCGACCGTCACGTCGGCGCCCAGTTCGGCCACCCACAGGCGCGCGTCCTGGTGCCAGCGCAGCGAGCCGTCGGCGCCGTCCCCGGACACGACCAGCTTCAGCCTGTTCGAGCGTTCGGGCAGCGGCATGTGGCGCTGTTCGTATTCGGGGGTGTGGCCCGGGCGGTCCGGGCGCATCCAGATCTGCAGCAGGTGCACGGGCAACTTGTCCGAGGCGTTCGCTTCGCTGTGCTCGATGCCGGTGCCCGCGGTCATGCGCTGGAGCAGGCCGCGGCGGATGATCGACGCATGGCCGAGGCTGTCGCGGTGCTCGAGCTCGCCCTCGAGCACCCAGGTCACGATCTCCATGTCGTGGTGCGGGTGCGTGCCGAAGCCGGCGCCGGGCGCGACGATGTCCTCGTTGATGACGCGCAGCGGGCCGAAGCCCATGTGGGCCGGGTCGTGGTAGTCGGCGAACGAGAAGGTGTGGCGGGTGTCGAGCCACCCGTGGTGGACATGACCGCGCTCGCCGGACGGACGCACCGTTACCATGGGCCCGGGCCCCTTTCGCGGCGGCCAGGCGCGCGCAGGGACATCCCGCGCCGCGCCACCGGGCCGCCGGCGACGAGGTTAGGCGCTGCGGCGGGCGCTGTCAAACAGCGCCCCGTCCACACGAGCGCGCAGGTTGCGCCGGCTTTTCGGCGGGGTTGAAAAGCCGTGGTTTTCGTGATATTTTCTCCCTGCGACGACCACCCGGCCGCCGGCCGGATCCTCGAGCTCCCGGAGACCTCGCCGTGACGCCACCGCCCTGGGACTGCGGCCATCCGCGCGCCGTCCTGCACGTCGACATGGACGCGTTCTACGCGTCGGTCGAGGTGCTGGACGACCCGTCCCTGCGCGGCCGGCCGGTCATCGTCGGTGGCACGCCCGAAGGCCGTGGCGTGGTGGCTGCCGCCAGCTACGAGGCGCGGAAATTCGGCGTCCACAGCGCGATGGGCGCGGGCCGCGCGCGCCAGCTGTGCCCGGACGGCGTCTTCCTGCGCCCGCGCATGGACCGCTACTGCGAGCTCTCGGCCGCCATCATGGCGATCCTGCGCGGCTACACGCCGCTGGTCGAGCCCCTGTCCATCGACGAGGCGTTCCTGGACGTCAGCGGCTGCCGCCGCCTGCTCGGCGCGCCGCCGGTCATCGCCGCCGACATCAAGCGGCGCATCAAGGCCGAGACGGGGCTGACGGCGTCGGTCGGGGTCGCGGGGAACAAGTTCCTGGCCAAGCTTGGCTCCGACCTCGAGAAGCCCGACGGCCTGGTCGTCATCGAGCCGTCGCAGGGCCGCGCCCGCATCGCCGAACTGCCCATCGAGCGTCTGTGGGGCGTCGGCAAGGTGGCGTCGGTGCAGTTCCGCGAGGGCGGCGTCGAGCGCATCGGCGACCTCCTGTGCCACGACCCGATCGCCCTGGAGGCGCGCTTCGGCCCGCATGTGCACCACCTGCGCGCCCTGGCGGCCGGACTCGACGACCGGCCCGTCGTGCCCACGCACGAGGCGAAGTCGGTCGGCAACGAGATCACCTTCGCCGAGGACATCGCCGACGCCGCGCAGCTGCGCGCCATCGGCGACGAACTGGCCGACAAGGTCGCCCGCCGCCTGCGCAGCGACGGGTTGCGCGCGCGTACTGTCGTCCTGAAGGCGCGCTACCCGGACTTCACCACCCTGACGCGGTCGGTCACGCTGCCGGCGGCGACCGACGGCGGCGTCGAGTTCCGCGATGCGGCGCGCGAGCTGCTCGAGCATCGCCTCGGGCGCGGTCGCCGCCCGCTGCGCCTGCTCGGGGTCACGGCGGCCAACCTCGTCCAGCCCGGTGACGGCGCTCCCGCGCAGGGCAGCCTGTTCGGCGAACCTGCCCGGGAGCGTAACCAGGCGGTGGACCGGGTGCTGGACCAGGTCGCCGGCCGCTTCGGGCCCCTGCTGCGGCGGGGCGCCCGGGCCGGGCGCGATCCGGACGCGGACTGACCGCTTCGGTCGCCAAACCATCACTCAAGGAAACCCTTAGCGATCCGATCCCTTGGCGACAGGGGGCCGGCCAGCGGTCGGCCCCGGGCATTGTCTGGTCCCCGGGGGAGCCGTCCACGTGAGCGTCGATCGCGTCAAAGCCCGCATCATGTCCGTCATGCGGAACCTGCCGCCGCTGCCGGCGGTGACGCGCCAGCTCATGACCGTGCTCGGCAACGAGGACGCGACGGCGGGCGATGTGGCGCGCATCCTCTCAAGCGACCAGACGCTGGCCGGCAAGGTGCTCAAGCTCGTCAACTCGTCCTTCTACGGACTGCCCACCGAGGTGACCACGATCAGCCGCGCGGTGGTCGTGCTCGGGTTCACCGGCGTGCGCAACCTGGCGATGGGCTTCGGTTCGATCGAGATGCTGCGCTCGCTGGAGACCACCATCGACATGCGCTCGTTCTGGTCGCATGCGTTGGCCACCGGCGCCGCCGCGCAGAACATGGCGCTGCTCGGGAAGCGGCGCATCGACCCGGAAGAGGCCTTCCTGGCCGGGCTGATGCACGACATCGGCGCCTACGTGCTGGCCGCCGCGGTGCCCGACATCTACGGACCCATCCTCCAGGACAGCTCCGGCGACCGCCTGGCCGCCGAGCAGGAAGCCATCGGCATGACCCACGCGCAGGTCGGCCAGGGCCTGATGCAGTTCTGGGAGCTGCCCGAGGCCTTCAGCAACTCCGCGCGCTACCACCACGACTACGTGCGCGCGGTCGACGGCCAGCAGCCGCTGACCGGCCTGGTGGCCCTGGCCGACGTGATGGCCACCGTCTGGGGCCGGAACCACGAGCCGATGCCCACCGAGTCCGAACTGCGCTCGCTGATGTCGGCGCACTGCCCTGATCCGGCGCGCCTGCGCGTGGCTCTTGACGGCATGCGCAGCAAGATCGCCGAGACCGCCGAGTTCATGCAGATCGCGCTGCCCGGCCTCGGGCTGGAAGATGCCGCCGGGCAGGAGCGCGGCACGGTCTGCGTCGTGATCACGACCGAGGACGAGCGGCGCGACTGGACCGAACTTGTGCTCGGCCAACTGGGGCACCGCACCCTCGACATGCAGTCGTTCTTCAACCAGGACCCCGGCAGCCAGGACGTCGGGCTGGTGCTCCTGGACGCGCAGTGCCTGACGCGCCAGCAGATCGACCAGTTGATGCCGTTCCTGCGCGACGTCGCTGCGCCGACGGCGCTGCTGCTCGACCGGGGCTCTCACGCCCCGCAGGGCACCCTGCACCTGCCGACGATCCCGATCGTCTTCAGCCGCACGCACCTCGAGTCCGTGCTCGTGCCGCAGCCCGCCTGATTCCCGTACCCCGCCGCCGCCCTGAACCGCCTTGCCGCCCGTGGCCCGTTCTGCCATCGTGTGCCGATTGTGTGGATCCGGATTCCATCGGCCGGCGCCGCTCGGCGCCGCGGAGGGCGACATGCGCAGGACCGTGGTCGGGGTGATGGGCGGCACCGAGGCGGACGAGGCAACCGCCGCACAGGCGTTCGCCGTGGGCCGGCTCATCGCCGAGAACGGCTGGGCGCTGCTGTCGGGCGGCCGGCCGGGCGGCGTCATGCAGGCGTCGGTCGCCGGCGCGCGCAAGGCGGGCGGGCTGACCATCGGCGTCCTCTACGGCGACGACATCGACGACGCGGCCGAGGGCCTGGACATCGTGATCCCGACCGGCATGGGCGCCGCGCGCAACGTCATCAACATCCTGGCTTCGGACGTCGTGGTCGCCTGCCGCGGCACCGGCGGCACGCTCAGCGAGATCGCGCTGGCGCTCCGCTTCGGCCGGCCGGTGGTGCTGCTGGACTTCGATCCCGGCGCCGCGTTCCTGGACCAGTGCGCCGCCGGCGCGCGCTGGTCGCTGGCCGCGGACCCGGCGGCGGCAGTGGCGCAGGTTGCGGACTTCCTCCGCGAGGCGGGCCGCACGTGAGCCGCGCATTCGACTTCGACGCGCCGGTCGAGCGCCGCGGCACCGACAGCGAAAAGTGGCTGCGCTGGGCCGACCGCGACGTGCTGCCGCTGTGGGTGGCCGACATGGATTTCGCCGCGCCGCCGGCGGTGGTCGCCGCGCTGCGCGAGCGCGTGGAGCACGGCGTCTTCGGCTATGCGCTGCCGGATGCGGGTCACGGCCGCGCCGTCATCGGCGCGCTCGAGCGCTCGTGCGGCTGGCAGGTCGAGCCCGACTGGCTGGTCTGGCTGCCGGGCCTGGTCTGTGGCCTGACCGTGGCCTGCCGCGCCGTGGGCGACCCGGGCGACGGCGTGCTCGTGACCCCGCCGGTGTACCCGCCCTTCCGTCGCGTGCCGTCGCTCGTCGACCGGCGCCTGCAGGTGGCGTCCCTGTCGGGCGACAACGTGTCAGGCTGGCGGCTGGACATCGGTGCGCTGGACACGGTGGCGGACGCGCGCACGCGCCTGCTGTTGCTGTGCCATCCGCACAACCCGGTCGGAAGGGCCTGGCGTCGCGATGAACTGGAGGAGGTGCTCGACTTCGCCGAGCGCCGCGACCTGGTCGTCTGCAGCGACGAGATCCACAGCGAACTGCTGCTGGAACCGGGCCGGCCGCACGTGCCGCTGGCCACGCTCTCGGATGCGGCCGCCGCGCGCACCATCACGCTGGTCGCGCCGAGCAAGACCTACAACGTGCCGGGCCTCGGGGCGGCCGTCGCGATCATCAGCGACCCCGCGCTGCGCGCGCGGTTCCAGCGGGCGATGGCCGGCATCGTGCCGCATGTCAACGTGCTGGGCCTGCTCGCGGCGAAGGTGGCGTGGACCGAGGGCGGACCGTGGCGGGCGGAGCTCTGCGACTACCTGCGCGGCAACCGCGATTACCTCGCCGGCCGCGTGGCCGAGCTGCCGACGCTGACGATGGCGCCGGTCGAGGCCACGTACCTGGCCTGGATCGACGCGCGGGGGTGGGGGCTGCCCGATCCCGCCGCGCACGTCCTGGCCCACGGCCTGGGCCTGAGCGACGGCGCCGACTTCGGCGCGCCCGGCTACCTGCGCCTGAACTTCGGGTGCCCGCGAACGACGCTGGCCGCGGCCTGCGATCGTCTCGCCGCCGCGGCCAGCGCCGCCGTCTAGTTCCGGCTGCGGGCTACTTCCCGAGCAGGTACTTGTCGAACCAGGCCAGGTCCCACTGCATCTTGGCCATGCGGTTGCGCTGCGTGGTCAGGCCGTGCGGCTCGCCGGGGTACTCGACCAGCTGCACCGGCACGTTCAGGTAGTGCTTCAGCGCGCGGTACAGCGCGCGGCTGTGCGCCACCGGCACGCGGGGGTCGTTGCCGCCGACATGGATGATCGTCGGCGTCTTCACGCGGTCGAGGCGGTACAGCGGCGAGCCGGCACGGTACGCGTCCGGGTTCTGCCATGGCAGCCCGCGCATGAAGTTGATGACGTGGCCGGGCGTGTCCTCGGTGCCCCACTGGATCACCTGGTCGAGCACGCCCGCGCCGCTGCTGGCGGCGGCGAACATGTCGGGTTCCGCGGTGATCATGCAGTCGGTCAGGAAGCCGCCGTTGCTCCAGCCCATCACGCCGATCTTCTTCGCGTCGACCAGGCCCTGGTCGACCAGCCAGTGCACGCCGGCGCTGATGTCCTTCACCTCGATGTCGTTCTCGCGCCCGACCAGTTCCTCCAGGAACGCATCGCCGTAGCCGGTCGAGCCGCGGTAGTTCGGGCTCAGCAGCGCGTAGCCGCGCGCGGGCATCAGGCCGCGGCCGTACATCCACAGGCGGAACCCGATGCGCGTGGACGCCGTCGGGCCGCCGTGCAGTTCGACGATGGCCGGCAGGGGACCGCTGCCCTTCACGTAGTCGGACGGCAGTTCGAGGATGCCCCAGACGGTGCGCCCGCCCTCGCCGGTCCAGCTGACATGGCTGATCTGCGGGAGCTTCCAGGCGTCGACCTGGGGATTGGTGTGCGTCAGGCGGCGCACCTTCTCCGGCGTGGCCACGACGTAGACGTCGTTCGCATCGGTCGTTGTCTCCCACACGGACGCCAGCGTTGCGCCCTTGCGGTCGAAGTCGAAGGCGGCCACGACGAGGTCGCCCTTCGTCAGTTCCACGGTGCGGCCCTGCGTCCCGCCCGCCACGTTCTCCACGGCCAGCACCTGCACGCGCGCCATGGCCTCGCCGCGATAGCACAGCGTGCGGCCGGCGCCGCGCCACTCCAGGCCGCCGTCGTAGTTGACCGGGTCAGGCCGCGCGATCTTCCGCAGCGCCCATGCGCCTCCGGTCTCCTCACTCAGCCAGATGTCCGACGCGTAGCCATCGTACGAGATGGCGAACGCGAGCGCCTTGCCGTCGGGCGCCCAGGCCAGGTCCTCGAGCCAGCCGTACGGCGACTTGTGCCCGTCGCGCCAGGCCTGGTTCGTCACCTCGGTGACCTTGCCGTCCGTCAGGTCCACGATCTCGACCCGCGACCAGCCCTCGCTGAAGATCTGCTCGTTGTCGGCGGTCGTGATCAGGGCCAGCCGGCTGCCGTCCGGCGACACCGCCAGGTCGTGGATGACCCGCGTCGCGGCCACCGCGACCTCGTCGCGCCAGGTCTCGAGATCCAGCCTGCGGACCTCGGTCAGGTCGGTGACGCCGTGCCCGTAGTGCAGGTCATCGTATTTGCCCAGCAGGTCGCCGAATTCCTCGTCGGTCTTCTCGCGGTCGACCGTGTAGTAGAGGGTCTTCCCATCGGGGGCCAGCGCGAAGGCATCGATGCCGTCGGCGAAGCGCGTCACCGGCGTCGGCGTCCCGCCTTCCGGAGCCAGGCGCCAGACCTGGGTCGTGCCGTCGCGGGGGGGGGCGTCCCGCCCCGCCTTGTCCCTGCCTGCGAAGTAGAGCCAGCGCCCGTCCGGAGACCAGGTGCAACCGCCGCCGCCGAAACCGTCGAAGGTCAGCCGCCGGGCCGGCCCGCCGGCCGCCGTCACCACCCACAGGTCGCTGGTCCTGCCCTTCTTGCCGTCGGCCCAGCGGTTCTCCGTGTAGGCCACCGTCGCGCCGTCCGGCGACACCGCCAGGTTCTCGACGGCGGTCAGGGTGAAGCAGTCTTCCGGCTGGATGTCGTGGGTGCGCGCGGGCGTGGCGGCGCCGGCGGCGCCCGCGAACGCCAGCAGCAAGGCGCCGATCGTGATGGTAAGTTTGCTCATCGCAACAGGTTCCTCCGGTCGTGGATTCCCAGGTCGTGCGTTGTCCGGAGGATAGCACCCGGGGCCGGGGAAGGGCGAGCCGGAACCGCGTCCGGTCCGTTCTTGGCGCCGTATGCCGCCATCCCCGAAACAGATACGAAATTATCACCTTTCCGATGATCCTTTTCCGTATCCATTGCCGCCTGTGACATATTTCTTGTGTATTGAACACCCCTATATGCTATAATCCTGTCACAGGTGATCGATTTCCAGGACCTAACTGTGTCCGAGAGAAACCGCAAACCTTGCAAGCGTGAAGCCCCTGTTTCACCGTGATCATCCTCAAGGAGCGACAAAATGAAGAAGCTGGCTCTCGTCCTCGCGCTGACCCTGACTGCCTTCGCTGGCAGTGCGTTCGCTTCGGACTGGTTCTCGGACAACGTCGGTATCTACGTCGACGAAGCCGGAACCAACAATTGCATCACCGCGGCGCCGTACACTCCGATCCCTGCCTATCTGGTCTGCACGCAGCTGACTTCCTCGGACATCAATGCGTGGGAACTCGCCCTGACCTACACCAACGTGACCTCGCTGAGCTTCGCGCCCCGTGGCTCGGCCATCGACGCCGCCATCAACCCCGGCGAGCATATCGTCGGCCTGGCCTCGCCCCTGACGGTCTCCGGTGGCACCGTGGTCATCGCGGACATGTCGCTGATGGTGATGAACACCAACGCTGCGGGCATCAAGCTCAGCAACACGTTCTTCCATTCGCTGCCCGGCAAGGTTCCTGCCTACCAGGGCTCGGCGACCCCGATTCGTGAACTGCACCAGATCTCGGCTCCCGGCAGCCCGGTCATCACGATCAACAACGGTTGCGTTGTTGGTTCCGAGACCAGCAGCTTCGGCAGCGTGAAGGGTCTGTTCCGTTAGTCCGGACAGCGGTCACGGTTTGATTCGGTATGAACAGGGGCCCGGGCTATTGCCCGGGCCCCTGTTCATGTTGGTCATGCCGCGGTCGCCGGCGGGGCCGCCGCGCTGCCTAATCCTCGTCCGGCCCCGTCGAGGCTTCCAGCCGGGGGGGACGTCCTTCCTGCCAGGCCCGCAGTCCCTCAGTCGTTTCGTCCGAGTCCCAGCACTGCTGCTGCGACTCCCACTCCAGCGCGAGCATCGACGTCAGGTCCAGCACGGGCGCCTGCTGCACGGCCAGCTTGGTCAGGTGCACCGCCGGCTGCGGGACCTGGCCCAGGCGCCGCGTGATCGCGAACAGTTCCTGCTCCCACTGGTCCTCGGGCAGCAGGCGATCGATCAGGCCCATCGTGAGGGCCTCGGGCGCGGTGACCGTACGGTTCGTCCACAGGAATTCCATGGCGCGTCCGGGACCCACCAGGCGCGGCAACGTCAGGGACAGGCCCCACCCGGTGACCAGGCCGCTGGACATGTCGGGCGCCGCGAACGTGGCCGATTCGCCGGCCAGCCGGATGTCCGCGGCCAGGTACAGGCCCAGCCCGATGTTGCGGATCTCGCCGCGCGTCGCCGCGAGCACGGGCTTGGGGCACTCGGAGACCAGGGTGACCATGCGGCGCGCGATCTCGTCGCCGGCCGCGAGCTGTTCGAAGCCGCCGCCGCCGCGCCGCGCCTCGGCCAGGCCCTCGAGGTCGCGGTGCAGGTCGAAGGAGTGGTCGCCGTCGGTCAGCAGGATGACGCGCGCGGCACGGTCTTCCTGCAGCCGCAGGATGAGGTCCGTGAATTCGTCGCAGAGCGCGCCGAGGTCGGGCGCGCCGGGTCCGGTCAGCCGGACGGTGGCGCATCCGTCGGCGACCTCGACGTCGAAATTGTCGTACTGCATCGTCTTCTCCCGGTTGGGGCCGTGCCGCCCATTATCGCCCCCTTGCCGGGGCTCGGCAACCGTCAGGTGGACACTGCGGGGGGCTTGGCTTATCGTGCGGGCCGATCGCCTTCGGCACATCGCCGCGGGCAACCGGGGAGCGGGCATGCGGATCTTCGTGACAGGCGGGACGGGGCTGGTGGGCCGCCGCGTGGTGGGCCAGCTGGCCGCCCGGGGCGACCAGGTCACCTGCCTGACCCGCGATCCGGACGCCGCGCGCGCGAAACTGCCCGCCGGGGTGGAGACCTGCGCGGGTGACCCGGCCGTGGGCGGGACCTGGCAGGAACGGGTCGGCGAGGTCGATGCGGTGCTCAACCTGGCGGGGGAATCCGTCGGCGAGGGCCTGTGGACCCGCGGCAAGCTCCGGCGCATCCGTCGTTCACGCCTGGCCGGCACCCGCAACCTGGTGACGGCGATCTCGCAGGCGGCGCAGCCCGTCACCCTGGTGAGCGCGTCGGCCGCCGGCTATTACGGGGACCAGGGCGACCGCGCCCTTGCCGAGAACGCGCCCCCGGGCGAAGGCTTCCTGGCGCGCCTGGCCGTCGAGTGGGAGAACGCCGCCCGCGAAGCGGAGCGCGAGTCGGTGCGTGTGGTCCTGCTGCGCATCGGCGCCGTGCTGGACCCGGCCGGCGGCATGCTGCCGAAGCTGGTCGGTCCGCTCCGGTCCGGCTTCGGCGGGCGCCTCGGCAGCGGGCGCCAGTACGTGCCCTGGATCCATACCGGCGACCTGGCCCGCGCCATCCTGTTCGTCCTGGACCATCCCGCCATCGCGGGGCCGGTCAACGCGGTCGTTCCCGATCCCCCGACGCAGGCGGCGTTCACCGCCATCCTGGCCCGGCGCCTGGGCAAGCGGGCGTCGCTGGCGGTGCCCGCCTTCGCGCTGCGGATGCTGCTGGGCCGCAAGTCCGAGATCGTCCTGTCCAGCCAACGGGCGGTCCCGTCGGCCCTGCGGGCGGCCGGCTTCCGGTTCGAGCACGGCGACCTCGACGCGGCGCTGGCCGACCTCCTCCGGGCCTGAGCCCCGTCCCGGGTCACCCCTCGGTTTCCCTCCCTTTCCAGAAGTCGGCGCCCGGTTTGTCCGCCGGCGCCCTGGCGCCTATATTCGTGCACCAGCGCCGGGCTGAAGCGCGACATGGCGATCCTGCGCCCCGCGCTGGCTTCGGCCCAGCCCGACATCACCCGAAAGGCGCAACATGACCCGGAAGACGTTCCAAGAGGTCCGCCAGGACGCCGAGGCCCGCGGCATCCAGTTCATCGACCTGAAGATGCTCGACCTGTCCGGGCGCCTGCACCACCTGTCGTTCCCCCTGTCGCGCTTCACCGAGGACGTCTGCAGCGCGGGCATCGGCTTCGACGGTTCGAGCTACGGTTTCCGCAAGGTCGACAACAGCGACATGGTGATGATCCCGGACCTCGACACCGCGTGCCTGGACCCTTTCCGCACGCGGCCCACGCTGACGATGTTCGCGCAGGCGCACCTGACCGACGATGCGCGCACGCCGTTCAGCCAGGACAGCCGCCACCTTGCGCGCCGCGCCGAGCAGGCACTGCGCGACTCGGGGTTCGCCGACCTCTCGCAATGGGGCCCGGAGTACGAGTTCCACATCTTCGCCGAGGCTGCGCACGCGTCGGGGACGAACGACGCCGCGTTCCGGCTGCAGAGCGGCGAGGCCTTCTTCCAGAACGCGTACCACGCCTGCAACCCGCACGACCGCTATGATGATTTCCGCGACGAGGTCTGCGCCTGCATGGGCGACTTCGGCATCCCCGTGCGCTACCACCACCACGAGGTGGGGGCGCAGGGCCAGCAGGAGATCGAAGGTTGGTTCGCCGACCTGGTGACGACCGGCGACCATGCCGTGCTGACCAAGTACATCCTGTTCAACCAGGCCGAACGCCACGGGCTGAAGGTCACGTTCATGCCCAAGCCGCTGATGGACAACGCGGGCAGCGGCTGGCACCTGCACCAGTTCCTGACGAAGAGCGGCCTCAACATCTTCGATGACGTGAACGGCTACGCCGGGCTGTCGCGCGCCGCGCTCGGCTACGTCGGCGGCATCCTCACGCACGCCGACGCCCTGTGCGCGCTGACCAACCCGAGCACCAACAGCTACAAGCGACTGGTGCCCGGCTTCGAGGCGCCGACGGTGCGCACGTTCGGGCGCAGCAACCGCGGCGCCGCGATCCGCATCCCGAGCTACGTGAAGGACGCGAGCCTGCGGCGCATCGAGTACCGGCCTCCCGACCTGACGGCCAACCCGTACCTGTGCTGCGCGGCGATCATGCTGGCGGGGCTGGACGGGATCGAGAAGGGCATCGACCCGGTGGCCCTGGGCTTCGCGCCGGAAGCCGTGCCCGAGGCCCAGCGCAAGCCGATCGATTACCTGCCGCGCTCGCTGGCCGATGCCCTGGACGCGCTCGAGCAGGACCATGCGTTCCTGCTGCGCGGCGGCGTCTTCGACGAGGACCTCATCGCGCGGTGGCTGACCATCAAGCGCGACGAGATCGCGGCGATCAACAAGCGGCCGCACCCGTACGAGTACACGATGTACTTCGATTTCTAGGACGGTTTCGCGACCGGAAGACGATGGCGGCCGTGCCCGGCAGGGGTGCGGCCGCCGTTTTTTCCCGCCCGGCCCCGGGACGCCGGTCAGCGCGCCGGCGCGGGAATGACGGCTGCCAGTTGCGCCATCGTCGTGTGGGCGGTCAGCGTGTAACGCCCGACGCGCATCGACCGGTTGCCGCTCTTGAAGTCCTGGGGCGACAGGCTCGCGGTGCCGCGGAAGCCGACGCCGCGGGCGACGCCGTCCAGCTGGGGCGAGGCGAAGCCGTACGGCCACGCCAGCCAGTGCGCCGGGCGGCCCGTCACGCGCGCAATCTCCTCGCGACTGGCCAGCAGGTCGTCCGCGACGGCGGCCAGCGGTTCGGCGATGCCGCCGAGCGCCGCCGCCTCGTGGCGACGGGCCGCGGTGATGCGCTCGGGGTGCAGGAACACCGGCGAGAGGCTTCCGCCGACCGACACCTTGTAGTGCAGGTCGTCGGTGTGGGACTCCACGAGCACCAGGCCCGAGTCAGACATCTCCTTCAATTGCGCCGCGGTGCACACGCGCAGCCCGCTCCACGAGCGGCCGATGTGCGCCGTGGGGACGAAGAGGTGCGCCTTCAGGCCGTACTTGCGCAGCAGCGGGAACGCCTGGTCGTAGACGCTGCGGTCGGCGTCGTCGATCGTCAGCACCACGGCCCGGGCCGGCAGCGGCGCGCCCGTGGCGACCAGGTCGGCCACCTCGTCGAGCGTCATCACCGGGCAGCCCGTGTCCTTCAGCCACCGCAGGTGGCGTTCGAACTCGGCGGCGGGCGTCGTCCAGAATTCGCGGGGGCCCAGCGCCGGCAGGCCGAACAGGACCGAGCCCAGGACCCGCAGCGCGTAGCCCGGCGCGAAGCGGCCGCGAAAGTAGTGGTAGCACAGGACCGGCACGCCGCCGGTGGCGCCGGTCGCGGACGTCGCCTCGCCGGGGCCCGCCAGGGCAGGGGGATCGAGGTGGTTGCCCGGGGACATCGCCGTGGTGTGGGCCTCGGCCGTCGTGGCGCCCACGCTGTCGCGACCGGGCCGGCCGCAGCCGGCTGTCACGGCAACGGTCGCCGCCAGCAGCGCCGCGACCGTCGCCGCCGCGCGCGCGGCCACGCGATGGCGCCCGGGCAGGCGCATCAGAAGAACGCCCGCACGTCCACGCCCAGCGATGTGCGCCGGTAGCCGCTGGCGCTGCCGAACGAACTCTGCGACTTGCCGCCCTCGATCGCGAGCAGCCAGTCGCGCGAGAGGCGCCAACCCACGCGGGCGCTGGCGCCGCCGACAGTCAGGGCGGCCGCCCCGGCTTCCTTCTCCTGCGCGAGCGACCCCGACAGCTTCAGTGTGACGCTGCGGCCGCGCGTGCGGACCGAGGCTTCGAGCCCGGCGCTGCGCACGTCCGCCGGCGCCCAGTAGCCGCCCGGGTAGGGCACGCGGAAGTCGAGGTAGTTGGCGACCGGGCCCACCTGCCAGCGCCAGCGGCCGTCGCGTCGCCAGTCCAGGCGCACGGTCACGCGGTCGCTGCGGTTGTGGTCGGTGTAGTCGCCGCTGACGCCGGCCACGCCGGCCGACCAGTGCCCGGCGAACCGGTGTTCGACCGACAGGCTGCCCTGGCGGCGCACGAGGTGATTCCCGAGGGCCACGTAGGTCTCGACCGGCTGCGAGCCGGCGCCGAGGTCCACGCGCCAGCGCGCGGCGGGCAGCCACGTCAGCCAGGTGTCGCACCCGACCTGGAACCAGTCCAGCGGCGCGCCCGTGGCCGGCAGGTCGCCCGCGCTGGCGAAACGGTCGAGCCAGCCGTAGGCGTGCAGCGTGGTGCGCGCGCCCAGGCCGCCGACGAGCCCGGCGCCGAGCCGCAGCGCGGTTGCCTCGGGCTGCCCGGGCTGCCGGTACCACGTGTGCGCGGGCATGACCTGGAACAGGCTGCCGCCGCAATTGGTGGCGCTCGCCAGGGCCACGCGCGAGACATGCAGGTCGTCGGAGTCCCAGGTGCCGGTCGCCGTCAGCGCCAGCGGCGGCGCGTACTCGTCGAGCGCGGTCAGCATCACGTCGCGGGCGCCGTCGGCGGTGGCGGACGTGCTGTCCACGCTCGCGTCGCGCAGCGTGTGCCAGCCGTCGCGCAGGCGGTTGTCCCACAGTTGCGCGCGTCCCAGGCCGATCCGCGAGTCGCCGTCGCCGCGGTCGGTCGCCAGCAGCGAGCGGTACAGCGCCATCGCCTCGCCCTGCCGGCCGTCCCAGCTGAAGGCCAGGGCCAGGCCGCGCTGCGCCTCGCGGTCGGCCGCACCCGCCGGGGTGGCCAGGTAGGCGCGGAACAGCGTGATGGCCGCAGGCGTGTCCTCGCTCCAGAGCGCGGCGAAGGCCCGTTCACGCAGCGGGGCGGGCGCCGCGTCATCGCCGCCGGCACGAGCCGGGGCGGCGGGCGGCAGGAACGCCAGCAGGAGCGCCAGGATCAGCGGCGCGCGACCGACGGTGATGTGGGGGCAGGCGCGCATGGTCACTCCCGCACGGGTTTCCAGAGCGTGATCTTCCGCTTCTGGCGGTTGACGGACAGTCCCTGCGGCGCGGTCACGACCGTGATGACGGCCATCAGGATCCAGTAAACCAGCGGGTAGAAGACCGCCACGAAGAAGTACTTCTTCAGGTCCTTGTCGTAGGCGTTGTCCAGCATGACACCGGTGGCCAGCTGGCACAGGCACATCGTCGCCACCAGCATGCCCCAGAAGTTGGGGATCGGCGAGACACCCACCGGAGGATAGCCCACCATGTAGCTGACGAGCCACACGAGCGTCAACACGACGTAGGTATAGGCCCAGATGACCGACAGGTTGGCCTCGATGAGCACCGGCCAGAAACGACGATGCTTCCAGTGCAGCAGCTGGCGCCAGTGGCGGCACATCACCTGGCTGAGCCCCAGCGCCCAGCGCCGGCGCTGGCGGACCAGCCCGGAGAACGACTGCGGCACGCGCATCCACATCACCGCGCGCGACTCGTAACGCACGTCCCAGTGGCGAAGCTGCAGGCGCCAGGTCAGGTCGATGTCCTCGGTGGCCATCTCGGGGCTGTAGAGGCCGACGTCGTAGAGCGCCGAGCGGCGGAAGATGCCGACCACGCCGCTCATCGTCATGATGCGGCCCCACACGCGCTGGGCGCGCCGCAGCATCGAGATGATGGAGGCGAACTCGATCGACTGCAGCTTGGCCAGGAAGCTGTCGCGGTTGACGACACGCGGGTTGCCGGTGACGGCGGCGCAGCGCGGGAACCGGAAGTGGGGCACCAGCACGCGCAGGATGTTCGGCGCCGGCACGGCGTCGGCGTCCTGCACCAGCAGCAGCTCGCCGCGCGTCACGGGAATGGCGTCGTTCAGGGCCATGGCCTTGCCCTCGTTGATCGTCTTGCGGACCAGTCGCACGCGCGGGTCGGCCAGGAAGGGCTCGACGGCCGCCAGTGTGCCGTCGGTCGAGCAGTCGTCCACAACGACGACCTCGAAGTCGGGGTAGTCGACCGCGAGCACGCCCGCCAGCGTGCGGGCGATGTTGCGCTCCTCGTTGAACGCCGGGATCACGAACGAGACCGGCGGCGTCGAATCCCAGTCGTAGAAGCCGTCGGTCTGCTGCGAATCGCCCGCCTCGCGGCGACGGTAGAAAACCAGAGACGTGAAGATCCACATCGCGCTCGTCGTCAGCGGGTACCACGCGAAGTACACCAGGAGCACCCAGTAGAACGTCGTGTCCTCGAAGATGACGATCAGGTCGTAGAGGGACATCAGTCGCGCACCCCCTCCGCCTCGGCCAGCACCTTGCGGCCCTGCGCGTCGATGCTGACGACGACGACCTTCGCGCCCTTCAGTGCGGCGGCGTCGATGCCGGCCAGGGGGCGACCGATGTGATCGGCGGTCAGGACCTCGGAGACCGGGATCGGCGAGCCGCGGCGGCGGTTGCGCGCCGCCAGGCGCTTGTTGTGCGCGACCCAGGCCATGGTGCCCAGCAGGCCGAGCAGCGAGAGCAGCAGCAGCAGGCCGACGGCACGGAGCGAGGACGGGCTGACCTCGCGCTGCATGACCAGGTACCAATACCAGCCGAAGAGGATCCACATCAGGATCGACGCCACCAGGTGGAGCGCATGGCGCATGGGCCGGCCTCGCCTTCCGCGCGGGAGGGCGGTCCCCGCTACGGCGCGCGCCCGCAGCCGGTTGACCCGGTTCCGCGCGCGGCTTACACTGTCCTGTCCGGTGGGAAGCCAGCTGAGGGCAACCCGCTGTCAACATTGTTCTTCGGCCGGAGGGCGGCCGGGTGAACCAAAATCACCACCAGTTCCAGCGGGGGCCGGCCTTGAAAGCACGGGATGTTCGCGCGCGTTTTCTCTCTTTTTTCGCCGAGCGGGGACACACCGTCGTGGCCTCGTCGTCGCTGGTGCCCCACGACGACCCGACGCTGAAGTTCACCAACGCCGGCATGAACCAGTTCAAGGGCGTGTTCCTGGGCCTGGAGAAGCGCGACTACGTGCGGGCGGCGTCCTGCCAGAAGTGCATGCGGGTTTCCGGCAAGCACAACGACCTCGAAGAGGTCGGCAAGGACGCCCGGCACCACACCTTCTTCGAGATGCTGGGCAACTGGTCGTTCGGTGACTACTACAAGCGCGACTCCATCGTCTGGGGCTGGGAGTTCCTGACCGGCGTCATGGGCCTGGACAAGTCCCGCCTGTGGGTCTCGGTCTACAAGGACGACGACGAGAGCTACGCCATCTGGCGCGACGAGGTCGGCATCCCCGCCGAACGCATCGTCCGTCTGGGTGACCTGAGCAAGGGCGACGAGGAGAACTTCTGGTCGATGGCCGACACCGGCCCCTGCGGCCCCTGCACCGAGATCCACTACGACCAGGGCGAGGCATCGAAGTGCAACCACCCGGCCGGCTGCTTCGTGGGCGTCTGCAGTTGCGACCGCTGGCTCGAGCTGTGGAACCACGTGTTCATGGAGTTCGACCGCCAGCCGGACGGCACGCTGAACCCGCTGCCGATGAAGAGCGTCGACACGGGCATGGGCTTCGAGCGCCTGGTCACCGTGCTGCAGGGCAAGCAGAGCAACTACGAGACCGACATCTTCACGCCGATGCTGCAGAAGATGGAGGAGATCTCGGGGAAGAAGGCCGAGGGCGAGGCCCGCATCTCGATGCAGGTGATCGCCGACCACGCCCGCGCCTGCGCCTTCACCGTGGCCGACGGCGCCATCCCCGCGAACACCGACCGCGGTTACGTCGTGCGGCGCATCCTGCGGCGCGCGGCGCGCCACGGCCACCTGCTGGGCGTCGAGGAGCCGTTCCTGTGGCGCGTGGCCGACGTCGTCATCGACGAGATGGGCGACGCCTATCCCGAACTGAAGGAACGCCGCGCGCGGATCCTGGACGTCATCCGCAAGGAAGAGGAGCGCTTCATCCGCACGCTGCGCTCGGGCCTGCTGGTCTACGGCGACATCCGCGACCGGATGCGGGCCGCCGGCCGGGCGAGCCTGAGCGGCGAGGAAGCCTTCAAGCTGCACGACACCTTTGGCTTTCCGGTGGACCTGACGGCCATCGTCGCGGCCGAGGACGGCTTTGCCGTCGACCAGGCCGGCTTCGAGGCCTGCATGGAGCAGCAGCGCGCCAAGAGCGGCAGCGAGGCCGTGTTCCGCGAGGGCATGGGCGCCTGGCGCGCGCTGGACGGGCGCGACCTGTCGGGCTTCAAGGGCGTGTTCACGGGCTACGACGCGGTCGAGGGCGAGGGCCGCGCCGTGGCGGTGCGTCCCGCGGGCCACGATGCCGAGGGCAACGACCTCGCGCACGTCGTGCTCGACAGCACGCCGTTCTACGCCGAATCGGGCGGCCAGGCCGGCGACACCGGCGCGCTGGAGCTGCTGCCCGCCGGCTCGCGCCTCGAGGTGATCGGCACGGTGCCTTCGGAGGAAGGCCCGGCACTGGTCGTGCGCTGCGGCGCCGACGAACTGGCCGACGCCCTGGCGGGCGCCGCGTCGGTGCGGCAGCGCGTGGACGCCGCCGCCCGCCTGGCGACCATGCGCCACCACACGGCCACCCACCTGCTGCACGCGGCGCTGCGCCAGGTGCTTGGCGACCACGTCGAGCAGGCCGGCAGCGTCGTCGACCCCTGTCGCCTGCGGTTCGACTTCCGGCACGACCAGGCGGTCAAGCCGGAGGAACTGGCGAAGGTCGAGCGCATCGTGCAGGAACGAGTGCTGGACAACCGACCGGTGATCCGCCACCAGGACATGGCGATCGACGAAGCCCGCAAGCTGGGCGCGATGGCGCTGTTCGGCGAGAAGTACGGCGACCGCGTCCGCGTGGTCGAGATCCACGGCGGCGCGCAGCCGGTGCCGGGCGCGGCGGCCGACGCCGGCGGCCTGTTCTCGCTGGAGCTGTGCGGCGGCACGCACTGCCTGGCCACCGGTGACATCGGCACGTTCCGCATCACCAGCGAAGGCAGCGTCTCGGCCGGCGTGCGGCGCATCGAGGCCGTGGCCGGCGATGTCGCGCAGGAGCATGTCCGCCGCGAGCACGACGAGCTGCGGCGGCTGGGCGGCCTGTTGCGGCCCGACGGCGGCGACTACGCGTCGCAGGTCGCGTCGCTGCTGGCCGAACAGAAGCAGCTGCGCAAGGAACTGGCCGGCTTCAAGCAGGACTCCGCGCGCGCGGGGCTGGACGACGCGCTGGCCAACCCGGCCCCGGTCGCGGGGCTGAAGATGGTCTGCGCGATGGTCAGCGTCGGCGACAAGGATGCGTTCATGAAACTGGCCGACCACGCGCGCGACCGCCTCGGGTCGAACGGCGTCGTGGTGCTGGGCGCCGAACTGGAAGGCAAGCCGACGGTGCTGGTGACGGTGACGCCCGACCTGGCCGACGGCGGCCGGTTGCACGCGGGCAACCTCGTGAAGTCCCTGGCCGCCTCGGTGGGCGGCAAGGGCGGTGGCCGGCCGAACCTGGCGCAGGCGGGCCTGCCGGACGCCGAGGGGCTCAAGCGCGTGCTTGCCGGAGCGGCGCACGCGGTGGCCGGGCAGCTCGACGGCTGACCACGCCCCGGTCGTGAAGCGAAGGCCGCGCCGCCCCCCTGGGCAGCGCGGCCTTCGTGTTGCCGGAACGGTCACTCAGTCGAGCAGCAGCTGGGCCGCGACCTCGTCGCGCCGTTGCTTTCCGCACAGGTGCCCGACGATCGCCAGCGCGAACACCAGCGCCGTGCCCGGGCCCTGGCTGGTGAGCAGGTTGCCGTCCTGCACGACGGTGTCGTCGCGGCGCGAGACCGGGTCCATCTCCGCGGCCAGGCCCGGGAAGCAGGTCGCGCCGCGCCCGCGCAGCAGGCCGTGCGCCTGCAGGACCACCACCGGCGCCGCGCAGATGGCAGCCAGCAGGCGGCCGGACCGGTCCTGGGCGGTGAGCATCGCGGCCAGCGTGGCGCTGCCCCGCAGGTGGCGGGCGCCCGGCAGTCCGCCCGGCAGGACGATGGCGTCGAAGTCGCGCGCGGCCACGTCCTCGAGCAGGACGTCGGCCGTGAGCCGCACGCCGCGCGAGGCGACGACGGCCGGCGATGTCGCCGGGACCCCGCCGGGGCCGACGCAGGCCACGACCACCTCGACGCCGGCGCGCCGGAGCACGTCGATGACGCAGACGGCCTCGATCTCTTCTGTGCCGTCGGCGATCGGCACCAGGGCGCAGGGGCGGGCGGTTGCAGTCATCGGAAATGCCTCCGGGGAACGGGTGCGCGATGCGGGACGCCGTCGCCATGTTAGCGCGGGTCGTGTCGCGAGCCAATCCCGGCGCCCCGCCCCGCGACTGGAAATACGCCCCGGTTGGCCCTATCGTCAGGGCATGACCTTCCTCGACGACATCGCCTTTGGCGCTTTCGGCGCCCTTGGGCGCCTGAGCCGCGCCCTGCCGGTCGCGTCCGCGCGCGGCATGTGGCGCGGCCTCGGCTGGCTGGCGGGCGATGTCGCGCGCATCCGGCGCGGCGTCGTCGATCGTCAGCTGGCCGCCTGCTACCCTGAATTACCGCCGCATGAGCGCGCGCGCCTGGCCCGCGGCGTGTACCGGCACCTGGCTACTTCGCTGGCGGAGATCCTGGCCGACGACCCGCGGGCGAGGCCGGCAGCCGTCGGCGTCGAACCCGGGTGGGCCCCGGTCGAATCTGCGCTGGCCGGCGGCCGGGGCGCGATCATCGCGTCCGCGCACCTGGGCAACTTCGAACTGGGGGGGCGCGTGCTGGCCGCGCGGTACCGCCTGCTGGACGTCGTCAAGCCGATGCGCAACCGGAGGTTCGGGGACTGGCTGGAGCAGGAGCGCCGCCGTCACGGCATCGGCACCGTCGGGGTCGACGGCGCGGCGCCCGCGGTGCTGGCCCACCTGCGCGCCGGTGGACTGGTCTCGCTGCTGCTGGACCAGGATGCCGGCGCCGGCGGTGTGCGCGTGCCGTTCCTCGGCCGCGAAGCCTCGGCGTGGCCCGGCGCTGCGCGTTTCTCGCTGCAGACCGGCTGCCCGGTCGTCCCGATGGGGATCGTGCGCGGGGCCGACGGCCGCCACGTGCTGCACGTCGGGCCGGCGCTCTCGCCCGTCGGCCGGCCGGCGGACGAGGACGGTATCCGCGCCTACACGGCGGAGATCTCGGCGGCCGTCGAGGTCTTCATCCGGCTGGCGCCCGAGCAGTGGTTCTGGGTGCATCGTCGCTGGAAGGAAGTCGAGCGCGCGGGCGGCGGTCGGCAGGCCTGAGCGTCGGCGCTGCGTGTTCAGCCCTCGGCGGCGAGCGCCTTGCGCGTCTCGGTGGCGGTGGCCTGCAGGTGGAACCGGAACGTGGCGCCCTCGCCCTGGCGGCTCTCCACCTTCAACTCGTCGCCGTGGGCAGCCACCACCTTGGCGGCGATCGCCAGCCCCAGGCCGGAGCTGTACTTCAGGTGCGCCGGCGCGTCCTCGTGCCGCGTGCGGCTCGCATCCCCGGTGAAGAAGCGGTCGAAGATGTGGGGCAGGTCGGCTTCGGCGATGCCCTGTCCGGTGTCGGATACCGTGACCACCACGCGCCGGCGGTCGGGCGTGGCGGCCAGCGACAGCGTGACGCTGCCGCGCGGCCGGTTGAACTTGATGCCGTTCTCGACCAGGTTCTGCAGCACGAGGGCCAGTTGCAGCGGGTCCGCCATGACCAGCGGCAGCCCCGGCTCGGCCCGCGTCGCCAGCGAGATGCCGCCCGGCAGCGCCAGGTGTTCACAGCGCCGGACCACCGAATCGGCCAGCTCCACGATCGAGAATTCCTCCGGACGAATCGCCGCCTGCCCTGCGTCCAGGCGCGACAGCACGAGCATGCGCTCGACCAGGCGGTCGAGATGCTCGAGGTTGCCGGTGATCGTGTCGAGGGCCCGCGCGCGCTGGGCGGGCTCGAGCTGGTCGAAACGCAGGCTGAGCGTTTCGACGTGTCCACGCAGGCTGGCCATCGGCGTGCGCAGGTCGTGGCTGAGGTTGGCGATCAACTGGCGCTGGAACTGCTCCTTCTGGCGCAGTGAATCGACCAGCGAGGCGACGTGGCTCGCCATGTGGTTGAAGTGGCGGCCGAGGTCGGCGATCTCGTCCGAGCCCCTCTCGCGCACGCGTCGTTCGAGGTCGCCGCCCGTGAACGCCTCCATCGCCACCGAGAGCCGCGAGACGCGGTTGCTGGTCCAGCCGATCAACAGGAACAGCGTGATGGCCGCCAGGATCAACATCACGGTCAGGACCTTTTCCAGCAGGCGCTGCGTGTCGATCAGCGAGTTGTGGACCTCGAGCACGTCGGCGCGCACCCGGACCGGCTCATACGACGCGACCAGGTAGCCGCGCGGCGACGCGTGGTCGCCGATCGGGTCCACGTCGAAGATGCGGTTCTGGTAGGCTTCGACGTTGGACTTGTCGGGGTAGCTGTCGAAGTCCCACTGCTTGCCCGTCATCGCTGCCAGCAGTGTAGTGTCGAGCGTCGGCACCGCGGCCAGCAGGCTGTCGCCCGGCGCACTGGCGACGGCCTTCCCGTCCGGCCCGAAGATCATCAACTCCACGCCGAAGTGGGCGACTCGCTTGCGGAACGCGGCGAGCGTTGCCTGGTTCGTCTCCGGCGCCCCGTCGGGGTCCAGCTTGAGCGCCAGGCCGTCCAATTCGCGGTCGGCCTTGTCCTCGAACCACTTCTTCTCGTCGTTGTTGGAATAGGGGGAGAAGACGGTCGCCTGGATCCACAGCACGTAACCGCCCAGGCAGAGCGCCACGACGACCAGGAACACGGCCGACAGCCGGAACAGCAGCGTCTTCGTGAAACGCGGTGCGTAAGCCGAGGTCAATTGAACTCCTCGGTGAACCGGTAGCCGACGCCCCAGACGGTCAGGATGAGCTGCGGGTGGTTGGGGTCGGTCTCGACCTTGTTCCGCAGGCGGTTGACGTGCGAGTTCACGGTGTGTTCGTAGACCTCGGCGTCCTGCTCCCAGATCAGGTCGAGCAGCTGGCGGCGGCTGAACGTGCGTCCGGGCTGGCTGGCCAGCGTGTAGAGGAGGTCGTACTCCTTGACCGTCAGCTGGATCTGCTCGCCGCCCACCTGCACCTTGCGCTTGCCGTGGTCGATCTTGAGCGGCCCGAGGTCCAGGATGCGGTCGCCGGACGAAATGCGGGCCAGTTCCTCGGCGCGCTCGATGCGCCGGTGCACGACCCTGATGCGGGCCACGAGTTCGCGGATCGAGAACGGCTTGGTCAGGTAGTCGTCACAACCGAGTTCGAGGCCGAGCACCTTGTCGGCTTCCTCGCCGCGCGCGGTCAGCATGAGCACGGGCGTGCGTGTGTCGGTGGTGCGGATCTCGCGCAGCACGTCGATGCCGGTGGTGCTCGGCAGCATCCAGTCGAGCAGGACCAGGCCGTACTGGCCGGCTTGGAACGCGCGCAGGCCGGCTTCGCCGTCGGCGGCGGCATCCACCTGGAAGCCCTCCGCGGTCAGGTGCATGGACAGCAGGTCGATCAGTTCGCCGTCATCCTCGATCAGGAGGATGCGGCGGGACGCGCCTGTGGGTGCGGGCATGTCGGCGACTTCCTTCCGTGGGGAGGACCGGGCACCCGGCTGCGTGGCCGCAGCTCCCCCAGGGCAAGACCCGATCCCATAAGATTAATGGTATCACGGCCATAGATCGGCATCAAGGTGGGACGTGCCCGCAGCAGCGGATTTCGGAGGCGAATGGCCCGTTTGTGGCGAAACAGTCACGTGCCCGGCGACGTAACGTGACGAAATCCGGATGTTCCGGGTTTCGGTCAGGTGGCGCCGGGCGCCGCGGACTCTCCCGGTTGCCAACGACCGGTTGCCCCGCGATACTCCGTCCCTCGTCCCCCCGACGATCCCTTGCCGCCGAGCACCTGACGGAGGGCCCATGTCAGCACCATCCCTCGCGCTGCCGCCTGTCGGCGCGCCGCTGCTCTCACTGCGCCACGTGTGCAAGTCCTACGGCGAGAAGCGCGCCGTGAACGACGTCAGCCTGGAGATCCCGCGCGGCAGCATCTACGGGTTCCTCGGGCCCAACGGCGCGGGCAAGACAACGACCATCCGCACCATCATGAACATCATCCTGCCGGACTCCGGCGAGGTCCTGCTGGCCGGCAAGCCGCTCGACATGGCGCTGCGCGACCGCATCGGCTACCTGCCGGAAGAGCGCGGGCTCTACCGCAAGATGAAGTGCCTGGACCAGCTCGTGTACCTCGCGCGCCTGAAGGGCGTGCCGCGCGCCGTGGCGCGGACGCGCGCGCGCGAGTGGATCGCGCGGATGGGCCTCAGCGAATACGCCGACCGCA
Source organism: uncultured bacterium (assembly GCA_903859215.1). Classification (GTDB taxonomy): domain Bacteria; phylum Krumholzibacteriota; class Krumholzibacteriia; order LZORAL124-64-63; family LZORAL124-64-63; genus CAINDZ01. Next base: position 2,865 of record CAIOLW010000059.1, on the reverse strand, counting down.
AGGTCGACGCCCTGAGCAAGGGCATGCAGCAGAAGATCCAGTTCGCCGCGACGTTCATCTGCGAGCCCGACCTGGTCATCCTCGACGAGGTCTTCAGCGGGCTGGACCCGCTGAACATCGAGCTGCTGCGCGGGATGATCGTCGAGCAGCGCGACCGCGGCACGACGATCCTGTTCTCCACGCACATGCTCGCCGAGGCCGAGCGCATCTGCGACGCCATCTGCCTGATCGAGGGCGGCGAAGTGATCCTCGACGGTCCGCTGCCGCGGATCCGGGCCGAGTTCCCGCTGCACTCGGTGCGCGTCGCCTGGGAGGGCGAGCTGTCGCCGCCCGACGACCTTCCCGGCGTACTGCACCGCGAGCTGAACGAAGGCTCGTGGCGCCTGACGCTCGCCGAGGGCGTCGAGCCCCTGTCGCTGCTGCCGCGCCTGCAGGCGGTCGGCAAGCTGACGCTGTTCTCGGCCAACCGGCCGAGCCTCAACGAGATCTTCCTGACGGCCGTCCTGCGCAGGCGGCAGGAGGTGGCGGCATGAGCAAGGTGTTGACCGTCATTTCCCGCGAGTACCTCGAGCGGGTGCGTTCCAAGAGCTTCCTGATCGGCACGATCCTCGGCCCGGCGCTGATGTCGATGTTCATCGTCATCCCCATGCTGACGGCCGGCCATGGCGCCAAGGACCAGCGCACGATCGCCGTCATCGACCAGGCCGGCGACGTGCGCGGCCCGCTGGCGGCGATCCTCGTGGAGGATGGCCACAAGAACCTGACCCTGCGGCCGGTGGAGGTGGGGCCCGGCGGCCTCGACGCGGCCGTGGCGGGCGTCAAGCGCGAGATCCTGGCCGGCAACGTGCACAGCTGCCTGGTCGTGCCGCCCGACTTCACGCGCACCGGCAAGGTTGCGTTCTACAACAAGTCGGTCAGTTCGCTGGTCGTGCGCGACGACATGCTCAAGCCGGCGCTCGACCGCGTGATGCGCGAGCGGCGGTTCGCGGGCGCGGCCGTGCCCGACTCCCTGTTCAAGTACCTCTCGGCGCGCACGGAGTGGAGCAGCGTCGCGGTCACCGCCGACGGCGAGTCCAAGCAGGACGATGCCATCCCGTTCGCGATGGCCTTCGTGCTGATCATGATCATCTACATGATGGTCCTGATGTACGGGAACCACACGCTGACGGCCGTGATCGAGGAGAAGAGCAGTCGCATGGTCGAGATCCTGCTGTCGAGCGTCTCGCCCGGCAACCTGATGCTGGGCAAGGTGCTCGGCATCGGCCTGGCCGGCCTGACGCAGTTCGGCATCTGGGCGCTGGCGTTCTTCCTGATCTCGCAACACGGCCTGACCATCGGCGGCACGACCCTGGACGTGAGCTTCCTGACACCCACCATCCTCGTGTCGTTCGTGATGTTCTTCCTGCTGGGCTTCTTCCTCTACGCGACGCTCTATGCCGGCGTGGGTTCCATGTGCAACACCATCCAGGACAGCCAGCAGTTCCACATGCCGCTGACGATGGGCCTGGTCATCCCGATGATGATGCTCTCCGCCGTGCTGCGGGAGCCGAACTCGACCATGGCGACCGTGCTCAGCCTGGTGCCGCTGTTCTCGCCGGTGCTGATGTTCATGCGCGTCTGCGTCGAGACGCCGCCGCTCTGGCAGATCCTGCTGTCGTGGGGGCTGATGATCGTGTCGATCTGGCTGTCGGCCCGGGCCGCGGGCAAGCTGTTCCGGGTCGGCATCCTCATGTACGGGCAGTCGCCGACCTGGGCCACCATCGGGCGCGCGCTGCGCTCCTGATCGTCGGCGTCACTGCCCAAGCAAAGGACCCCGGCCGCCGCGAGGCTGCCGGGGTCCCTCGTTTCAGCGCGCCTGGCCGCGGCGCCTACGGCACCAGCGAGAATCGGAACGTGTCACCCAGTTGCAGGCGATCGACGACGTCCATGCCCTCGACGACGTCCCCGAACATCGTGTAGCGGCCGTTCAGGTGCGGCTGCTCCGAGAGCGTGACGAAGAACTGGCTGCTGCCGGTGTCGAGGCCGTCGTCGGCGATGCCGACAGCGCCGCGCTTGTAAGGCCGGCGGTTCGCCTCGCTGCGGATGAAGTAGCCCGGGCCGCCCCAGCCGGTGCCGTCGGGGTCGCCGCCCTGCGCCACGAAGTCGGGCACGACGCGGTGGAACGTCTGCCCGTCGAACCAGCCGCGGCCGGCCAGCGCCACGAACAGCGCGCACGTGTTGGGCGCCGTGTCCGGGTGCAGGCGGATGCGGAACGAGCCGCGCGGCGTGTCGCACCGCAGGTCGGGGGCGCGGAACGGCAGCGTCAGCTCCGGCTGCGCCCGGTCGCGGGCGGTTGCCGGGAGCGTCGCCTTCAGGCTGGCCTCGGTCGGGACCAGCGGCGCGGCCACCAGCCCTGTCGCCAGGGCGGTGGTGCGGGCTTCGCGGCGCAGGCGCAGGTCGGGTTCGGCGAACGCCGCCCCCAGCAGCCGGACGGCCCGCGTGCGCAGGCCGGCCTCGGGTTCCCAGCGCGCCGGCGGCGCGGTGGTTGCCGCGGTCGTGGCGATTTTCGCGGCAGTCGGGATCGGAGCCGGCGTCGCCGCCACGGGCGCGGGCGCCTTGAGCAATCGCGCCAGGCCGGTCAGCACCGCGCGACGGATGTCGACCCGTCCCGGGCCCGCCGCCTGGTCCCACGTGCGCAGCAGGCCGGCCAGCGTGTCGTCGCCGGGGAAGTCGCCCAGCAGGTCGGCCGCCGTCGCCTTCACGACGAACGACGAGTCGCGCGTGGCCACCAGCAGCAGCGCCGCGACGCGGGCGGGGCCCAGGTCGGCCGGCAGGGCGCCCGGGCGCTCGTTCGCGACCTGCGCCAGGCCCTCGAGCGCGGCGGCG
>CAIOLW010000058.1 GCA_903859215.1 uncultured bacterium | reverse complement strand
GATCTCGGCGCGGCCCGACTTGCTGACCACCGTCGCCACCTCGGGGAACGCCAGCAGGCGCTTCTCCAGGTAGCCGGCCACCTCGACCGAGCCTTCCAGCGAGGCGTTGGGCAGGCGCACGACGTTGATCGCCAGCGAACCCTCGTCCAGCGGCGGCATGAACTCGGTGCCCACCAGCGGGATGAGCGCCGCGCTGCCGGCCAGCAGCAGTCCCGCCACCGACAGGGTGCGACCGCGCCGCCGCCGCGCCGTTGCCAGCAGGCGCAGGTAGCCGGCGTGGAACCGTCGCACGAACGCGAACTCGCGCTCGGGCGCCACGCGCAGCAGCAGGTCCGACAGCGCCGGCACCACGGTCAGCGCCACCACCAGCGAGACCAGCAGGGCGATGAGCATCGTCAGCGCCAGCGGCGCGAACATGCGGCCCTCGATGCCCTGCAGCGTGAACAGCGGCACCAGCGTGATCGCGATGATGATCACCGAGAACGCCACCGGCCGCGCCACCTCGGCCACGGCGCGCGCGACGACGGCGCGCACCGGCGTGCCGGGCGGGGCGTGCGCCAGGTGGCGGCGCACGTTCTCGACCACGACGATCGAGGCGTCGACCACCATGCCCACCGAGAAGGCCAGGCCGCCCAGGCTCATCAGGTTCGCCGTCAGGCCGACGCGGCCCATCACGATGAACGTGATCAGGTAGGTCAGCGGCAGCGAGAACACGACGATGAGCGCCGTGCGCAGTTCGGCCACGAACAGGAACAGCACCAGGATCACCAGCAGGCCGCCCTCGAGCAGCGCGTGGATCACCGTGTCCAGGCAGGCCTCGATCAGCGAGGTGCGGTCGTAGAACACGTTCAGGCGCGCGCCCTGCGGCAGCGTGGGCCCCAGGTCGGCCACCGCGCGCTTGACGCGGTCGACCACCTCGCGCGAGTTCTCACCCTTCAGCATGATGACCATGCCGGCGACGACCTCGCCGCGGTCGTCCCGCGTGACGGCGCCCTGGCGCGGCTCGGCGCCGACCACGACGTCGGCCACGTCGTGCAGGTACACCGGCGCCCCGTCGCGCGCCGCGAGCACCACGCGCTCGAGGTCGGGGATGTCCCGCAGCAGGCCCACGCCGCGCAGGTACACCTGTTCCCACCCGCGCACGATGACGCCGCCGCCCGCGTTGGCATTGCCGCGCTCGATGGCCGTCACCACGTCCTCGCTGGTCAGCCCGTAGGCCAGCAGCCGGTCCGGGTCGACCAGCACCTGGTACTGCTTGACCCTTCCCCCGAAGCTGTTGACCTCGTTGACGCCCGCGATCGGCTTGAGGTAGGGCGCCACCAGCCAGTCCTGGATGGAGCGCAGCTCCATCGGGCTGTAGCTCTCGCCCTCGACCGTGTACTGGAAGATCTCGCCGAGGCCCGTGCTGATGGGGCCCAGTTCGGCCTCGGTGCCGGGCGGCAGTTCTTCGCGCGCGGCGGCCAGCCGCTCGAAGACGACCTGTCGCGTCCAGTAGGTGTCGGCGCCGTCCTCGAAGCTGATGACGACCTGCGACAGGCCGGCCTTCGACAGCGAGCGCACATGCGTCACGCGCGGCAGGCCGCGCATCGCCAGCTCGATCGGGTAGCTCACGCGCTGCT
>CAIOLW010000057.1 GCA_903859215.1 uncultured bacterium | reverse complement strand
CAAGAACCTGACATTCGCCACGGCGCTGCGCTCGTTCCTGCGCCAGGACCCCGACGTGATCATGGTCGGCGAGATCCGCGACGCCGAGACGGCCGATATCGCCGTCCGCGCTGCGCTCACCGGCCACCTGGTGTTCAGCACCATCCACGCCAACGACGCGCCGTCCACGGTCACGCGTTTGGTGTCCATGGGCACCGAACCGTTCATGGCCGCCAGCGCCCTGACGCTCGTGGCCGCCCAGCGACTGGTGCGCCGCAACTGCCCGTACTGCCTCGAGGACTACACGCCGACCGACACGGTCCTGTTGGCGACGGGCGTGACCGATCCCTCGAGCTTCAAGTTCGTGCGGGGCAAGGGCTGTGCGGCCTGCCGCGGCCGCGGCTTCAGCGGCCGCCTGGCGGTGCTGGAACGGATGACGATCACGCCGGACCTGCGGGACATGGTGGCCCGCAACACCCCGGCCGCGGAAATCCGCCGCCTGGCGCTGCAGCAGGGCATGAGCACCCTGCGCGGCAACGGCCTGGAACGGGTGCGCAAGGGAACGACGACTCTCGAGGAAGTGCTGCGCATCTGCGCCGCCGACGCGTGACGAGACAGAGGAGACGGTAATGGCGAACTTTGCCTACGTGGCCAAGTCGGACGATGGCCAGGAAATCACGGGTTTCCTGGCCGGCGGCACCCCCGACGAGGTGGTCGACCAGTTGCACCGGCGCGGCCTGGTCGTCCTGCACGTCGTCGAGTCGCGCGCCCGCAATTCTGTCAATCGTTCGTCGCAGTTCAAGACCTTCATGTTGCAGACCCGCGTCGGCACGCGCGACCTGAGCCTGTTCAGCAGCCAGTTCTCGACGGTCCTCGAAGCCGGCGTGCCGCTGGTGCGCGGCCTGCGCAGCCTCTCCAACGACACCACCAACCGGACCCTGGCCCTGGCCCTGTCCGACATCGCCACGCGCCTGGAGAGCGGCGAAACCCTGGGCGGCGCCATGGCGGCGCACCCCGAGGCCTTCAACACGATGTTCGTCAGCATGATCAGGGCCGGCGAACGCGCGGGCACGCTGGACGTCCTGGTCGCCCAACTCGCGGTCTATCTCGAGCGGCTGGACAACATCCAGACGAAGGTCAAGTCCGCCCTGTCCTACCCCATCTTCGTGCTCAGCTTCGTGCTGCTGGCCGGCTCGTTCCTGCTCCTGCAGGTGGTGCCGACGTTCTCGAAGATCTACGGCGACATGGGCCAGAAGCTGCCGGCGCTGACCCGCGGCATGATCACGGCCTCCGACATCCTGCGCCACAACATCCTCCTCTTCATGATCGCGGCCATCGTCGTCATCGTCCTGGTGACGATGGGCTTCCGCACCGACCGCGGCCGCTTCCTGCGCGACCGCTTCGTCCTGTGGGTGCCCATCTTCGGCCCCATCGTCCGCAAGGCGGTCATGAGCCGCTTCACGCGGACGCTCAGCATCATGGTGCGCAGCGGCCTCCCCATCATGGAGAGCCTGACGATGGTGGCCGGCGCCGTCGGCAACGTGGTCGTCGCCCGCGCGGTCGAGGATGCGCGCGCCCACCTGGCCGCCGGCGCCGGCGTCACCGAGGCCTTCCGCCGCACCGGCAGGTTCCCGGAGATGGTTTTGCAGATGATGGCCACCGGCGAAGAGGCCGGCAACATGGAGACCATGCTGCACAAGACATCGGAATTCTATGACCGCCAGGTCGAGGCGGCCACACAGTCCCTGGCGCAGCTGATCGAACCGGTCATGGTCGTGTTCGTCGGCGCGATCATCGGCGTGATCGTGATCGCCATGTTCCTGCCGATCTTCAACCTGGGTGATGCCATCGTCAAGGGAGGCGCGAATCTCTAAGGCGCCCCCCTGGGCGCTCGCCGCGGGATTCGCGTGGAATGATGGGCGGCGAATAGTGGGGACGAGAGGGCTACGAGGGAGTGTCCGGGCCCTGGTCCGGCAAGTGGAATGTCCGCAACGAGTGGAGGATCGGAACAATGTTGAGTAATCGTCGCAACCATGGCCGCAAGGGCTTCACGATGATCGAGCTCATGGTCGTCGTCGTCGTGGTCGGCATCCTGGCGTCCATCGCCGTGCCGATGTACGGCAAGTACATCAAGAACGCGCGCCTGACCGAAGCCACCGGGCGCATCGGGGAAATCAACACCGCCAGCAAGGCCTGGGCGCAGGAGCACCAGGACGCCTCGGGCCACCCGACCTGGCCGACCAACAACGCAGCTGTCGCCGGCAGCATCGTGGACATGTCGGCGTCCGACAACTTCACGTATGCCCTCGCCGGCAACGGCGATGCCACCACGGGCTCGCTGGTGGTCACGGCCACCGGAACGAACAAGATGGCCGGGGTCACCATCGTGGTGACGGTCCCGACGATCAGCTCCAACGGCGGCGCGCCGGTCATCACCGGCATGTAGGCGTGATTCTGATTCCTGCGGGGGCCGCCTGCCGGCGCCCCCGCGGAATTCCCGAATGGAGTCGCAGGATGAGGCAACGCATCCGCAGGCACAGGCCGGCCCCCGTGGGCCGCGCCGGATTCACGATGCTCGAGGTCATGATCGCGGCCATCCTGCTGCTGCTCATGTTCTTCGGGCTCGCGCGCGTGCACGGTGCTGCCCGCAAGCAGATCGTCATGGAGGACCATCGCCGCACGGCAACGGCCGTCCTTGCCAATCAGCTTGAAGCAGTGCGGCGCGACACGACCTACGACAGCCTCGCATCCTTGAACAACCAGACCACCACGTACACCCTTGACGGTCTGACCTACACGGCCAGGAACACCATCACGACGGGCGCCCCGGAGACCCAGGCCACCACGATCCTGGTGGCCGTATCGTGGCCAGAATTGATCGGCGCGACCGCGCTCACGCGCTCGGTGTCCGCCACCACGATCCTGGCCCGGGGGTTGACATGGAACTGACGCCCCGTTGCCGCGGTCGCGCCGGCTTCACGATGATCGAGATGGTCGTCGCCCTGTTCATCTCGCTGATCGTCGTCGCGGCCCTCGGCAAGGTCATGCTGGTCAATTCCCGCAGTTGGAAGCTGGGCAACGAGAAGGTGCTGTTGCAAACGAACGTTTCCGACGCGGTCGACCGCATGTCGCGCTCGATCCGCTCTGCCCGCCGCCTGAAGGTCATTTCCGCGACCGAGTTCCGCACCTACGACACGGCGGGCGCCCTGAAACACACCTACCGGCGGTACCAGACCGCCGGCGGCCTGCGCCTGCAGGAGGACGGCCTGGACCTGACCCCCCAGGCCTGCAACAGCTTTGCGTGCACGGCCAACGCGGACACGACCAGTTTGACGATCAGTCTGCAACTGCAGAACGCGGACGGCGAACTCGTCGCCAGGCAGACCCGCATCACGGTCCGCAACCGGACGATGTCCTTCTAGGGAGGCGCCATGACCGACGGCGAACGCCCACAACCGCGAACCAGCCACGACGACGGCTACGTGCTGCTGGCCGCCGCCATTGCGGTTCTGCTGGTGACGATCGTCGGTTATGCCATCTTCGGCGTCGCCGCCTCCGAAACCAAGAGCGCGATCTACCGCCAGGACTCGACGGAGGCCTTCTACCTGGCTGACGCCGCCATCGAGCGCGCCCGGGCCAAGTTCCTTGACGACGAGACCTGGCGCACCGGTTGGACCAACGTCGCCTGCGGTCGCGGCCATTACGACCTGGCGCTCGCGGACTCCACGTGGGCGGACGGCACCGTCGTCGTGAAGCTCACGGCGACCGGACGCGTGAACGCCGCCGCCCGGCGCGTCAGGGCCGTCGTCACGATTCCGCACACGGCCTTCGACATGGCCCTGTTCATCATCGGCAATGCTGAAGTGAACGGCAACCTGTGCCTCCAGGGGCAGGCCTACATCTCGGGGAACGCCGATTTCGGCAACCACGACGCCCACTTGAAATGCGGCGGCACCTACACGGAAGGCTACTCAATCAGCCCGCCGCCGTTCCGCACGGATCAGGCATCGTACCCGAACTCATCCTACTACACGGTGCAATGCAACAAGGTCAGCAACAAGTACGTGGCCGTCATCCGCGACAAGACCGGCGCCGATGTCAGCAACCGCGCCGGCGCCACGCCGATGAACGAGGTCTTGAGCTACAACGCCGGGACGCACACGTTCACGTTCACTTTCGGCTCGGCGCTGGCAGTCACGAAGTACTTCGACGATGCGACAGGCGTCTTCCGGCGCTCCAACGGCGACGACGCCGTCGTCGTCTATTTCGGCAAGGAAAGCCTGATCGACGCAGCAAGCGTCGCGGACATCATCTTCCAGGGCAGCACCACGCGGGTGCATGCGGCGATTCTCAATGCGCGATTCACGGGCACCACCGACCTGCAGCGGCTCAGCTACAACTACTGGAAGGGCGGCCGCGTCAGCGTGAAACAGGTGATCTTCGAGCCGTACAACGGCGTCGCCATCCTGGCCTACGACTTAAGCGGCAACGCACTGGCCTCCGTGGGTAACGCTACCTGGCCCGGCCTGACCTACGTCATCCACAACGCCGATGACGTGACGTCGAACTTCACCGTCGTCGGCTCGATGGTGCTGCTCAACAGCTGGGACTGCCAGGGCGGCATGAACTACACGTACAATGCGACTTACCTGCCCCGGCTTCCGGCCTACTTCCTTTCCGGCTGGAACCAGGGCGTTTCGGGAACTTTGTCTTTCGACAGCTGGACGGAAGTCAACCCCGGCAGCTGACCCGGTCCGCCGGGCTGTCGCTCAGGAGCAAGAAGATGACGGTAACCCGCAAGACAGTGCGCACCGGGATCGACCTCGGCAATACCAGCGTCAAGCTGGTGCGTGGCGTGGGCAACGGCCACCTGGAGCGGATCACGCACCTCGGCCTCGAGCCGTTGGGCGCCGCTACGGATGAGCAGGACGCCCCCCAGACCGCCGCCGCGCTGCGGCGCCTGTTGGAACGCCTGAACCTGAAGCCCGCGAGCCTCGGCAACCTGGCTGTGGCTGTCGGGGGTCCAGAACTGGCGTGCCGCGAGGTCGTGACCACGTCGATGAACGAGGAGACACTGGCGCGCGCGCTGCCGTTCGAGGCCCGCAAGCACCTCGACCTCGAGAGCATGGCGGCCCCGGTGCTGGACTATCAGGTTTTGGGCGACAGCGACGAACCATCGCCGACCGGCGGCGCGCAAATCCGTGTGCTGTTCGCGGCGGCTCCCCGCGCCGTTCGCGATTACCCCGTCGAGGTGCTGCGGCTGGCGGGCCTTGAACCCGATGTCGTCGACCTCGAACCGCTCGCCGCCCTGAACGCCGTCGCCGCCGCCGAGGCGGGCGCCGGCAGCGAGCAACAGGCCGTCGGCCTGCTCGACCTGGGCAGCACGCGCGCGGTCCTGCATTTGTGGTCCCGCGCCGGCGGATTGCTCAGCCGCCAGGTCGGAGGCGGCACACCGGCCAGCTGGCCGGACGACGACGGGGCAGCCTATGGTGAAGAGCTCGCGCCCTCGGTGCTCGAAACGAGCATCTTCTTCCGCGGCCGCCACCGTCGGCCCGTGGTCCGGCTCTACTTGTCTGGAGGCGGGGCCAACCTGCCTGGCGTGCGCCATGCGCTCGAGCATGCGCTCGACCTGCCTGTCATCGTCTTCGACCCGTTGCTGGGATTGAAGATCGAGGCGTCCGGGTGCGACGACGCGTCGTCCGGCGTCTCGCGCTTCGTCACCGCTTGCGGCCTCTGCCGCTGGTGGGACGCGAATTCGTAAGAAGGGGAAACAGGGATGTTCAAGGTCAATCTGTACCCGGAGCGCGAGGAGAAGCGGCGACGCGCACGCCGCCAGGCCGCGACGACGGCCGCAATCGCCGTTGTCCTGGGCGTGAACGCGCTCCTCGTGGTCTCGCTGGTCATGGGCACGTCGCTGCTTCAGGAGCGCTGCCACGCGCTCGAGAGCGACGTGACGCGTCTCCGGTCCATGACCGACCGCGACGGCGGCATCGCGCCCGGCCTCGAATTGACGCGCGAGCTGTTCCAGTTGCGCCATGATCGCCTGGAGTGGTCACCCCTCCTGGCGTCCGTTGCCGAGAACATCCCGTCGTCTCTCATGTTGTCGGACATTCTGGGCCAGGCTGCCCGCCAGCGCGTTCAGAGCCATTTCGAGGTGAATGGACAGAGCCGCGGGGGCTCGGTCGCGATGGCGGACGTGTCCGGCTTCGTGAACCACCTGCACGACGACCCGCGCGTCAACACGGCCTTCCCGGGCGTTTCGCTCGGGTCGGTGCGCTCGGAAACGGGCGAGTTCCAGATCGTGTGCGAACAGCCGTTGGCCAAGTAGATCCGGAGGGATCCTGGACATGCGAACGAAGTTGTTGATCATCGCGGCGCTTCTCCTGTTCGCTGTCGGCTTCAGTGTCGACAGGATCTGGACCAGCTCCGTGCTGGCGAAGACCAGGAATCTCGAGCAACAGCGTGTCGACCTGTTGGCGCGCCTCGGCAACCGGGCGGAATCGGACCAGGAAGCGCGCGTGATGGCCGAATGCATGGGCCTCGCCGACGTCAACAACCTGGACGGCCTCGGCGCCGGCACCGATGCGATCGTCTTCATCAACCGCAAGGTCGCCGAAGCCGGCATGCACCAGGTCGAACTGATCTCCGACGCGGTGGAGAACTCGACGCGCCTGCGCCGCTCCGACTTCACGATGACTGTGAACGGCAGCTATCGGGAGTTCGCGTCATTGGTGCGTTCGTTCGAGGACGATCCCCGCCTGGTCACGGTTGTCGGCGTCCGCATCGAGGCGAAGGATGCCACTCCCGACCTCGAATGCCACCTGTCGGTTGCGATCTACGATCCCCTGCCGAAAGCGAGGTCGTGATGCGGCTCGGTGAGCAAAACAACATGCGTCTCCTGATCGCGTTGCTGCTGCTGGCCGGCTCCGGATTTATGGCGTCGCGCGTCGCGCGCACGATGCACGAGATCTCGACAACGCGGGACAACGCCGGGGCGGCGTCCGGGATCGCCGGAGGCAACGGCTTCGACAAGATGAAAGGCACAATGGACGAGCGGCGCGATCTCCGGCGGGCCGCGGCCAGCCTGGCGCGCGACCCGTTCCGCGCTCCCTCTGCGCAGCGGACCTTCGACGGCAGTGCCGCTCCCGCCCACACTGCCCAGGCGCAGAATGTGGCAACGGCAGCGGACGCGGTTCCGGTGCTGCGCGCTCTCGTATTCGACAACGTCCGGCCCTCGGTTCAGTTGGCGTGTGAAGACGCCACCTCCCCGTGGCTCGGCCAGGGTGACACGTTCAAGGGTTGGACTGTGCTGGAAATCGGTCCCGGGTCCGTCTGGATCCGGAACGGCTCCCGCAAGCAGGAACTGGGACTGAACTAGGAGGCTGAAATGGAGTTCGGGATCAACCGCCGCACCGTCGTCGCCTTGGCGTTGGCGTTGATGGCATTCGCCGCGCCGCTCGTGGCGGCGACTGCCGACAACCCGGCGCTGGTGACGCTGCATGCGGACAACGCTCCGGTGATCGAGATCCTCGACCTGCTGGCCGCGCGCAGCGGGCTGAACATCGTCGCCGGCGCCGAGGCGCAGGGTCGCGCCATCACGCTGCACCTGAAGGACACCCCGTTCGACGAGGCGCTCGCGCTGGTCGCCCGCGCCTCCGGCCTCAGCTACGAGCGCGTCGGCAACTCGATTCTGGTCGCCGATGCCGAGCGCCTGGCCGCCGGGGGCACGATGGATTCCCAGGTCTTCGACCTGTCCTGGGCCCGCGCCGACGAGGTCCGCGCCAACCTGGTTTCCATTTCCAGCGGCGTGAGCGCCGACGTGCGGGGCAATCGGGTTGTCGTGCGCGGCACGGCCGCCACCCTGGCCGAGGCGGCCCGGGTCGTCAAGGCCCTGGACGTCAAGCCGCAGCAGATCATGCTCGAGGCGCGCCTCATCGAGGTCAACACGACCAAGCTGCTTGAGGCCGGCCTCGACTGGAGCAAGATCACGAAGTGGAGCACGGTCGTGACCGAGGGCCTGCCCGACCCCGCGGCCCCCGGCAAGCTGCCGACGACCGCCCCGTTCATCCCGTTCGGCGATCGCCAGGCGATTTACCGGCAGTCGAATTCGTGGGAGGTCGCGGTCGAGGCCCTGCTGACCAACGGCCAGGGCAAGCTGCTGGCCAATTCCAAGATCGTCACGCTGAACGGCGAGCCGGCCGAGATCTTCGCCGGCCAGACCGTGCCCGTGGTCATCACGTCGCTGCAGGCTCCCAGCGGCGGCGCCGGCGCGATGCAGACCGTACAGTTGGAGAAGATCGACGTCGGCGTGCGCCTGAACATCACCGCGCGCGTGGGCGAGGACGGCCTCATCACGACGCTGGTGAAGCCCGAGGTGTCGAGCATCGTCGGCTTCGTCGGCCCCGACAACGACCTGCCGCAGACTTCGACCCGGCGCGCCAGCACGCTCGTGCGCGTGCGCGACGGCGAGAAGATCTACATGGGCGGCCTGCTGTCCGAGGAAAAGAAGAAGACGACCAAGAAGGTGCCGTTGCTGGGCAGCCTGCCGTTCATCGGCGTCCTTTTCCAGCACACGCGTGACGACACGCAGCGCACCGACCTGATCATCGAGATCACGCCGCACATCGTCGGCGATTCCGGCCAACTGGTGCCGAACGGCGCCGCGCTGCACCCGGGCGTCGACATGAGCGGCTCGGACCAGCCGCAGGTCGAGGCGACCCCGGCGCCGGTGGAAGGCAAGTAACGCTTCCCCGGCAGCGCTGAAGAACAGCGGCCCCTGCCGAAGAGCGGGGGCCGCGTCTTTTCAAATGGGCTTCTGGCGGCGCCTCACGTCAGCACGTGCGTCGCCAATGCTTTCTGGATGTCGATGACATCGCGGTTCTTGCTGAAGTCCCGCTGGAACGGTTCCTCGACGCCCGAGACCCAGATCTTCAGTTCGGCGTCCATATCGAAGTGCCCGGTCGTCTCCACCGAGAAGTGCGAGATCGACTTGTAGGGGATCGTGTGGTACTCGACCTTCTTGCCGGTCACGCCCTGCTTGTTCACGAAGACGAGTCGCTTGTTGGTGAAGACGATGAGGTCGCGCAGAACCTTGTAGGCGTGCTCGATCTTCTCGCCTTCGCCCAGGATGTTGCCGAAGTCGGCCTCGAGTTTGGTCGCGTCGACCTCGGAAGCGTGGCCCAGCATGCCGTCGAAAATTCCCATGGTCGAGATCCCTTCCGTTTCATGTCCATTGTCACATCGACGAGGTAAACGTCCGTCGTCCACCATCACCGTCCCCGGCGACGATCACCGGACGCGTGAAGTTCACGGCTTCTCCCCCGCGACCGGCTTCTCGCCCAGCCGGAACACCATCGCCAGCGCCCAGAAGCTGCGCTTGCCGCGCAGGTCGCCGAAGCACTGCAAGCCGAACCCCGAGCCCGTCCGCTCGCCGAACAGCGCCTGCGTCGTCCAGGCCAGGCCGGCGACGGGAGGCGCGCCCTCGTAGTCGCCCACCGATTTCAGCGCGCAGCACAAGGGATCGGATGCGACATGGCTGTCCCGGTAGAGCAGGCCCACGCCGCCGCCCGCCGACAGCAGCACCTGCCCGCGATGCAGCACCTGGTCATAGATAAGCGCCAGGTCGCCGCCCGTTTGCGTGGCCGCCACGCGGCTGAAGCGCACGCTCCAGATGTGGTCCCCCCGCAGGAAGTTGCCCGAGACGAGGTACGATGTGCCGTTGAACTGCCGGTTGTCGCCGGGTTCTTCGTTCGCCAGGTCGCCGACTCCGAAGCCGAGGGTGGCCCAGTCGAGGCGTTGCGGCGACGCGGCGCCGGCGGGGGCCGCAACGCCGGCAAGCAGCGCGACGAGCAGCGCGCCGAACATCATCCACCCGTATCGGTCCGCCGTCATTCGCATCGAGCACCCGCTCCCGTTACTTCGCCTCGCGCCCGATCAGCCGATAGACTCCCGCGCCGAGCACGCCACCGACGATCGGGGCCACCCAGAACAGCCACAGCTGCGCCAGCGCCCAGCCGCCCACGAACACCGCGACGCCGGTGCTGCGCGCCGGGTTCACCGACGTGTTCGTCACCGGGATGCTGATCAGGTGGATCAGCGTCAGGCACAGGCCGATGGCGATCGGCGCCAGGCCCGCCGGTGCGCGCTTGTCGGTGGCGCCGAGGATGACCACCAGGAACGTCATCGTCATGACCACTTCGGTGACGAGCGCCGCCAGCAACCCGTAGCCGCCCGGCGAGTGCGCGCCGTAGCCGTTCGAGGCGAAGCCCGCCGCCACATCGAAGCCCTGCCTGCCGCTGGCGATGACCAGCAGCACGCCGCCGGCGACGATGCCGCCGAGAACCTGCGCGACGATGTAGGACACCAGCTTGTTCGCCGGGAAGCGCCCGCCCGCCCACAGGCCGATCGAGACCGCCGGGTTGAGGTGGCAGCCGGAGATGTGCCCGATGGCGAACGCCATCGTCAGCACGGTCAGGCCGAACGCCAGCGAGACCCCGAGCAGCCCGATGCCCACGCCGGGAAACGCCGCCGCCAGCACCGCGCTGCCGCAGCCGCCGAGCACCAGCCAGAAAGTCCCGAAGAATTCCGCGTAACAGGCTTTCATGTTCTTCTCCTTGGCGACAACAACAACCCCACGACGATCAACACCAGGAACGCATGGTTCACCAACTGTCCTGTCGGCGCCCCGGTGCGGTCGATGGGCGGGAAGTGGAAGACCAGGCGCTTGCCGACGTATTCCAACAGGAAGATCGCATACAGGAGGGGCACCAGCGTGCGGTAGCGGACCAGCGCAAGCGCGCCGAGCGCCAGTCGTTGTCCAGGCTACTGGGTAGAAATCGATTCAACGGCAGAGCCCTTCGAATCCCGCGCGCGCGCGCGCCCCGCCACCTGCGCCGTGTCGTCGACATCCATGGGCAGCAGGGCAAGTTCCTCAGGATAGTTGTAGTAGAGGAACACCGTATGGGATTTTTCGCCCAGGTTCAAGGTCAACCGCGCGCCCGGCAGGTCCGCGCACGTCGTCCCGGACAGGTGCATGGTGCCGTCGGCCGCGGCCGACAGGTGCTCGCCCGTGCGGTACTCGGTCGCCGCTTCGAGAAAGTGCGCGTCCAGGAAACGGTTCACCAGTTGCACGACGTCGTCCTGCGGCACGCGCCAGGTGTGCCGACCGATCGTCGAGACCCACTTGGTGCCGTCGTACGTCACCTGGCCGTCGCCGTCGATGTCCACGGTGTACGTCGGGCTCTTGCCGAGTCCGGGCGTGCGCTCGAGGCGGATATGGATCTGTTCGGGCGGAAGGCTCTCGTCCTGGGCCGGGGATTGTGACGCGCAGAGCAGGACCGCGCAGGCCGCGGCGACGATGTGACGGGATCTCATGCTGTCGGTCCTTCCCGCCCTGGCTGATGTTGCAGCGTAGGCGTCACGGTTGCGGCCCGTGGTGGTCCACGGAGTGGGCGATCCGCAGCGTGCGTCAGGGCGTGGAGACCCTCAATTACGTGGGTGGAGTGGACGGGGTGCGAATGATGGGTTTCGCAGGCGTGTCGAAAACAGCGGGCGCCAACCTAATACGCTGCGCCACAATCAGTTATATTGAAAACTATTTTGCAGATGCTTGGCGTCGCCGCTGCGACGAAGCCTCCCACCGGGGTCGCAAATAAGAGCTTTCGAGTGATATTTTGCGCCATCCTAGTGGACGAACGGGATGATCCGTTTGCGCCCCGCAATGTACTGCCGGTACGGCTCGCCCAGCGTTTCGAGCAGCACGCGCTCCTCGACCTTCATGCGGTAATCGTAGACGGCCAGCGAGGCGACGAGCAACAGTCCGGCACTCGCCCAGCTGCCGAGCGCCAACCCGATCCCCACGTTCATCATGGTGCCCGCCGTGTACGACGGGTGCCGCACCCAGGCGTAGGCGCCGGTCGTGACGACGGGCTGGCCGACCTGCGCGGCGACGTTGCCCGTGAAGTACTTCCCAAGCTGCCGCCAGCAGTGCCGCCGCAGCAGGCTGCCGCTGATCAGCAGCGCCATCCCCACGACGAACACGCCCGCCTGCAATGGCGCCGGCACACGCAACGCCGTCACCCAGGCCAGCGGAAACGCAGCCGCGGAGGCCAGTCCCATTCCCATCATGATCACCCGCATGGACCCGGCATCGCGCGAACCAGGAGCGCTCGCACCGCGACCTGCGCGATGGACGATGCGCATTTCGGGCGCGTAGGCCCAGATGTAGACAAGCCAGAAAACAAGTGCGTAAGGGAACACGAACGGCAACGGCATCACGCACCTCCCGGGACGATTAGTCAGGGATCGCCGCCTCGACCAGCAGCGCCAGCAACGCCAACGACTCCTGCCAGCCCAGACAGCAGGCCTCGGTCGGGATCATTTCGGGAATGCCCTCCTGAGAAATCGCCACTTCGGTGCCGCAAAAGACCTTCTTCAGCCTCACCGTGGTGATCCTGCTGCCCGGCAGGTTCGGGTCGTCGAACTGGTCGGTGTTGCGGATCAGCTCATTCGGGACGAGCTCGAGGTACGTGCCGCCGAACGTGTGGGTGCTGCCATGGTCACGCAACCTTTCGACGCACGTACATCCATTCGGCCAGCGCCAGGTTCGGCACCCAGCACAGCCAGGCGATGAAGGGGTAGACGAGCGGAAAGTCGAGGTGCGCCGCCAGCGACGCGGGGATATAGATGCGCAGCGTCACGGCGGCGAATGTCAGGGCGAAGTTGCGGATCATCCAGCGACGATGGCCTTCGGGATCGTGGCGCGCGATGGTCACGGTGCCCATCACGCCCGTGTACAGCCAGAGGACGGCCAGCAGGCCGAAGCCGAGCGATGACACCACGCCGCCGAACGCGAAGAACGCCATGTAGAGCCCGGCCAGCCCGCCAATCAGCACGCCCATCAGGTACGTGCTGCCCAACCGGCGGTGAAGCTCGAGATTGCGCCGGCGCAACTTGGCCGAGAACTGGAACGGCCCCAGCACCAGCGCAACCATCGACGCGAAGACGTGCGTGTAGATGCCGATCGGGTGCGCCTGGAAGTTCGCCTTCATGGCCGGGTGCACGAGCGCGCCCAGCGGCTGAAAGGCGTAGGCCACCACAGCGTATACGCCGACGCCAATCGCCATCAGGTACATCAATGCGGTCATGATCATGCGTCTTGTCCTTCCAATCGGTAGTGATGGTGGGCGAACCGGTTCCAGCCCTTCTTCGTGCGGGACTCCACGACCCAGTGGAGCCCGCCATCTTCGTCCGGCCAGTACGCCTGGCGCGCGTGTCCGGCCGGCATGTCGGCCTCGAAGCCGACCGCCTCGGGGTGCAGGTCCGTCACGTCGCCGACGACGCCCTGCGACCGCTTGCCGTCCGAGGTGAAGGACCAGAAGCACACGGCGCCGTCATCGCCGGCGCCGATCAGGCACGTCTCCTCGTAGGCCTTGCCTGCTGATTGCGCACCGAATTCCCAGCGCGCCGTCAGTTGCAGGTAGTGCCCGCCAAGCACGGGCGCGAACGCACGCCGGCAGCGCACCGGGCCCATCGGCGATTCGGCCTCGGCCACCCAGCAACCGTGAAGGGGCACGAACGGGCCGAGCTTGCCGCGACCCTTCTTCCACAGCTTCGCCATGGCCGATTCCCCCGGTCGCCCGCCCCGGATCCCGGGCGGGGACTTCAAAGTGGATGACCCTGTTCATTTCGTCTATTGAGAGACCGTGTTCGCTCAGTCGGCGGGACTACGGCCTCGCAGGCGCGCGACAATGGCGGCCACGTGAAGTGCCGTCGTGTCGAGCGCCGGTATGCCGGAAATGATCGGTGTGGAGACCAGAAGCGGCAACTCGGTCCCGCCCAGGATGACGCCGTCGACGCCTTCCTCGTCGCGCAGGCGATCGACCAACGCGAGGAATCCGTCTCGCGTCTCGTCGCGGAACGCGCCCCGAAGCAGTTCGTTCACGTACCGGTCGTGCACCCAGGCGCGATCGGGCTCGCGCGGTGACACCACGGTGATCCCGCGGCGGGCACACACATTCTTGTAGAAGAGACCATCCATCGTGAACCGCGTGCCGAGCAGCGCGAGCCGACCCAACCCGCGCCGCTGTGCCTCGTCGGCGCACGACTCGACGATGCTCACCAGGGGGACGGGCGAAAGGGCCTGGACCTCATCGAACACGGTGTGCGGCGTGTTGGCGGCAATCGCGACAAAGTCCGCGCCGGCCCCGGCCAGTCGGTGCACGGACGCCGCGAGGTAGTCGATGAGTGCCGGCCGTTCCGTCGCGACCAAGCGCAACGCTTTGGTCACATCGAGGCTGTCGATGACGATCGAGGGAGCAGAGCCGGCGGCGTCCTGTTCCCACGCCGCGAGGATGCGGCGGTAGTAGTCGATCGTGGACTCGGGCCCGAGTCCGCCGACGATGCCGACAATGGCCATATGTGATTCTCCTGTGCTCACCCGGGAATGCGATGCTGCAGGTGCAGCCACCAGCGGAAGAACCGGTGGAACGGGTCCACGGGCTTGCAATACATCAGCGGGCACCCGCCGATGATCGGCTCGACGCCGCCCTCGCGGCACGCCGCCAGCGCCTCTTCCGACACGCTGCCGTCCCCGAACGACCGATGGAACCAGATGTGCCGGGCGCCCTGCGCGATGGCGCCGCGCGCCACGTCGGCGGCAGCGGACGGATGTGTCACGACCATCACGCCGTCGATGTCGCCCGGCACCGAGCGCACGTCGGGGAAACACGCGCGGCCTTCCACCTCGGCGGCCTGCGGATTGACCGGGACCACGTCGTGCCCGGTGTCGCGCAGGCGGCGGAAGATCGCGTTGGCGGGCGCCTTGCCCGAACGCGAGACACCGGCCACGACGATGCGCTTGCCGGCCAGGAACGCGGCGATGGCAGGAGGCGTGTTGGTGCTCATCGGCCTTCGCTGTCCTTGATCAGTTCCGACACCTTCGGCTGCACCGCATTGGGCACCGCGATCGACAACTGGTAGTGGACGATCTCGAACCCGCCGTCCGTGGCGCGGGACCGCATCACGCCCGACGCCTGCAACACGCCCATCGCCGAGTCGAGCTGCTCGTCGAACCAGATCACCGACAGGTCCGGCGTGAAGGCGACGTTGCGGTGCCGCGCCGTGAACGACCATGCGCTCGGGCGCTCGAAGAACCGCGCGGCCCATGTCTTGAACGCGTCGCGCGTCCAGCGCTCGGTCTTGTCGGTGCCGATGTAGACGCCGTCGGGCGCGATCTTGTCGAAATACGCCAGCCGCGCGTGCGCCGCGTCGGCATGCCACTCGTCCATGAAGGCGTTCACGCGGGCGGTGAAGGCCGTGTCGGCCGCGGCAGGCTGGCCCGGGGCGGCAGCGGCCGCCGCCATCACGACAATCGTCGCGGCAAGGGCGAGGGCGGTGCGCATCTTCTTCACGAATCCTCCAGGTTCGACGGAAAGGGGCGCCGCCGCCGTCACGTCGGGGAATCTGGCGATGACCTGCATGCGATCCTCCTCCATGCCCTTCCGGTTCAGCCGAAGTTGGGCGGGAACGCCAGGAACACCGCGGCGAACCCGAGGACGGTCACTCCCACCAGGAGAAGGATGCCGCCGACGATGGAGCCCAGCCCGCCGTCGTCACGCGACGTGAGGCCCACGATGTCGGCGCGGGCGACCATGCGGCCGTCGGGGTGGGGACTGTCCACGATGCCGATCGCAACGGAGTCGGCGGACAGCGTGATGACCTCGCCGCACAGGGATTCACCCGAGGTGAGCTGGGCGCAGACATCCGCGCCCCTCTTCAACGCGACGACACGCTCACGGTGCGGCGCCTCGCTGATCTCCCACGACTGCCGCGGGTCGCGGCTGCCGGCGCAACCGCCGGCCAGGACCAGCAGCGCCAGCGCGCCTGATAGCCGAGCGACCGGCCTGGCGGATGTCATGAAGCGCCTCCGTACGGGGTCGGGCTGTGTTCGCCCGATCCTACCCGTTTTCGAGGAGCGCGACCAGCTTCGTCATCGTCGCCAGGTTGCGGGCGGTGCCGTCCTCGCCCAGCAACCGGTTGGCCGCAGTCCCGACGCGGCTGTCGGACACGCCGTTCGCGCACCAGAGGTAGGCCACGTGGGAGCCGAGGGCGATCGCTTCCGGCGCCCAGGCTTCCTTCAGCAGGGGTTTCAGGCGGGCCAGCAACTTGGCGTCCGTGGCGGCCAGAAGAAGGAGCCGCGAGGGATTGGCGGCCACGTCCGCCAACGGATTGCCGCGCACAGGTCGGCCATCGCGATGCGTTTCGCCGTGCCGACGTTGATCCCGCGCAGGAGCGCGACGCAGCGGTCAGCCATCGGACGCCGCACTTCCGCCGTGACAGCCCGGCATGGCTTGCGCCCAGGCCGTCTGCACCGACAGGAGAATCGGAATGATGGTTGCAATAATCTTCAGGACGGTGGCCCGGCGCATGGTCAGCCTTTCGTCAGCGAACCGATCTTCGCTGCGCGTGCTCGTGCCGACGGCTACCGGTACAGCGCCTTGACCCCGCCCCAGGTGCTCGGTGCGGCGCCGACGACGCCGATCACGTTGTTGAGCATCATGCAGGGCACCTCCCAGCCGTGGAACGGGCTGGTCAGCGAAGGCGTGGCGATGAAGTTGCCGACACCGTCGCGATAGCCCGGACTCGCCGGCGTGCCGCTCGCGAGCGGTTTGATGTAGAATTCCATATAGCCGAAACGCAGGTGGCCCGGAATGGTCCCCGCCCCGAGCGCCAGCTGATACTGCAGCAGCGGCACATGGATCTCCGGCATGGGACGCGGCACGGGATACGAAACGATGAAGTCGTCGCCGGTTCCGGTATTGACCGCGCCGGGCCCGAGCAGCATCGGGGCTCCAGCAGTGCCCTGCCCCACGATGCTGAACCGGCATTGCCAGCCGGCCAGCGTCGAAGCGCTGGGATTGATCAGGACCAGGTAGGCCTGGGGGGTGGCCGTGACGGATTCCGTGTAGTACTCGATCCAGTCCGGAATGGGCCCTGTGTTGACCGACACCGTTTCGTCGAAATAGACCCGGAGCGCATTCGGGCTCCGCGCGTACGAAATCGAGTCAAAGTCCTGATAGTATTGAGCCTGTGCGGCGCCGCACAGTGTCAGTAAAGCCGAGACGATCATCACGGATTTAAGTATGGATTTCACGGCAATACCCCCCGCAACACCGACACCCGAAACGTCATTCTCCAGTGCACCACAGCGCATCGCGGTCGCACCAAAGGCAGATCGTGTTCTTGGCTTGGTTCACCGTGTCATTGTCCTGCCGGCGGCTGCCACAACTCGACCTTGTTGCCCTCGGGATCGATGACCCAGGCGAACTTCCCGTACTCGGAGTCGTCGATCTTCTCGAGCACGTTGCAGCCTTCCTCCTTCAGGGCCTTGACCAGGGCGTACAGGTCGTCCACCCGGTAGTTGACCATGAAGGACGCGGAGCTCGGCGCGAAGTGATCGCTTTCCTGAGGATCGATGCACCAGGCCGTCGTGCCGGCGACCGGCTTGCCCTCGGCATCGGTCCAGTCGAAGGCAGCCCCGCCCCAGACCTGGACATCGATTCCCAGATGCCGCTTGTACCAGGCCTGCAGTGATGGCGCATCCTTGGCCTTGAAGAAGATGCCGCCGATGCCGGTGACGCGTTTCATGGGACCTCCGATGTTCGGTGGTGGTTAAAGGACAGACTTCGTGGCTGCACCGACAAGGCACTCACCCGGCACCTCGAACCCGCCAGACGATTCGAAACTCCGCATCGAGTCTTCCACCTCGTTCCACACGGACTCGCGTTCCTGTGGCGGCAGGTGCGCCATCATGGCGTTGAATGCGCCGAAGGCCTCTCGGGCGACCTGCACGTACTCGGCAGCGCTGGCCGCCTTCAAGGGCACCGGCACCGCGCGAACTTCGGGATCGGCGAATCCGGCTTGGCGGAAGACACTTTCGAGAACCCCGGGCGCGCCAAGGCTGAACGGGCCCGGCTGCCCCGGCACGGGAGGCGGAAGTTGCGCGCGCCGGCGGATGATGGAAGCGGGCAGGGCGCCCCAGTTGTTTCTATCGGGCGTGGAAAAGACAACCACGGCGACCCGACCGCCCGCCCGCAATGCGCGGCGCCACTCCCGCAGCGCGGTCACCGGGTGCGGCATGTACATCAGGCCCAACCGACACAGCACCGCATCAAAGGACGCGTCAGGGAGATCCAGTTTCTCGCCGTCCATGGCGCGGGTCTCGATCTGTTTGAGCCCACGTTCCTGGGCGACCTCGAGGGCAAGCTCGACGATCCCTTCCGCGATATCGGTCGCCAGCACGTAGCCGCCGGGGCCAACGCGTTCGGCGGCACTGACCGCCGGTTCACCTGCCCCGGTTGCAATGTCCAGGATGCGTTGACCCGGTTGGATCCGGGCCGCGTCGAGCATCTGAAGGGTGACTTCGCCATACCAGTGATCCAGAGTGGGGGTCCAGCGCCGCCAGGCTGCACCGTCCTGGTTCCATTGTTCTCGCTGCGCGTTCTTGTACTTCGCGGCGTCGAATGAGGGTTGCTGTTCGGCCACGGCAAGTCCTCCTCTCGGTTCAGCCCTGAGATTGCTTCGCGGCGCGAGGCGCCGCAGCCAACCGGTCTGCCGCTCGCCGTACTTCACTCAGAACTTCGTTGCTCTGTCATTTGGCGCGCACGCGTTCTGAATGGAATGCGATCACGGGCTCCTTGCCAAGGGTGCTGCTCGCGACGCCAAGAGTGAGTTCGACAACCTCATCGTCGCTGGCATTGAGCTCGCAGCCGTTGGCGCGCAGGAAGATCTCCGCCACCGCAACCGCGACACGTTTGTTGCCGTCGACGAACGGGTGGTTGGCGCACAGATGGTAGTGATAGGCGGCAGCCATGGTCGGCACGTCCGGGTGCAGATACTCGCCCGAAAACATGGCGCGCGGCATTGCGGCCGCCGATTCAAGCAATCCGCGATCGCGAAGTCCGGGATCGCCCCCAAAGTCGGCGATCATGCGGCGGTGAATTTCGACAATGTCGCCGACCGCGATGAAGACGAGCCCGCCCATTACTGTGCCAGGCGCTTCAATGCGCCCTGACGCTTCTTCACGACATAATCCAAGTGCTCCTGCAGGTCTTCGGATGTCAGCTGACGAGGATTCGCCGGCGCGACGATGAGCAGCCCGTCCTGGATTGTCAGTTGGACCTGGCCGTCTTCGTCAAGACCCAACAATTCGAGAATCGGCTTGTCGAGGATTAAGGCGTTGCTATTGCCAACCTTACGCAGTTGCTTGATCATCCCAACCTCCGTGGTTATAACATCATTATAACCCGCCCTGCTCCGACCGTCAATCCCGCTGCTCTTGTGGCCATCATGCCACCCGGGCTTCAGCAGTGGGCGCGGTTGGCGCGGGCCATGCCTTGCACGGACCGTGACGACCGCGGCCGCCTGATGCAAGCAGCGGTTAGTCCTGCGCCGGTCCAACCTAGAACCGGACCCCAAGCGTCACGTCGATTCCATCGGCGTCAAACGCACTGCCGACGGCCTCAGATCTGGTCCCGTCCGACGCCATCCGATACACCGCATCCAGCGTAAACTTCCTACCTCCCTGCACGCGAGTGATGCCCACGCCAAGGACCAAGGCAAAATCAAAACCGCCCCCCTTTCTGGGGAGCAGGCGATTCTCCGTGAATTGTTGGGTCAGATCTCTGCCGTCCTCCTCAACCTTGTACGCCAAAACCCAGCCTATTGCCGGACCGGCGATCAATGATGGCGAGAACGCGTGGCTCCATGAACTGTTGTACCGCAGGAGTAGCGGCAATTCCAAATAGTCGCGCCGAAGCACGAGCTCCTGGATTTCGCCAAGGGTTCCCGTCAGTGACGACGGCAGGTCGCGAAACGTCCCGCCTCGCCGCACAAAGACGAGTGCCGGCTGAAAGGCAATGGACCGCGACAGGGCCACATCCGCGAATGGGCCGACGACGAGTCCCGTGGCCGACCCGGAGCTCTGGTACGCTGCGTCGCCCAAGTGCATGTGGGAGGACGTGACGCCGACCTTGATGCCGATGCCATCGACTTGAGCGGCACTTGCCGTCGTGGCCGCGAGTGCAAGAGCCATGAGGAAGCCCGCGCTTCGCACAATTGCTGTCACGTAATCCCCTTCACCACCGACTAACACCTGGGTTTCAGCACTGGGCGCGGTTGGCGCGGGCCGTGCTTTGCTCGAACCGTGATGGCCGTGGCCATCTGCTGCAAGCAGAGGTTAGTCCGCGGCACGTCAGAGCAGATTATCGAGAAGCCCCATGACTTTGCCCTTGAACCCTGGCACATCCTGCGTGACCACGGTCCAAACCAACTCTATATCGATACCCAGATAGTCATGGACCAGGACATTCCGAAAGGCAGCCAAGGCAGCCCAGTCGATCTCCGGGTGTGCATCCCTCAGGTCCGTTGACAGGCGCTGGGTGGTCTCCGTCATGGTGTGCAGATTGCGGAGCACGGCATCTTGGTGAAGCGGCGATTCGAGAAACGACGCCTTGCCGGCAGCGGTCGCGTTCTCAATTCGAGATATCATGGCGAGAATGTGCTGCAAGTATACGAGGTCGCCCTTCACAGCGAGACCGCCTCGGACAGTACCTGGTTGCGAATCAGCGGATTGAGACCGGATTCGGTGACGACGTCGACATGGCGCCCAAGCAATTCCTCGAGATCCAGAATCAAGCCGCCGGGAAACCACGAACTGACGGTTGGGCCTGTCGTAACCAACAGGTCGATATCGCTTTCGGCGGTTTCCTCGCCTCGCGCAACCGAGCCAAACACCCTAATCGACGTGACCCCATGGCGTTGTGCCACTTCAAGTACGCGGTCTCGCCGTGAATGAAGAACTTCGATGGTCGTCATGCGCGCCCTCCGGATAGGTTCGCATGGAGTATATCCCAGAATCCGGTGACACGGCAACTTCTTAGCCAGTCTTGACTTGGTCTAACACCTGAGCGTCAGCAGTGGGCGCGGTTGGCGCGGGCCGTGCTTTGCACGGACCGTGACGACCGTGACCATCTGCTGCAAGCAGAGTTTACGGGCCTGGCCATGTCCATGCTCACCCCGACCCACCTCTTCCCCGCTTCAGACCTGCCGCGACCGTACCCGGCGAGGTGACAGAAACATGAAACTCCAGAACATGAACAAGATGAATCCGGGAATGAGCGCCCAATACCAGAGCTGGTTGTGTCGCGCTTGGTTGATCGGGATCGAGATGAAAAGAATCATCCCAGGCACCATGCTCAGTATTTGAATCCAAAAGTTGCCGGTTTCGAGTTGGACGCCGCACTTGTCGCAATTAAAAGTGCGCGATGTGGTCCTCACGAATCGCATGAAGGTCACCCTGCCCCCGCATTCTGGACACACCTTTTTGAATAACTGCACCACGAACACCTCCATCGCCATTCGCAACACACATTGGAATCCTGGCACCTATCGGTGGCGGCACTTTCGGAAGGACACCACCGCGTGATTCGTCGACCAGAACTCCCTCCGAGAGCTATGCTTGGCTCCTAGCACCTGGGCTTCAGCAGTGGGCGCGGTTGGCGCGGGCCGTGCCCTGCACGGACCGTGACAGGGACGATCCGTCAGCTCCAACGCGTTGTTAGATCATCTTCGCTGAATACATTACCATCACAGCCAGAGTGATGGTGCCGTACGGCTAGGCTGCGGGTCTCCGGTGTTTCCATCAAACTCCTGCGCCTTTCAGCTCCCAATGCGCGCTTCACTCACCTCGCTTCAAGCTCGCTAGCCTCGGCTACCCACCCATTGTCCGTTGCTCCCGCGTCCCAGTAAACATCTATGAACGACGGATATCCATACTGCGAGTCGTATTCCACGTCGAGCCGGTCTGCCTCATTTTCCGCACGTAGAACAATGTCGAACAATTGATCAATTGTCTTAAAGCGTGTCCAGAAGCTCGCGGAAACTAGGGTGTCAGCATGAACGTCGCGCACCGATGAGATCGCGCCGTCCGCGACAGTTATTGACACGCGCGAGCTCGTGATCGGATCACAGAAACACCCTTGCTGAAATTGAAACCTGTAATTTGTAATGCCGTGGCTTGCCCAGACTGCACGCTGCCTGAGAACGTCGCTCTCTTCGTCCTTGTCCGAGCACCCAACGCTCAGTGCACACGCCAATGCCGCCACAGAGAGCAGCATTTGACGGCGCCGTTTGCATTGCTGACTCGTCATTTCCTCCCCCCGATCTAACACCTGGGCTTCAGCAGTGGGCGCGGTTGGCGCGGGCCGTGCCCTGCACGGCCCGTGACGACCGTGACCATCTGCTGCAAGCAGAGGTTAGATCTTCGTTCGCACATACGGGTCACTCTCTTGGTCGCTGAGCCGGCTACCTAAATGACGCCTTCAAGTCACCCCACGTCGTGGTCTCGGTGGGGACTGACTGGCCGGCGTACGGACTATAGAAGACCGTCGCCGCAATAGTCCGGTCGTCATT
>CAIOLW010000056.1 GCA_903859215.1 uncultured bacterium | reverse complement strand
CCGACTTCGCGGATGGCCGAGCGCGGGCGGAACCGCACCACGTTGGCGACCATCGCCGCACGGTTGCGCCCGTACTTGTCGTAGACGTGCTGGATGACCTCCTCGCGCCGGTCATGCTCGATGTCCAGGTCGATGTCCGGCGGCTCGGCCCGCTCGCGCGAGATGAAGCGCTCGAACAGCAGGTCCACCTCGCGCGGGTTCACCGCCGTGATCTTCAGGCAGTAGCAGGCCACCGAGTTCGCCGCCGAGCCGCGCCCCTGGCAGAGGATGCCCTGCTCGCGGCAGAACCTGACGATCTCGTACATCGTCAGGAAGTAGCCGTCGTAGTCCAGCTCGTGGATCAGCGCGAGCTCGCGTTCGAGCCGCGCGCGCAGGTCCGGCGGCACCGGGTCGCCGAAGCGGTCGCGCGCGCCCTGCTGCACCAGCTGGTCCAGCCAGCGCGCGGTCGACATGCCGAACGGCAGCTGCTCGGCCGGGTAGCGGTACCTCAGTTCGCCCAGGTCAAACTGGCAGCGCTCGGCGATCTCGAGCGTGCGCCGCGCGGCGCCCGGGTCGTCGGCGAACAGGTGCGCGAACGCGCGCGGCCCCGGCAGCGCATGGCGGTCGTTGGGGCGCAGGCGCAGGCCGGCCTGCTCGATGGTGACGCCCTCGCGCACGCAGGTCAGCACATCCTGCAGCGGCTGCCGCTCCTTCACGTGGTACAGCACCTCGGTGCCGGCCACGATGGGCGCACCGACGCGTCGCGCGCGGCGCCGCAGGTCGGCCTCGGCGCGCGCGTCGGTCGCCTGCCGGTGGCGCACCGCCAGCGCGTAGAGCCGGTCGCCGAACGCTTCGCGCAGCCCGCACAGCCGCCGCAGCGGGATGTGGCTGCTCATGCCCCACAGGGCGATGAGTCCCTCGTTGTGCGCTGTGATGTTGTCCCAGGTGTTCAGGCAGTGGCCCTTGGGGGCGCGGAGGCGGCCCGCAGTCAGCAGGCGGCACAGGTTCGTGTAGCCGCGCCTGTCAGTCGCGAGCAGGACGATGGTTGACTTATCAACCACCCGGCCCTCGCCAATCGGCCCTGCGGCGCCACGTGTCGGATCCGAGATGGTTGACCTATCAACTATTCGGGCCTCGCCAATCGGCACTTCTGCGCGGGTTTCCGTACCCCCGATGGTTGATAAGTCAACCATCTGCCCCCCGCACGTTGTCGACGACAGGCCGCCGTCGAGCACGCCCACCTGGCTGCCGATGATGAGCCCCACGCCGGCCGCCTTCGCCGCCTGATGCGCCGCCGGCACGCCGTACACGCCGTCGCGGTCGGTCAAAGCCAAAGCAGGCAACTTGAGCGCGGCCGCCCGCGCCACCAGGTCATCCGGCGCCGAGGCGCCCTCGAGGAACGAGTAGTACGACTTGCACCACAGCGGGGCGTAGGCGAAGGACATGACGCGCGTCCTACTCGACGAAGCCGTGCAGGTACCAGCGCTGCTCGGCCTCCACGTGGAAGACCCACAGCACGCGGCCGCGCTCGTCCTCGAGGTAGTGGTAGGCGCGCCGCACCCCGCTGGACCACCAGCCGCCCGCCAGCAGGAACGGGCCGTGCACGCGCAGTAGGCTGTCGACAGGTGAGACGCAGCCCGGCACAGCCGCCGCCTGCAGCAACCGGCGCGGGTCGGTGCGGATCAGCTCGAGCCCGCCGCCCAGCAGCGGCCGCGGCCGCGGCAGCACGCGGCGCACCAGCAGGGGCCGCGGCGCAACAGCCGACGGCACGGGCGCCGCCAGGGTCGCAACCTCACGCCAGCCGTATCCCTGCTCGGGCAGGTGACCGGGCCGCAACTCGGCGCAGGCCACGGCGCGATCACCCAGCTCGGCGCGCACCCGGGCCACCGCGCGCATCGCGGCGTCGAGGTCGCGGCGCGGCCGGCGACGGAACAGCTCGAGCGCCTCGGGCGGTGCCGCGGCGGGCTCGATGGTGATGACCATCTTCTCCACACCCGCCGCCAGGTCGAGGTTCTCCAGGCGCAGGCGCACCAGCTCGGCCAGCAGCACCGCATCGAGCGTGGGGGTGGCCGGCCGCAGCCCGTGCTGCAGCTGCGTGCGGGCGCGGTCGCCCAGCACCAGATCCAGTTCCAGCAAGGCGACGGCCTGCTGCCGGTCGGCCAGCCGGTCGAGCAGCGGGTGCAGGTGCCGCTTGATGGAAAACAGCAGGCGCCAGGCGTCGTTCTCCGGTTCGTCGAAGCGCTCTTCGGCGCGCACCGGCTCGGGCGGCAGGCTCGGCTGCAGCGGGTCAAAGCCCAGGCCGCGCGCCAGCTGCACCAATCGCAGCGTGCCGGCGCCGAACCGCGCGCCCAGCCCGGAGGCCGGCAGGCGCAGCAGGTCGTCGACGGTCGCCAGCCCCAGCCGCGCCAGGTCGTCGCGCACCGCAGGCGCTAGGTCCAGGCGCGAGAGCGGCACGCGCCGGCAGGTCGCCAGCTCGGATGCGGCCGTGTCCAGGACGAGCACCTCGCGGTGCGCGCGGCTGAGGCAGCAGCTGCCGAAGCGCGACCAGCCGACGGTGACGCCCGCGACCAGGCGCGCGCGCTTCAGCGAGCGCCACAGCCGCGCGGCCCACTGCTGCGGCGTGCCACCCACGCGCTCGAGCCCGCCGGCGTCCAGCCAGAACACGCCCGGGTCCTCCGGCGACGGCTCGACGCGCGGGCTGTAACGCAACAAGTGGCGATGCAAGGCCGCCACGGCCTGGTCGCGCTCGGCGTCGCTCACGGTCGTGGCATGCAGGCGATGGTCGACCGACAGGGCCGCCGCGTAGCGCATCCCCGGTAAAATGCCGAGTCGCAGCGCCGCCTCGTTGACCCACAGCAGGGGCGACAGCGGGTTGTCCTCGCCGAGCACGGCGGCCGGCTCGCCGCGCCAGCCCGGCTCGCGGCGCAGCACCAGTTGCAGCGGGAACGCGGGCAGGGCGACGCAGGCGATGCGGTCGGTGTGGGCGATGGCGTCGGCCCGCGGCTCAGGCGAGGCCGTCCGGGCCATGGCGCACCTCCTGCCAGGTCCAGCCCGGCCCGCGGCGCTTGTCCTTCAGCGTGGTCAGGCGGCAGGTGAAGCGGCGGCCGTCGCGCGAGCGGCGGCGCACGGCCTGCCCGCGCAGCGAGACGAGCGAGCCCAGCGAGGCATCAG
The DNA here is from genome assembly GCA_903859215.1 of uncultured bacterium. Classification (GTDB taxonomy): domain Bacteria; phylum Krumholzibacteriota; class Krumholzibacteriia; order LZORAL124-64-63; family LZORAL124-64-63; genus CAINDZ01. The sequence goes on along the minus strand of CAIOLW010000056.1, from coordinate 643 downwards.
CGGGCTTCTTCGTGGTCAGGCAGACCACGGCCGCGTCGTGCTTGAGCGCCAGTTGCACAAGGCGCCCCTGCAGGGGCGTGGGCATGGCGGCACTCGTCCCCAGATCGAGCACCACCAGCCCGAACGCCCCCGAGCGCAGGAGCACATCGGCTGCGCGGCCGGCCGTCGGACCGTCATTCACCTGCACGACGACCAGCGCCGCCAGGTCCACGCCGCAGGCCGCCGCGTCGGGCGGGAAGAACACGGCGCGCGTGGCGCTGACCCAGGCGGTCGGCTCGCCGCCCTGCTGCGCGTCGGCCACCAGTCCCATCGCCGCCGAGAGCAGCGCGCCGTCGGCGCCCGCGCTCAGCTCGCACAGCCGTCCGGCCAGTTCGGCGTGCGACCATGCGGGCGCTTCGGCGGGCGTGGGTTCGAGCGACTCGCCCAGACGCCGCAGCGCGGGGTGATGGAAGATGTCGAGAGCCAGATTGCCGCTCATCGCCATGTCCGCGAGGACGGAGGGGGCCGGCGACAACGACGGCGACGCCAGTCGCAGGGACGACGATGCAGGACCATGGGCCAGGGTGGCCATGACCGAACCTCCACGGGGGACGGTGACCGGGCTGATCCTCAGCTTCATCGTCCCGGCGCTGGGGGCGCCGGG
>CAIOLW010000055.1 GCA_903859215.1 uncultured bacterium | reverse complement strand
TACGGGATGACGTTTTCCTACGACACCTCGCCGAACCCGTGGGGCTCGACGGCCGCGCTCGTCGGCTATGATGCCTACGTCATCAACCTGACGCTGGACTACGCCCTGACGGCGCTGACGCTCGCGGACGCGTCGCTGCCTTCGGCTGTTGATCCGGAATTGCAGGGGCCGGGCGCCGGCCGTCTCGTGCTGGCGCCGAATCCCGCCGGCAGCTGCGTGCAGATCGATCTGGCGGGCGACAAGTCCGCTGCCGTGGGCCGCGTGGAGGTCTTCTCCGCGAGGGGAGCCCGTGTCCGCTCCCTTGCCCTTGGCGGTGCCGGCGGTGTGACGTGGGATCTCTGCGACGACAACGGTCGAGCGGTCGCAACGGGCGTGTATTTCGTGCGGGTGGAATCGGCAGCTGGGCCTGCGAGTCTCAGGCGCCTGGTGGTCGTGAGGTAGCGGGGCGGGCAGTGGGCCTGATGATCGTTGCGCCGGCGCAAGTGATTCACTCTGCAAGTGTCCCACTGCGCCGGCGCAAATCGTTCAGGCGGGGGTCGTTGGTCAGCCCTTCAACGAAGCCATGTCGATCACGAAGCGGTACTTCACGTCGCTCTTGAGCATGCGCTCGTACGCCTCGTTGATCTCCTGGATGGGGATCAGTTCGATGTCACAGGCGATGTCGTTCTTGCCGCAGTAATCGAGCATCTCCTGCGTCTCGGCCAGGCCGCCGATGAGCGACCCGGACAGGTTGCGCCGGGGCAGGATCAGGCTGAACGCGTGCACGGGCTGGGGCGCGGGCGGCACGCCGACGATCACCAGGCTGGCGTCGAGCTTCAGCAGCGCCAGGTAGGCGTTGAAGTCGTGGTCGGCCGAGACGGTGTCGAGGATCAGGTCGAAGCTGCCGGCGTGCTTCGCCATCTCGTCGGGGTTCTTCGAGATGACGACCTCGTCGGCGCCCAGGCGCAGGCCGTCCTCGACCTTGCCTTCCGATGTGGTGAACAGCACGGTGTGCGCACCCATGGCATGCGCGAACTTCACGCCCATGTGACCGAGGCCGCCCAGGCCGACGATGCCGACCTTCTTGCCCGGGCCGGCGCCCCACTTGCGCAGCGGCGAGTACGTCGTGATGCCGGCGCACAGCAGCGGCGCGGCGGCGGCCGGGTCCAGGGTCGTGGGCACCTTCAGCGTGAACGCCTCGTCACAGACGATCTTCTCCGAGTAGCCGCCCTGCGTGTGGCCGCCCGAATGCTTGTCGGGGCCGCCGTACGAGAACACCGGACCGCCCAGGCAGAACTGCTCGAGGCCGGCCGCGCAGCTCGAGCACGTGCGGCACGAGTCGACCAGGCAGCCAACCGCTGCCGTGTCGCCGACCTTGAACTTCGTGACATTGGCGCCGACGCGCGTGACCAGGCCGAGGATCTCGTGCCCCGGCACCAGCGGGTAGGTGGCCGGGCCCCACTCGCTGCGGGCCGAATGCAGGTCGGAGTGGCAGACGCCGCAGTAGAGGATGTCGATCTCGACGTCGCCGGGCAGCGGCTCACGGCGGGTGATGGTCAGCGGTGCCAGTGGCGTCGTGGCGGAATGCGCGGCGAAGGCCTTGGTGGACATGTCGGCGACCTCTCGAAGGGGGGGCGGAGCGGGCTCACGCAAAGACAGATGGTCGCTCCGGAAGCGCATTCCCGCCACTTTCGCCGCCGCGTCGCCTACCGCCCGACCATCTGGGTCAGTCGCTGCGACACCTCGCCCAGCCCGCTGCCCAGGCGGCTGAGCCCCGCGCTGGCCTCCTCGCTCTGGCTGGCGATCGCGGCGTTGCGCTGGCTCACCTGGTCGATCTGCCCCACGGCCGTGCGGATCTGGCCGATCCCGTCGGCCTGCTCCTCGCTGGATGTCACCACGCGCGCCATCAGGGCCACGGTCTGGTCGACGTTCTTCGTGATCTCTTCCAGCACACCGCGCACCTGTTCCGACGCCTCGACGCCGCGCACGGCGCTGCTCCGCGAAGCGTCGATCAGGTCGGTCGTCTCGCGGGCCGCGCGGGCGCTCCGCTGGGCCAGGTTGCGCACTTCCTCGGCCACGACGGCGAAGCCGCGGCCCGCGTCGCCGGCGCGCGCGGCCTCGACCGCGGCGTTCAGCGCCAGCAGGTTCGTCTGGAAGGCGATCTCGTCGATGGTCTTGAGGATCTGCGCCGTGCGGTCCGATGCGGTCTTGATCTCGCCGATGGCGACGAGCATGCCGGTCATCGCGCGGGTGCTCTCCTGCGCCCGCGCGAGCGCCCCGCGCGCGACTTCCTGCGCCTGTTCGGCGCTGTCGGCGTTGGCGCGCGTCTGCGACGCCATCGTTTCGAGCGAGGCCGAGCTTTCCTCGAGGCTGGCCGCCTGGTTGTTCGCGCCATCGACCATCTGGCCGCTCGTTTGCGAGAGCTGCGTCGCGGCGTCCGTCAGCGCAGACACGTCCTCAAGCAGCCGGCCGGCGACCGCCCGCACCGGCGCGATGACGAGCCGGTTGATCAGGAAGGCCAGTGCCCCGGCCGCCACCAGCAGCGCGATCACGGCCGAGACCACGGCCGCCAGCGTGGCGCGGGTGACGGCGGCATCGGATTCCGCCGTGCGCAGCGTGACGCTGGCCAGGCCCAGCACGTCGCCGGCCTTGCGCCCGGTGTGGCACGCCACGCAGCTGTCCTGCGCCTTCACCGGCGAGACCGTGCGCCGCGTGTGCGCCTGGTGATCGACGACGACAGCCTGCTGTCCGGAAGCCAGGACGCGCTGGTCGATCTCGTCGCGGGCCCCGGAGTCGGCCCGCGGACCCATCTCCGCGGCGACGCTCGGCGCGCGCACCGCGTGGACGTCCGCCAGCGCGGGCAGCGCCGAGACGTTCTTCAGGTACATCGTCAGCCCGTTCATGTCGCCGGTCTCACCGAAGACCGCCATGGCTGAGTTGATGCTCGACGCCGCGAGGCCCGTCGCTTCGGCGGCCTGTCGGGCCGCCAGTCTCCGGATCGAGATGGCGTTGTACGTCGCGGACAATCCCAGCACCAGCAAAAGGCAGCCGGCGACCGACGCGATCACTTTTTCCCGCAGTGCCATGAAACCCGCCCCCATCGTCTTCCCGGATCCCACTGTTCCGCCGGCCTCGCAGGAAGTGCGATGGCCCAACCGAATTGATCGGCAATTGTCAGCGAGCGTTTAGGTCCCGTATCCGGGATATTCAGCGGCGACCCGCGAGCACTGGATGGGCCCGCTTGGCATCTAAAGCCAGGATATTAAGCCGTTTAGCGGCGGCTTGCTAAGCTGGTGGCCGTTCGGAGGGCGCGGCGGGCCGGGCGCGATGGCTGCAAATCGATAGGCGCGAATCCCGGTCCGGTGCTAAGCATGGTGCTTCGCCGCAACGACAGGAGCCCGCGGAATTGCCCACCACTGCCACCACCGGATACCGGCTTCGCCTGCTGCCGCTGGCGATTGCGGCCATCATCGTCACGACGGCCATCCCGGCCGAGCTGTGCTCCCCGAACCGGTGGGAGACGCAGTTCGATGTTGGCGACATCGTCATCAACCTGCTGCTCTACGCGCCGCTGGGCGTGGCGCTTCGCCGCCGGCCGTGGTGGCAGGTGCTGGTTGGCGCGGCGCTCTTTTCGGGAGCGATCGAGCAGTGGCAGGTCTGGTGCTGCCAGCGCCACCCTTCGCTGTGGGACGTGGCCGCCAATGCCGCGGGTGCGCTCGTGGCCGCGCTGGCCGTGCGCCGCTGGCGACGCGGCGTGCCGCAGGGGACGGGCATTCCGCTGTGCGGCAATGAACTGGCGGCGGCGGTCGGCCTGTTGGCGGCGCTGCTCGTGTTCGGGAACCTGCGAGGGCGTTCGCCGGCACTTTCCGGCTGGGATGCGCAGTACCCGCTGCTGCTCGGCAACGAGGCGACGGGGGATCGCCCCTGGCAGGGGACGATCCGTTCGCTGGTCCTGATCCCCGGTTCGGTGTCGACGCGCGAGCGGCGCGCCCTGGAGGCCGATGGTCCCGAGGCCCGCGCCCTCGAGGCCGCGCGCGCGTGCTACGCCTCGCACGACAGCGTCCTGGTCACGCGCGGCCCCGGCGTGCCGTTGCCGGCGGCGGCGGCGCGCGAACTGGCGCGCTCGGCGCAGGAGCGGAACGGCTTTACCGTCGTCGCGCGCCTCGTGCCGCGCGACACGCTGCAGAACGGCCCCGCGCGCATCGTCAGCTTTTCGCGCGATCCCTACCATCGCAACCTTACGCTGGCCCAGGAGGGGCGCCGGCTGATCCTGCGCTTCCGCACCCCGGCCACCGGCGAGAACGGCCGCCGCCCCGACCTGAAGTCG
>CAIOLW010000054.1 GCA_903859215.1 uncultured bacterium | reverse complement strand
TCTGCGCGGGCGGCAGGTGCGCCGTGTCGACGCCGAGGCGTCGGCCGACGACCTGCAGCAGATCACGCTGGATGGCGGGGGCCTGCCCAGCGGTGTTTATGCCTATTCACTGGAAATCCACGGCCAGAGGGAGTGGAAACGTTGTATCATCGTGAAGTAGTTCCGGACGGAGCGAGGGGCCGGAATAGGAGGTGGTGTGAAGTCACTGGAGGATGAATTTTCCGACGAGTGCTAATGAACCTGGGTTCACCGACAAGGAGAAACAACCATGACCAAGCTCAGTAAGTTTATCATCGTGGCCGCGCTTCTGGCGCTGGCCTGCTCGGCATACGCCACGAGCATTCCCGGCTCGGCTGCCATCATCTCCCGCGTCTTCAACGACGATCCGTTTTCGACGCTGGTGACGACCAACACCTTCCCCTCGCTGGTCGAGATCTCCGACACCTGCGTGCCGCCCGCGGGCTGGGCCAACCTGCACACGTGGCGTTTGTCGAATGACGGCATCAGTGCCGCCGATTTCATGAACCTGGACGGCTTTGCGATCAGCGCCGACGTCCGCATTTCCGGCACCGCGAACGGCGAAGCCGGCCTGCAGGTCACTCCCTGGTGGAGCGAGGCTGACGGCCGCTTCAACATCCGCACCCCGGACGGCGAAGTCGCTGTGTTCGGTGGCCGGCTGCCCTTCTACTCGTTCACGGGTTCCAACGGCAAGTCCTATGTTGCCGGCACCTGGGTGCGCCTGACGATCATCTACCGCACGAACGTGGACATGACCGAAGCGCATCCCGCCACCATCGAGTACATCTACAACGACGGCAGCCCGGTCAGCAGCGGCCAGCTGCCCTTCGACATGGGCAACCCGGGCGAAGATCCCCCGCACGGCCTGTGGGGCATCCTGAATCCGGCGCATGTCGGCGGCTACGTGCAGTTCAACAACATGACCGGCTCGGCCGGCCTGACGCTGACCGGCTCGTGGGCCAACGTCCAGGTCGAGGATCTCGGCACGGTCGTCCCGTCCGAGCCGACCAGCTGGGGCGATGTGAAGTCGCTGTTCCGCTAGTCTTCTGAAGCGACGCTCTCTGCAAGGGGCCCGGGGCAACCCGGGCCCTGCGCTTTTGCGCCGGGCCGCGCGGGGCGCTATTGTGGCCCGCACGTCAGCGAGTCCCGGGGAGTGAACGTGTCCGACGCCTCGAATTCCGCCCGAACCGCGACCGCGATTGCGCCCTCCCATTCGCCCGAGGGCCGTCGCGGCGCCCTCTTCGGCGCGTCCGCCTTCCTGTGGTGGGGCTTCGCGCCGCTCTACTTCAAGGCGATCGGTTCGGTGACCCCGCTCGAGGTGCTGGCCCACCGCATCACCTGGTCGCTGGTCTTCCTGGTCGTCCTGCTGGGCCTGCGCGGCCGCCTGCGCGCGACCTTCGCGATGTTCCGTGACCGCCGCACCCTGCTGACGATGTCGCTGACCACCTGCCTGATCGGGGTCAACTGGCTGGTCTTCATCTGGTCGATCGCCAACGACCACCTGGTCGAGGCGAGCCTTGGCTACTTCATCAACCCGCTGGTCAACGTCGCGTTCGGCGCCATCTTCCTGCGCGAGCGCCTGCGCCGCCCGCAACTGGTCGCCGTCGGCCTGGCGGCGTGCGGCGTGGTGTGGCTGACCATCCAGCAGGGCCACGCGCCCTGGATCGCGCTGGTGCTGGCGATCAGCTTCGCCGTCTACGGCCTGCTGCGGAAGCTGGCGAAGCCGAGCGGGCTGGAGGGCCTGACGCTCGAGACCACGCTGCTGTTCCCGCTGGCCGTGGGCTGGATGTTGTGGCGCCGCTCTCACGGCGAGCTGGCCTTCGGCACGGCCGGCCTGCACATCAACCTGCTGCTGTGCGCTGCGGGCCCCATCACGGCGCTGCCGCTCATCTGGTACGCCGAGGGCGTGCGCCGCCTGCGCTTCTCCACCATCGGCTTTTTGCAGTACCTGTCGCCCACCTTCCAGTTCCTGCTGGCGGTGGTCGCGTTCGGCGAGCCGTTCACCCGGTCGCATGCCGTCGGCTTCGGCGCCATCTGGGCCGCGCTGGGTCTTTACACCTGGGACACGGCGCGGGGGATGCGGGCAGCCGCGCGCTAGTGAAAGTCGTGGCTGGGACTCGGCACCGGCACCTGCTGCAATCGAGGTTCCCAGATCGTGTCGATGATGATGTGCGACACCCCGTCGGCCGTCTGGACCTTCCCCGACACGCCCATCAACGACAACGTGCGCGCCAGTACCCGGAACCGTTCCCACACGTCGTTCCACGCCAGCGCGTTGACGAACCCCGTCTCGTCCTCGAGCGTCATGAACGTCACCCCCTTGGCCGTGTGCGGCCGCTGCCGGCAGATGACGATCCCCACATAGTCACACAACGCC
>CAIOLW010000053.1 GCA_903859215.1 uncultured bacterium | reverse complement strand
GTCATCGTCATCTACGTGGGCATCCTGCTGGGCGTCGGCCTGACCGTCGGGCGCATCGGCGGCCTGGGCGCGCTGGCGCACGCGTTGCCGGCCGGGCACCCGGGCTTCTCGCTGGGCGGGGTGGGCGGCGGCATCGTGCTGGCCTGGTTCATCGTGATGGTGACGATGACGCACTCCACGCAGTCGGTGATCCAGGTGGGTTTCGCGGCGCGCGACGCCCGCACCGCGGGGCGCGGCTACCTGTGGGGCGCGCTGCTGATCGCCCCGGTCGGCTTCCTCAGCGCTGTGCTGGGCCTGGCGGCCGCGGCGCTGCACCCGGGCATCGTGCCGGCGCAGGCGCTGCCGCGCATCGTGCTGGAATTGAACCCGCTGGCGGCGGGGCTGGTGCTGGCCGGCTTGTGGGCCGCGGACGTGAGCACGGCGTCGGCCATGCTGCTGGGCAGTGCGACGCTGGTCAGCAACGACCTGGTGAAGCGCTTCATCGCACCGGGGTTGGCGCCGGAGCGCGAAAAGGCGCTGTGCCGGTGGGTCGTGGTGGGGCTGAGCGTGCTCACCTTCGGCCTGGCGCTGACGGTGCGCGGCATCCTGTCGCTGCTGACGGGCACGCTGGCCCTCAGCAGCGCGTACACGCTGGTGGTGCTGGTGACGATGATGCGGCCGGGTTGGTGCCGGCGGTCGTCGGCGACGTGGACGCTGGCCGCGACGATGGTCGTGCTGGCGGCGTGGATGATCGGCCCGAAGGCATGGCACCTGGGGTTGCCGCATCCGGTGTATGCGACGTGGGCGGCGAGTGTCGTGGCGTTCGGGCTGGTGGCGATCGTCGACCGGCGGGGCGTGACGGGGATCGTGAAAAGCGTCGGATAGTCGTATGATCGTTCCGCTGCCGCGCCCTGCAGGCAGCCGGGTGCCCACTCCAGCGGACGGGATGACATGGCACGCCACAGGCTCTCCAGTCGAGGCGACGACCACCGATGGCGCGCCGGTGGGCGCCGGGCCGACGCCGCCCGGGTGGTCGTCGTCGCCTTCCTGTCGGTGGCGGCCGTCGCCGCCTGTGCGGCCGGCGCGGCGCACACCGAGCCACCCCTTCAGTATCCCCTGCGCCTGGTCCTTCCCGCCGGCAACGAGATCTGGCTCTGCGAGGCCGGCCGTGTGCTGACCGGCAGCGTGGTCATCGAGCGGGACGGCGCCACCTTGCGGATGAACGACGAGAGCGCCTGTCCCGCGCCCGCGGCCGCATCGGCCGCGCAGCCCCCGGCGGCGCTCGCGCCCTTCGTGGCGTGGTGCGAGGATTCCCACGACCGCGTCGAGAGCGGCGACCAGTCGCCGGCCGCCTGGCTGGACCAGGTCAGGGAGCGGATGCGGTCCGGGGCGTGGGACCGGGTCATCGCCGTCGAGAAGGGTGTCGAGGTCGGCAACGGCAGCGTGACCGTCTACGTGCGGATGGAAGACGGCATCGCCAAGCCCTGCGTCATCCTGCTCGACGACGGCCGGTTCCCCGGGTCGGCGGTTGCGGGTCGTGGCGAGCAGGGCGCCGACGCGCTCGTGCGCGACGTGATCGACTACCTGCGCCGGGAGCCCGACATGCCCCACCTGGTTGTCATCCGCGGCTGCGGCATCGTCGAGAAGGCGTGCGGCACGCGGGCCGAGATGATGATCAGCCGGCTTGCCGAGGCGAAGAGCCGCGGCGCCGCGACGCCGCGCGGCCTGGTGCCGGAGGACATCCTCGCGGACATGTTGCGCGGGGGGCGCGAAGGGCGCTAGATCGCCCTGCTGCGCCGGGCCCTCTACAGGCGCCGACTCACGACGCCAGTTCGGTGACCTCGATCCGCGGCAGCAGCTTCTCCACATCCTGCCGGTGACAAAGTTCGGTCCCCGGCGTCATCGCCGTGCCGGCCCCCGCCGCCGCGGCCCAGCGCAGGCATTCGCCCGCCTCCAACCCGCGCGAGCGCGCCAGGACGAAGCCCGCCACAGCCGAATCGCCGGCGCCGACCGTGCTCTGCGCCTCGATCAGCGGCCCCACGGCCTTGAGTACCTGCTTCGCCGAACACAGCAGCAGTCCCTGGCGTCCGCGCGAGACGAGGACCTCGCCGATGCCGAGGGCCAGCAGTTCCCGCGCGGCGGCCACGATCTCGCCTTCGCTTTCCAGCGTGCGCCCGGCCAGGCGGCCCAGTTCGTGGATGTTCGGCTTGATGCAGCAGGGTGCGTGGGCGACGGCGGCACGCAGGGCGTCGCCGTCGGCGTCGACGATGGTGACGGCGCCGCGGGCCCGCGCCGCCAGGATGACCTGCCCGTAGAACTCGACGTTGACCCCGCGCGGCAGGCTTCCGCTCATTACGAGGTATTCGGGCTCGCGCAGGCCGCGGACCTTTTCGTAGAGCGAAGCGATCTCACTGGCGGTGACCTGCGGCCCGCTCGCCGAGATGACGAACTGGCGCCCGGACGAGGTTTCATGGAGCAGGATGTTGGTGCGCGTCTCGCCGGCGATCGGCGTGAAGTCCGACAGCACACCCGCGTTGAGCAGCAGGCCTTCCAGGTGCAGGCCGTCGTACCCGCCGACCAGGCCGAGGGCGACGCTGCGCCCGCCGAGCTCCTTGATCACCCGCGACACGTCGATGCCCTTGCCGGCGGCGTAGAACGTCTCTTCCGTCACGCGCGCCGTGTCGTCGGGCGTCAGTTCGGCGACGGTGAGCGCCCGGTCGAGGGCCGGGTTCAGGGTCAGCGTGTAGATCATCGCGTCTCCGGACGGTGTGGGATCAGGCCGCAACTGCAGGCATGGCTACAATCAACACCCGGAACGAGGGCGCCGCCGCATGCAGCCTACGGAACCAGCACCGCCCGCTTCCCGAGCTTCCCGTGATGGGCCGCCGTCAGCACCTCGTTGATGTCCGATAACGCGTGCTTCTCGACGAACGGCGACACCTTCAGCCGCCCGTCGCCGATCCACTCCAGCACTTCCGGGTACAGCGCCGGGTCGCAGCCCCAGTTACCGCGCGCTGTGGCGTCGAAGGCCATCAGGTTGCTCAGGCGCAGCTCCAGCTTGGCCAGCGTGAAGCCCACGACCGACAGGTGGGCGCCGTGGTTCAGCAGCGCGAACGC
>CAIOLW010000052.1 GCA_903859215.1 uncultured bacterium | reverse complement strand
GGTTGTGCCCGGAAGATTGCGCCTGAAGGTCAGAGACCCGGCGGCCAGGCTGCCGGGTCTCTCGCATCAGAACCCGTACTTGAGCCGGTGGCGGCGGTTGACGGCCAGCGCCTGCGTGTCCACCTCCCCCCGGTAGTAGCGATCCCAGGCAGAAGGCAGTTCGATCCGCCCTGGGAACAGGCGGGCCTCCAGAACATCCTCCACTGACAGCCTCCGACCGACCACGCCTCTCAACATGCCCGGCGTGGGCCCTCCACGTTTCTTCCACCGGCTCCGCAGGTAGTTGCGGTCCACGAGGACGATCGCAAGCCGCTCCATCGCCCGCTGTCGGCGCTTGGACCACGCGATCGTCTCACGCTTGTGGTTCGCGCTCCCGTGCCGGATCCACAGGTCGAGCAGGTTGGCCTCGAACAGTGCATTGTCACCGTCCCGCCGCCTGCGCGACGACGTGACTTCATGCCGGATGCGACACCGATTGCGGCGCACCGGATCCCGGTATGCCGGATGGTCGTCGCTTCGAACGACCGCCTCGGGGACAGTCGCCAGGATCACACCCAGAAGTTCGCTGATTCCGCGCCTGACTGCCCGCGGATCCGGACGCCCCAGCTTGACCTCCAGCTCCTCGCGCCGCTTCCGCTGCCACGGCGTCATCCGCCCCTTGCGGCGCAGTTCACTGTCGGTGAAAAACGAGAAGAACCCGCTCTCGACCTCGACGGCCACGTTGGCGTGGAACGGGAAGAACTGGCTCCACTCGAAGGTCTCGAGCCCATCGATGGTGACCGGCCCGACGGGAGGCAGCTGCCGCCACAGGGCGACGTGCGCGAGCAGGCTGTGGCGACCGAGCCGGCTGATCGCGCGGTCGATGGTGTCGGGGGCCACCCTTAGGTTATGGGCGACCTGACGGTTGGCGGCGCAGGACGTGGTCTGGCGCCAGACCTCGGGCAGGATACCGGGCTTCTTCATCCAGTAGGTCACCGAATAGGTCTGGGTGCTGAAGCAACGCCCGCACTCGCGGCAGCGAAACCGCCGGATACGGTTGGGCGCCAGTTGTCGCCGGAAGTAGCCAGCCTTCTTGAACGGCCACGGCGTCCCCGTGACGGTGTGATACCGGCAGTTGGGATTGGGGCAGAACGGCGGCTGCCAGGATTCGGGGCGCTGTTGCATGCCCTTCCGGGGCAGCCTTCGTGCCAGGCGCATTCTTCCGGGCATAACCTAACCGTTGAGGCGACCCGTAGCCGCAACCGCACGGAGGTCCATCGTGATCGACGCCATCAGCAGCGCGCTCGGCGGCATGCAGCGCAACCAGGAAGCGTTCGGTCGCCACGCCGATCGGATCGCCCGCTCGGGGCTGGCATCGGAGGGCGGGGAAACGATCGACCTTTCGGAGGAACTGGTGGGCACGATGGTCGCCAGTCGCGGCTACGAAGCCAACCTGCTGGTCATCCGCGCAGCCGACGACATGCTCGGCACACTGCTGGATACCCTCGCCTAGCCCCCCAACGCTCCCGGCAGCCCGGCACACGGACTTGCGCCGGCGCAACTGCGTTCGCTAGCCGAGCACCTGCCTCGTGATGCGGTCGAGCGCCTTGCCCAGTTGCTCCTCCTCGATGCCCGAGAACGACAACCGCACGTGGTTCGCGTATTCGGGCCCCCCGAAAGCCGTGCCCGGGATAACCGCCACGCCGGCGCGGAGGAACCGCTGCAACACGAATTCGCCCTGCGGCGTGCCGGCCGGCGCCTCGGGCACCAGGCCCTTGAGGTTCAGGAAGAAGTAGAACGCGCCCTCGGGGCGGTACAGGCCGGGCCCCAGCACCGGGGCCAGTCGTTCGACGATCAGTTCGCGCCGTCGCGCGAAGCGCGCCATCAACGGGCGCAGCCAGGCTTCGCGTTCCTCGATGGACGTCATCGCCACGGCGAACGCCTTCTGGATGAACGGCACCACGCCCGCGGTCTGCGTGTACTCGCCGAGGGTCATCTTCGCGATCAGGTCCGCATCCCGGCACACCGTGTAGCCGATGCGGAATCCGGTGGCCGCATAGGACTTCGAGCAGGTGTGGACCGAGAAGATGTGGTCGCCGGGAAACTCGAGCAGGCTGACGTGGCGGGCGCCGCCGAACACGAAGTCCTCGTACGCCTCGTCCGAGACGATGCGCACGCCGTATTTCAGGCACAATTCGTTCAGGCGCGCCAGTTCCTCGCGCGAGAACACCTTCCCGGTGGGGTTGTGGGGCGTGTTGACGTACAGCAGGTCGGCGCCGGGAAGCTTGGCTTCGACCTGGGCGAAGTCGATCTCCAGCGCGCCGTCGCGCTCGACGAACGCCACCGGGTCGAGCGTGTAGTTGCCGTAGGGCGCGATGTTCTCGAGCACGCAGGACCAGGTCGGCGCGAACGCCACGACGCGCCCGCCGGCGAACAGGTTGAACGTCAGTTGCAGGCCTTCCTGCCCGCCGTACGTGCACAGCACGTGCTCGCGGCCCACGTCGTTGATGCCGCCCTCGGCCAGCCGCGCCAGCACCGCGTCCTTGAACCAGGGCTCGCCGCCCGACTTCGGGTAGCGGGTCAGCCCGGCCTCGATGGCCTGGCCGATGGCGCGCGTGATATAGGCGGGCGTGTTGTCCGCCAGCTCTCCCCGCTGCAGGAAGGCGAACTTTTCGCCCGAGGCCGCTTCCCAGCGGGGCGCCAGGTCGCGGATCCGTTCGCTGATCTCGACGATCGGTGAGAGCCCGATTCGGGTGAAGGAGGGGTTCAGCATCGCATGCCCTTTCGCGTGGCTGGCGGGAATCCGTCGCGCTGCGGCATGCGGCATACTAGACACGGAATGGTTCCGTGGCCAACGCCATTGGAGTGATGGTTCTTTGGATATGCGGCACCGCGGGTTACGGGCGTGATGTCGGGCGCGCCCGGTGAATTGCGCCGGCGCAAGTCCCGCGGACCCTGGATGCCCGCGCCCCCGCCCCGCTCCCTCAGCGCCCCGCCGCCGCCAGCCTGTCCACCGCCTGCTCGTTCACCTGCTCGTCATAGGCCCGCCGCAGGCCGTCCAGCGCACCGCGCAGGCGGCGTTCGCTCTCGGCGTCGAACCAGGCGCGCTCGACGGCCGCGCTCGCCTCGGCGAAGGGGAGCGCCCGGCGCGCGTTCGCTTCCAGGACCAGCACGACGCGCCAGACGCCGGCGTCCAGCGAGTCCGGGCCCACGACCCCGCGCGGGCCGGCGGCGACACAGCGCGCGACCAGCAGGCTGTCGGTGCGCGCGTCGACGAGGTCGGGCACGCGTTCGGGCAGGGCGCGGTCGAACGCGGCCAGGCTGTCGGCTGCCGCGCGCGCATGCAGGCCGGTGGCCAGGCCGTCGGCTTCCGCGCGCGTGGCCAGGTGGCGGCGCACGATTTCGGCGCGGGCCGGCAGGTCCCAGTGCGACGGGTTGCGGTCGTACTCCCGGCGCAGCGTGAGCGAATCGCGCGGCACCTGTGAGAACACGTGGCGCACGGCCCACGCCTTGGCGGCGAGTCCCTCGGTCCGGTCACGCAGGCGCTGCGCGTCGGCCGGCCGCGCCGGCGCGCCGGCGGGGCGGGCCTGCGCCCGCAGTTGCCGCTGGTAGAGGGCGGTGCCGACCAGGTCCATCAACTGCCGCGCGTCGTCCAGGTGGGGGCGGTCCAGCACGCGCATGGCGCGCCATTCGCCCAGCAGGTCGCGTACCGTGAAGGGGCGCCCCGCGTGCGTGGCGATGACCCGGTCGGTGTCTGCGGCCGCGACGGCGGGGAAGCGCGCCAGCTTCCGCGCGCGCTGGACCAGGCCGTCGTCCGGGGCGGGCGCCGGCAGGGCCGCGAAGGCGGCGGCCAGCTTCCCGACGAGCACGTCGTCCCAGGTCGGGGCCCGTCGCGCGAGTTCGGCGTCGCGCATGGCGGCGCCGAGGATGCCCGGGTGGGTGAGGGTGTCGCCGTGTGCCACGCGTCGCGCGCGCTCGACGGCGAATGCGGAGTCGAGCGCGGCCTCGAACATGACCTGCGCGGCAAAGTCGCGGTACTGGGCGCTGTCCGGGGGCGTCCAGGCCAGGCGCTCCACCGCAGTGGCCAGGCGCAGGGCGCGGCGGTCGAGGAGCGTGCGGAGCAGGTCGCGCACCTGGGAAGGCGAGAGCGCTTCGGGCGCCAGCCCGCGCCGCAGGGCCGCCGCCCGCAGGTCGTTCACCGTGACGTGTTCAATACGTGCGCCGTCGCGCAACTGCGCCAGCACGGTGTCGGGCAGGTCTGCGGCGGCGTCAGCTGTCCGCAGGACGCCCGGCGCCACCGCCAGCAGGACGCAGGCGAGCAGGACCAACCGTCCGAGCTGCGGCATCGGGATTGCCCGCACGTTCCACCCTCCCCGTGAACCACCGTATCCGATCACACTGTATAGGCCGCGCGGGCCGGTCGCGCAACGGCCGGCCCCCAATCCGGGAGCCGGCCGTGCGTGCGAAGCCTGGTGCAGGAACCTTGGGCTACCTGAACTCGGCCTTGAGGTCGCCCCAGGTGTGCGACTCGGTCGGGACCGCTGCCTGCGCGGTCTCGAGCTCGTACTGCAGGTTGGTGTAGGTCTGGCCGGTGATCAGGTACCAGCCCGCGGCGGCCGAGGTGTTGCTCTGGTAGAAGCCGGCGTTGGTCGTGCCGACCGCCGGGGCGTTCGCGTAGCTGAGCACGGTGCCCATGCGGTTCGCGCCGACCACGCTGCTCAGCTGCTGGGTGACGAGGATGTCGCCCGAGGGGATGACGATCGTGACGACGCCATCGATGCCCGTCATCGTGTAGATCGAGTAGGAGCCCTTGGGCAGCGCACCCAGCGTGGCCGAGAACCCGCCGATGAAGGCGCCGGCATTGGCAAGGTCGTAGAAGCGGATGGTCTCGGTGGCCGAAGTCAGGGCCAACGTGGACGAGCTGGAGCAGTACACCGCGAACTTCATCGCGCTGATGTTCTCGCCGAAGCCGGCGGCGAGCAGGAGCTCGTCCCCGTAGATCGCGGCCAGGTCGAGGGACGAGGTGCCGGCGCTGACGGCCTGGTTGGTCGAGTCGTAGACGATGGACGTGGCCGCCGAACTGGTTTGGCCAATGCCCGAGCCGAGGCGGACGGTCGTCCCTTCCTGCATTCCGAGCACGGCCTCGCCGATCTCGGCGGCGGCAACCGGGCCGACCAGCAGCGCGACGGCCAGGATCCCGAACGTCAGACGGGACACGATCGCATATTTCTTCATGTGAGCACTCCTGATGGTGTTGGCGTGAAAGCAAATGATCGTCGCACAGAGCCGGAAAAGGGGACAATCGATGCGTCCCCACCTGCAACCCCCAACTCGTGCGCTCATGACTATACTGACTATATGACACATCCGATGCTGAAAACAACAAAAAACATCATCTTTGCCTTATTACCATAAGACAATGTCTGACATTGATTTACATCTAAATGACTCCTCAATGACAAGAAAGGGACGCCGGATTCCCGGCGTCCCTTCACTCCATGCACCATCACCCGTCGGTCAACCGCACCCGCTGCAGCCGCCGCTCGAGCAGTCGGCGCCCGGCTTGCCGAGTTTCAGCATGTAGCCGCGCCGGTGGTTCTCGTCGATGAAGTCGATGGTCAGGCCGCCGCTTTGCTGCACGATCTCGCGCGTCTGGGCGTCCAGCATGAATTTGATCCCGCTCGATTCGACGACCGCGTCGTCACCTGCAAGCTCATCCAGAGCCATGCCAATGCTGGGGCCGCCTCAGCCGAAGCCCTGCACGAACAGCCGCACGCCCTTGCCGGCGTGCTCCGACCAGTCGAAGGTGCCGAAGGCGGCGCCCGCGCTGGTCGTGAGGTTGATGAGTTCCTGATCGCTCACGTCGGGTGTCCTTTCGGGGGCGATGAGCCCGCGGGGCGATCATCGCGTTCAGGCGGGGCCCGTGTCCCCGCGTTCATGACCGTGGGAAAATGGCCGCTGACGGCCGGTCGCGCCACCTCAGGTTATCGGCAGGCGCAGGAATTCCTGAACGACGAGACCCGGGGCGCAGGCGGCGCCCCGGGTCTCGGAACGGTCGATCGGGGCGGTTTCCCGTCCCCGGGGCCGGCTCAGCCGCAGCCGCTGCAGCCGCCGGTCTTGCAGTCGCCGGGCTTGCCGAGGGTCAGCAGGTAGCCGCGGCGCTCTTCCTCTTCGACGAAGTCGACGGTCAGGCCGCCGCCCTGGCGCAGGATTTCCTGCGTCTGGGTGTCGATCATGAAGCGGACGCCGGTCTGCTCGACCACTTCGTCGTCGGCCGTCGCGTCGTCGAGCGCCATGCCGATGCTCGGGCCGCTGCAGCCCATGCCCTGGACGAAGAGGCGAACGCCCTTGCCTTCGTGGGCCGACCAGTCGAAGCCGCCGAAGGCGCGGCCGGCATTGTCCGTAATCGTCAGCAAAGCCGTCTTTTCCAGATTTTCCACGGTCCCGGGTCCTTTCGGGTTTCGCACGACCGGCGGGCCGGGCCGGTGCCGGCGCGGGCCGGGCGGGCCTGCGCAGGCGGCCAATATCGTCCCGGAGGCCCGATTTCGCCAATCCGGACGATCACCGTCCTCGCTTGCCGCCCGGGCGGTCGCCCTGGTCCGGATGGTCGCCCTGGCCGGGCTGGTCGTCCCGGTGGCTGCCGGGCTGCTCGCGGCGGAAGACCAGGGTCATGGTCGCGTCGCCGTCCTTGCCCGGCATGTGGCGCACCTCGCGCACGGTCAGCACCTGTTTGTCGGTGCTCAACATGAACTGGCGCGTGCGCATGACCCGGCCGTCCGGGTTGCGCTCATTGACGACCAGGGCGTCGCCCTCCCAGGTGGCGGCAGCCTTCATCGTGCCGCGGGGGGTGAAGACATCGGTCGGCTGGCCGCCGATCTTCAGCACGCGCGAGATCTGCATGCCGTCGGTCAGGTCGAACTCGTCGCCATCGTGGAAGATCTCCAGGCGCCCGAACTCGCGGCCGGCCTGCCGGCCTTCCGCTGCCTGGCGTTCCTTTTCCGGCTTGTCGGAGCCGTCGAAGCCCTCGCCCGGCATCTTGCCGCCGTCGGGGTCGGGACTGAGGCCGCCGCGTCCGCCCATGGCGCCGCCGCGTCCGCCGCCCATGCCGCGGCCACCGCCGGGTCCGCCGGGGCCGCCCGGCCTCTCGTTGATCTTGGACGGGTCGTCGCTGGCCTTGGGGTCCATGCGCCAGGTTCCCGACAGGTTCGGGCGCAGCTTCGGGGCCGGCGTGGCGACGCCGGCCGTGGGCGCGCCGCCGCTGGTGGCACCGCTGCCTGCGGGGCCGCCTCCGGTGACGGCAGGGACTGCGGGGACGGCCGGGCCCGACGAGGTGGCGGGGTCGGTCGGGTTGGCGGGGCCGGTCGGGTTGGCGGGCGTGGTGGGCCTGGCGGGCGCCGGCCGGTTCGCGGCGGTCCCGTCCTGGGCCAGCGCGGCCGCGGAAACCAGCAGGGCCAGGCCCAGGGGCAGGGCCGCGCGGCGCAGCAGGGAAGAGGTCGACATCGGAACCTCCGGTACGCGTGGAAGGCGAAGGGCGGCGCACCGGTTCGGGGTGCGCAGCGCGGGATCGTTGCCAACGCCGGCGGCCCGTGGCGGTTCCCGGCGTTCGCGTGATATGATGCCCGCACAACGCCGGACGGGCAAGCTGCCAGCGTTCGGATGACGACTTCGACGGGGAGACGGGATGCCGACCAGCTACTTCCAGGCCGACCTGTTCACGTTCCTGCGCGAGCTTGCGGCGAACAACGACCGCGCCTGGTTCGAGGAGAACCGCGACCGCTACCAGTCCGTTGTGCGCGAGCCGGCGCTGCGGTTCATCGTCGATTTCGGCGAGCACCTCGGGCGCATCAGCCCGCACTTCCGCGCCGACCCGCGGCCGCAGGGCGGGTCGCTGTTCCGCATCAACCGCGACATCCGCTTCTCGCACGACAAGTCGCCGTACAAGACGCACATCGGGCTGCATTTCCGGCACGCCGCGGGCAAGGACGCGCACACGCCCGGTTTCTACCTGCACCTGCAGCCGCGCGAGTCGTTCGTCGGCGTGGGGCTGTGGCACCCGGACGCGCCGGCGCTGGCGAAGCTGCGCGAGGCGGTCGTCGGTGATCCCGCCGCGTGGAAGAAGGCGGCGCAGGGCAAGCGCTTCACCACCGCGTTCACGGTGACGGGCGACGAGCTGGTGCGCGTGCCGCGCGGCTACGATCCGAACCACCCGCTGGCCGACGTGCTGCGACTGAAGGACTACACCGCGCTGACGTCGGTGACGGCGAAGCAGGTGACGGGGGCGGGGTTCCTGGGCGAGTTCGCGAAGCTGTGCGCGGACGCGGCGCCGTTCATGGAATGGCAGTGCCGGGCGCTGGGCGTCCCGTTCTGACCAACATGTTTGCGAAGACCTGTACGAACGACCTGCGCGAGCGACTTCCCATCGAGCCACTTCCCATCGAGCCACTTCCCATCAAGCAGAAACCTCCCCGCCGGCCGGAGCCGACGGGGAGGTTTTGCGCTCAGGAGTCCGGACCCGGGCAAGGGCCCGGAATCGTTAGATCCCTTACTTCACCAGCTGCATCTGGCGGACCTGCATGACTTCCTTGCCGATGCGCAGACGGGCGAAGTAGCTGCCACTCGCCACGCCCTTGCCGGCGTCGTCAGTGCCGTCCCAGACCACAGTGTATTCATTCGCGGGCCGCTGGTCCTGGATCAGGGTCCGGACCTTCTCGCCGCGGATGTTGTACACGTTGATCTGGACCAGATTGTCCTTGTTGACGACGAACTTGATGGTCGTCATCGGATTGAACGGGTTCGGGCTGATCGACTTGAAGCCGCCCAGCTTGTCAATGGTCGGGACGTCGTTGCCGACGGCGGCCGTGCCATTGAGCGTGATGTACGAATCGTCCATCGGCCGCAGCTTGAACAGGCCGAATTCGTAATCCACGAACGCAGTGACGGTGATCAGCTGGCCCGGGTGCGGCGTGTAGGCCAGCACCGGGTACGGATCGACCATCAACGAGTCGGCCGCCGCGCGGGTGTCGGAGATCTGGAACTCATGGTACTGGGCCAGGCCGCTGGTGTCCATCACCGCGGACGCGTACGTCTTGACCCAGACGCTTTCCCAGGCCTCGCCCAGGGCGCCGTTGCCGTCCGTGCCCACCATGTCGTCGTTCAGCACACGCGTGTGCACCAGCGCCGGCACCGGCAGGGCATGGCCGTAATCGATCAGCTTCACGGCCTCGGCGTTGTGCGGCAGCATTTCGGTCAGACCGAAGTACTCGCCACCGGTGCCGCCGATCTCGACCACGTCACCCTGGTAGTACGGGTACTTGCCCGAGCCCTCGTACACCAGCACGCCGCCGAAGGCGTAGCTGCTGGTGGCCGGGTTCACGGCGAGTTCCTGCACGATGAACTTGCTGGCCGCGTTGGTCGCAGCGCCCGTGCCTGCAGTGACGACGCCCTTGATGTTCACGGCCTTGCCGTTGAAGGCGTTGGACTGCGAGGTGCTGTCCGGGTGCTGGTACTGCATCGCGTAGATCGACGTCAGGCCGACCGCGAACTTGAAGTAGCCCGTGGGCGCATTGCCCGGGTTCTTCACGGTCTGCGAGCCGGTGTCCGTCGCCTGCACGTAGAAGTCCACCTGGCTGAGCGGGTGCCCGGCCGGGACGACGCCCGAGTAGGTGCTGCCCACGTGGGACATGGCCACCTGGTTCCAGCTGCCCGGCGTCACGCCGTCGCTGTTGCGGTAGAACAGGTAGGCCGTAGAGACGCCAATGTTGTCCACGATGTTCGCGGACACCGTGACGGCATCGGTCGACAGGGGCGACCAGTTGTCGCAGTTGATCGCCGTGATCACGGGGACGGTGTCGCCGCCCGGGTTCTCGACGAGGTCGGTCTGCAGCACGGGCTTCAGCTCGATCTGGGTGTTGAACACCACGATCGGGCCGGAGAACTGGTAGAAATCGCCGACGGCGACGGCGCCGACGTCGATCTGACAGTCCTTGTCACAGTACACCAACAGGGAGTCGGTGAGCGTGTTGGGCAGGCCCGTCTTGATCCAGAGGTTCGCCGTGACCAGGGGCGGGGTGCCCGACGTGGTCTTGCGGGCGACGTATCCGGTCGTGACACCGTAGTGGCCCACGTTCTCGTAGGTCGACAGCATCTGGCCGATGGTCTTGGTCTCGGGGGTCAGCGCGTGCGGGCCGGCCGAGATCAGGGTGTAGTTGGTGACGTTGATCTGGATCTCGCCGCTGAAGGTCGCGACGGTACCCGTCACCGAGACTTCGTCGCCGATCGCGACGACATCGCCGGTCCCGCCGAACAGCGAGATGCCGGGGCCGCCCGGGCCGATCAGGTAGCCGGAGCCGGTGCTGTACTTGTGGAACTCGAGCAGGGTGCCGCTGACCGTGACGGTCTGGCCGGCATAAGGGCTGGCCGGCACGCCGGCAACCGTGTAGGTCTGGATCTCATCGATGGTCACGGCAAAAGCGAGGCTACCCGCCAGAACCATGCTCATCAGGATTGCCACGCCAAAAAGATGCTTTTTCATCCTTCCGGCCTCCTTCGCGCAATGAAGGTGAACGTCTCTTCAGTCGTTGCTGAATAGTCTAGTCAAGCGCATGGACCAGAAGTGGAAAGGGATTCTT
>CAIOLW010000051.1 GCA_903859215.1 uncultured bacterium | reverse complement strand
TGCGTGGTCCTGCCCGGCCTGGTGAACACCCACCATCACCTGTACCAGACGCGCACCCGCGCCTGGCGCGGCGCGGTCGACAGCGAGCTGTTCCCCTGGCTGCGCACCCTGTACCCGGTGTGGGCCAGGCTGGACGACGAGGACTTCCACCGCGCGGCCGTCGTCGGCTGCCAGGAACTGCTGCGCTCGGGCTGCACGCTGACCACCGACCACCACTACCTGTTCCCGAGCGCGGCGTCGCCCGAACTGCTGGACATCACGATCGAGGCCGCGCGGCAGACCGGCATCCGCTTCCACCCCACGCGCGGCTCGATGAGCCGCTCGCAGAAGGACGGCGGCCTGCCACCCGACGATGTCGTGCAGGACCCCGACACGATCCTGGCCGACTGCGAGCGCGTCATCGGCAAGTGGCATGACCCGCGGCCGGGCGCGCTGGTGCGCATCGCGCTGGCCCCCTGCTCGCCGTTCTCGGTGGACCCGGACCTGATGCGCCGCACCGCCGAGCTGGCGCGCCGCCACGGCGTGCGCCTGCACACGCACCTGGCCGAGACCCGCGACGAGAACGACTACTGCCTGCAGATCTACGGCTCGCGGCCGCTCGACTTCCTCGAGTCGGTCGGCTGGCTGGGGCCCGACACCTGGCTGGCGCACGGCATCTGGTTCGACGACGACGAGATCGTGCGCCTGGGCGCGGCCGGCGTCGGCATCGCGCACTGCCCGACTTCGAACATGCGCCTGGGCTCGGGCATCTGCCGCGTGCGCGACCTGCGCAAGGCGGGCTGCCCGGTGGGCCTGGCCGTGGACGGCTCGGCCAGCAACGACAGCTCGAACCTGCTGGCCGAACTCAGGCAGACCTTGCTGCTGCACCGCGTGCTCGGCGGCGCGGCGGCGATGACGGTGCAGGAAGTGCTGGAAATGGCGACGCTGGGCGGCGCGCGCTGCCTGGGACGCGAGGATGTCGGTTCCGTCGAGCCGGGCAAGGCCTGCGACCTGGCTGTGTTCGACCTGGAGGCGATCGGCTACGACGGCGCCGACGACCCGGTTGCCGCCCTGCTGCTGTGCCACCCGGAGCCTGCGCGTGCGACCATTGTCGGCGGGCGCGTCGCTTACGACCGCGACGGCGGCGGCATCGGCTGGCTGGGCCGCTGAGGCCCCCGCGCCAGTGACCCGAGCCCCAGCGTGCCGGCGTAGATGGCCCCGAGCGTCACCGCGGCGCCGGCCATCTGAATAGGCGTCAATCGCTCACCGAACAGCAGCCAGCCCCACACCGTGGCCAGCACCGGCTGCAGCAGCAGGACCAGCCCGCCCGTGGCGCCGCTGACCCGCGGCAGCGCCGTGGCGATCGCCCACCAGCCGCCGCCCTGGATGCCCGCGCCCAGCGCCACCAGCATCCACCACGCCAGCGGCGTGCGCGGCATGAACGCATCGTGCTCGGTCAGGCACACCAGCCCGCTCGCGACCGCGCCGCCCAGCGAGAGCCAGGCGACGATCGTGATCGGCGACAACCGCGGCTCGTGGCGTCCCAGCTGCCGCGTGCTGAGCAGGTAGCCGCCGTAGCAGAGGCCGGTCGCCAGGCCCATCGCCACGCCGCGCGCGTAGTCGCCCGCGATGGCGATGCCGCTGCCCACGCCCGCCACCAGCGCCACGCCCACCAGGCCCGCGGCCGCGGCGACGAAGAAGCGCCCGCGCGGGCGCTCGCCCAGGAACAGCCAGTTCAGCCCCGCAGTGTTGAAGACCTGCGTGGCGGCGAAGATCGTGGCCAGGCCGGCGCCGACCAGCTTGATCGAGCGGTGCCACAGGAAGAGGTCGGCCATGAAGATGACCCCGCCCAGCAGCGCCAGCGCGGTGGCCCGCGGCGGCAGGCGCAGCGGCCGGCGCGTGGCGGCGGCGGCGCCGAAGAGCGTGACGGCGCCGATGAGCAGGCGCCAGAACGCGATCGAGGTGGGCCCGAGCTCCTGGCGCCCGGCGATCTTCACGAATATGGGCGCCCACGAGATGCAGAACGCGCCGACCAGCAGCATGGTCAGCGTCGGGAAGCGCGGCGGGCGGGACAGGTGCGACGGGTGCGCGGAACGCTTGGCCAACGGGCTACTCCTCGACCTGTTCGTCGACGTGGGGCGATGGCACGGCCGGCCGCACCACAAACGTCTTCTCCTTGCGGATCTCCACCGTGCCGGGCTTGGCGCCGCGCGGCTTGGTGACGAAGCGCGCGCGCGTGCCGCTGACCGACACCTGGTTGGATTCGCGCTTCCTGCTGTGCCAGGCGGCGATCGCCGCGGCGGCCTTCACCGTCTCGTTGTCCGGCTCCTCGCCCGCCGGCACCTGCAGCACGACGTGGCTGCCCGGCAGGCCGCGCACATGGAACCACCAGTCGTTCGCCTTGGCGACCTTGATCGAGAGGCGGTCGTTGTCCAGGTCGGTGCGGCCGGCCAGGACCACCCAGCCGCCGGGCAGCTCGTAGCGCCAGACCTTGACCGCCACCTTCTCGGGTTTCTCGGGACGCGGCACCCTGCCTACCCTTCCCTGCGCCGGCCGAACACGGTCAGGCTCCAGATGCCGGCGCCCGTGGCGCGGAACGCCGCTGCCTCGGCCGCGGGCAGGATCGGCGCCACCAGTTCGTCCGGCAGGTCGATGCGCCGGCGCTTGCGCACCTCGACATCGACGAAGCCGGCCGCGGTGATCACGTCGAGGTACTCCTGTTCCTGCAGCGCGCCGGCCACGCAGCCGGCGTACATCACGGCGCTCTCGCGCACGCCCGCCGGCAGTTCGCCCGTCAGCACGATGTCGGAGACCGAGAAGTGCCCGCCCGGCCGCAGCACGCGCCGGATCTCGGCGAACGCGCGCGCCTTGTCCGGCACCAGGTTGAGCACGCAGTTGGAGATGACCACATCGACGGTGGCTTCGTCCAGCGGCAGCGCCTCGATCTCGCCGAGGTGGAACGTGACGTTGGTCGCGCCCAGCCGCTCGGCGTTCGCCTTCGCCCGCGCCACCATCTCCGGCACCATGTCCACGCCGATGACGCGGCCGGTGGGCCCGGTCAGCGCCCGCGCCACGAAGACGTCGTTGCCGGCGCCGCTGCCCAGGTCCAGCACCGTGTCGCCCGGCCGCACGAACGCGCCCTGCGTCGGCAGCCCGCAACCGAGGCCCAGGTCCGCCTCCGGAAGGTAGCCGCCCAGCTGCGCGTAGTCCTCGGCGAAGTTCGCGCCGCCGATCGGGTCGCCGCCGCAACATCCGCACCCGCCGCCGTCCCGCGCGCGGGCCACCTCGCCGTACTTGTCCCGGACCACCTGCTTGATGTCGTCAGCCATGATCTTCCTCCCCCGATCCCGCGCAACAGCCGAGCCGCGCGAACAGGCGGGCGAACGTCGCCCCGACTGCGGCCAGCTTCCCCTCATCCACGCAGTAGCAGGTGCGCGGCCCGTCGGTGACGCCCTGGACCAGCCCCGCCTCCTTCAGCTCCTTCAGGTGCTGGGAGACGGTCGACTGCGCCAGCGGCATCAGGTCGACGAGTTCCCCGCACACGCACGACCGCCGCGCGGCGATCGCCTCCAGCAGTTGCAGGCGCCCGGGGTGCGCCAGGGCGCGCGCCACCGCCGCCAGCTCCACCAGGTCGTCCGGGTAGGTCTCGCTCCGGGTCCGGGCCATGGCCCTCCACCTCGCGCTGGGCGCCTTCCATCGTAAATCGTAAATATACGATAACAACCCCCGCCACCCCGCGCCAGCACAATCTGATAGACAAAAAATATATCCATACGGTAAAATATAGGGGTGCTACGGGGAGACTCTCAACCTGCCGACGCTGCGCACCGCCGGCCGGGGGTACCGATGAACCGGAACATCCACATCGCAGGCTGCCTGACGTTCCTGGGCCTGGCCATGATCGTCATGGGCGGCGCCGCTCCCCGTAACGCCATGACAGTCAAGCCGTTGCCGATTCCCAGGACGGGCTCGTCGGCCGCCTTCGCGGCGCCCGGCCGGCTGCCTGAACCCTCGTTCGCCGCGCCTGCCCGCAGCCGCCACCGCACGACGAGCCTCGAGGCCGGCAACAAGGCGGCCCGGCGCGTGTTCGCCGAGGTGGACCTGACCGACCGCACGAAGACGTCGGCGCACCCCGACACGGCGCTGGTGAAGTACTCGCCCGAGATGCGCACCCAGCTCGACCGGCTGACCGACCCCTCGTTCCTGCGCCCCAAGGGGTCGGCCCCGCTGACGTCCGCCGGCTCGCGGCGCGCCCTGTCCAGCGCCGACAAGAACGCGCCGTGGTCGGCCAACACGCTGGCGGCCAACCCGACCAGCATGAACGACGACCACGTCACCCTGGCCACGAGCCCCGACGGCACGGTGCTCTTCGCGGCGTTCTCGGCCGTCGACCTCGGCGCCACCGACCGCGACATCTACGTGGCGCGCTCGCTCAACCAGGGCGTGACCTGGGCGGTGTCGAAGCTGCCCTCTTTCACGACCGACGAGTACCAGCCCGAACTGGCCGTCGACGGCGGCGGCTACCTGCACGTGGTGTGGATCCGCGACGACGGCTACATCATGCGCGCGCGCAGCGCCAACCCCGGCGACCCGTCGTCGTGGGCCTGGGCCAAGGGCCTGGCCGTGGGCGAGCCGTGCGCCGTGCCGTCGATCGCCGTGACCGGCGCCGGCGACTTCGCCAAGGTCTTCATCGCCGCCAACTGGCTGACGGTCAACTACGACTACTACCAGTACGAGTGGACGCTGATCTTCATGTACTCGTCCAACGGCGGCAACACCGTCACCTACGACTACTTCCTGCCCGACGGCTACGCCGACTACTGGCCGGACGTCGCGATGAACGCGGGCACCGTGCACTTCGTGAACGCCGAGCAGGACATCGACACCGGCGAGATGGAGATCCTGATCGCCACCGACGCCTACACCGGCAGCTTCGGCAGCCCCGCCAACTTCACGGGCTGGACCACCAGCAACGGCGGCTACCCGCGCGTGGCCTGCGAGGGCACCGATGTCTACGTCGCCTACCAGCTCGACTACACGAACGGCATCACCAGCGACGGCGACATCATCTACACCTACAGCACCGACAGCGGCGCGACGTTCTACGGTCCGTACGGCCTGGTGGCCGACGAGTACGACAGCGTGGGCCCGAGCATCTTCGTGCGCGGCGGCGTCGTCGGCTGCATGTGGCTGGACGCGCCCCCGGGCGGCGACGAGTACCAGCTGGCCACGCGCCTGGCCTCGGGCCACGGCGCCGTCGAGTTCTTCGGCAGCGTGGAGACGATCACCGACGCGCCGCGCGTCGAACCGGTGTTCCACGCCGCCGACGGCGTCTTCACCGGCCTCCGCGCCCACGCGGCCTGGAGCGACCGGCGCGACTTCCCGACGCAGGGCCGCAACATCTACACCAGCCGTCGCGACCTGAAGCCGAACCTGGCGCCGTTCACGCCGTCGCAGTGGGACAGCTCGCTGGTCGTCAACATGATCAAGGGCCAGCGCGTGAACGGGTACGCGACGGCCGGCGACACCAACTACGTCAGCTTCGCGTTCCTGAACGACGGCCTGCGCGACATATCGGCTTCATTCTACATCGACCTCGAGGTCGACGGCCAGACACGCGCCTCGTGGCAGCTGGAAGGCGGCCTGCCGGCGGGCACGTACGTGCCGCTGACGGACTTCCCGCTGCTCGAAGGCCACGGCGACCACACCGTGTCGGTGCGCCTGGATCCCGACCAGCTTGTCGCCGAGGACAGCGAGGCGGACAACGACTTCGGCCACACCTGCAAGTTCCAGGACGGCGCGCCGCTGCTGCGCTTCCGGCCGTCGGGCCTGGTGACGATCATCAACCCCTACCTCAAGCGCGCCGACGCGCTGAAGCTGGTCGACCAGCCGCCGCTGCGGCGCGAGACGTGGCTGGAGCCGGTCGACGAGCGCCTGCAACTGGCGATGGCCAAGGCCTCGGCCGGCGGCGCGACGGGTGAAGCCAGGCTGCCGGTGATCATCATCCCCGCCGAGCGCGTGGACCCGCCCGCCCTCGCCGAGGCCCTGAAGGACGCCTCGCGCGCGACGCGGCGCGAAGTCGTCGTCGCCGCGGCGCGCAAGCAGACCGACCGCAGCCTGGCCGCGTTGCAGCCGAACCTCGACGCGCTGGCGCAGCAGGGCCAGGCCGGGCCGGCCCGCGCGCTGTGGCTGCCGGGGATGATCGCGGTGGACCTGACTCCGGCCGGGGTGGCGGCGCTCGCCTCCGACCCCGGCGTGGCGCGGCTGTGGCTGGATGACCAGTTGAGCCGCACGTTCGGCGGGCCGGACGCAGGGTCGGTCGCGACGGCGGCTGCGACGGCGGCTGCGACGGAGGCGACGATGGACGACAGGTCCACCGGCGACAAGGCCATTAGCGACAAGGCGATCGCCTGGCACCTCACCGCCACCGGTGCGCCCACGGCCTGGGCCGCCGGCAACACCGGCGCCGGCGTGCTGGTCGGCCACCTCGACACCGGCATCGCGTACGACCACCCCGACATCGCGACACACATGTGGGACGGCGGCGCCTCGTTCCCGCACCACGGCTGGGACGCGGTGGACAACGAGAGCGATCCCTACGACGGCGACACGTCGTGGCACCACGGTTCGCACACCGCGGGCCTGATCGCGGGCGACGGTACTTCAGGCACGAAGACCGGCGTGGCCCCCGGCGCCACGCTGATGGCGTTGCGCGTGGTTCCCGGCTACCTGGCCGATCTGGTCGAGGGCCTGCAGTTCGGCATCGACCACGGCGCGCAGTTGTTCTCGATGAGCGCGGGCTGGTCGCAGGGGACCAACGACATCCGTGCCGCCAACCGCTACGACGCCGAGCTGCTGCTGGCGATCGACGTGCCGTGGATCGCGGCCGCCGGCAACGGCAGCGCCACCGGCCACTACGCGGTGCCGGGCGACATCGTGACGCCGGGCGACTGCCCGGATCCCTGGTACGGCGCGGGCGGCCACTCGGCCGTGATCACCGTCGGCGGCCTGACGCAGGCGGGCGCGGTCGAGACGTCCTCGAGCTACGGCCCGACGGCCTGGAACATGGCCAACCCGTACGGCGCGACCGACTACCACGACTACCCGTACTCGCCCGGCCTGCTGAAGCCGGACGTGGCCGCCCCGGGCAACAACGTGACCAGCCTGGCCGGCGCCTCGGGCTACGTGGCGTACACGGGCACCAGCATGGCCACGCCGCAGGTGGCCGGCGCCGTCGCGATCCTGCTGGGCGCCTCGCCGGGCCTGACGCCGGCGCAACTCGCCGAGGCCCTCGAGACCTCGGCCACCGACATCAGCGTGGCGCCGGCCACCGTCGGCCGTGACCGCTATTCGGGCGCCGGGCGCATCAACATCCCCGCGGCGCTGGCCAACGTTCCGCTGGGAGCCTCGCTCGAGTTCACCGTCCAGAACGCGGGCACCCTGCCGCTCGTGTTCAACGGCACGGCGCCGGGCGCGAACTGGATCGCCATCGACCAGCCGCCCGCCTTCCTGAACCCGGGCGCGACGGCGCGGCTGAGCGCGCGCATCGATCCCGCCGGCCTGTCCGAGGGCGTGCACAATTCGTACGTGACGTTCACGACCAACGCGCCGCGTTCGCCGCAGCGGTTGGGCGTGCAGTTGATCTACGGTGACTACGCGACGGGCGTCGGACCGGACGTGCCGGCCGCGGGCGGGTCACCGCTGACCGGGTATCCCAACCCCTTCAACCCGCGCACGACGCTGCGCTTCTCGCTGCCGCGCGAGGAATCGGTGCGCCTGGACATCCACGACCTGGCCGGACGGCTGGTGCGCCGCCTGGTCGACGGCCCGTTGCCGGCCGGCGACCACGAGATCCCCTGGAACGGGCTGGACGAGGCCGGGCGCGGGGTGAGCAGCGGCCAGTACCTGGCGCGCCTGCGCACGGACGACGGACCTGCGGTCACGCGCAAGCTGACACTGCTGCGGTAGGAGAGAACGGTTCTCAGCCGCGGGCGAGCGCCTCGCGCACGCGCCGCACCAGGTCGTGCGACGAGAACGGCTTCTGGATGAGGTCGAAATCGCCGGGCACGGCGCCCTGCTGGGCCAGGAACTCGGCCGGGTAGCCCGAGGTCAGCAGCGTCGGCAGCGTGTACTGCTGCGCGCGCACGCGCCGCACCAGTTCCAGCCCGTCGATGCCGGGCATCACGATGTCCGTCAGCAGGAGGTCGAAGCGGGCCCCCGGCGCCGCCAGTGCCACAAGGGCCTGCTCGCCGGACGGGACCACCGTCACCGCGAAGCCCGCACGTTCCAGCATCACGCGCACCAGCCGTCCCGTCGCCGCCTCGTCCTCGACCAGCAGGACCGACGACGGGCTGGCCAACGGCGCGGTCTGCGCGGCGGGGGTCTCTTCCGCTTCCACCGCCGGCGCCGGGGCCACCGGCAGGTAGATCGTGAACGACGTGCCCACGCCGGGGTCGCTGACGACGCCGATGGACCCGCCCGACTGGCGCACGATCCCGTACACGGTGGCCAGGCCCAGGCCGGTGCCGCGACCGGCCGCCTTGGTCGTGAAGAAGGGCTCGAAGATGCGCGGCAGGTCGCCGTCGTCGATGCCCTGCCCGTCGTCGCGGGCGGTGAGCGCGGCGTACGTGCCCGCCGGCAGCGGCTCGCGCAGCCCGGGCGTGTGCTCATCGACGGTGACGCACCCGGCAAGCAGGCTGAAATGGCCGTGTCCCGCCATCGCGTCGCGCGCGTTCGCCGCCAGGTTGAGCACGACCTGCGAAACCTGCCCCGGGTCGACGAGCACCCACAGCGGCCGGTCCACGATGTCCACCTCCGTGACCACGCCATCGCCGAGCAGGCGCCGCATGATGCCGGCCATGTCGGCCACGACGTCGCCGAGGTCGATCGTGCGCGGCCGCAGTACCTGCTTGCGGCTGAACGCCAGCAGCTGTCCCACGAGGTCGGCGGCGCGGTTGCCGGCGCGCAGGATCTCCTCGGCGCAGGACTGCTCCTCGGGCCGGTCCGCCAGGTCGGAGACCAGCAGTTCGGCATGGCCGTTGATCGCCACCAGCAGGTTGTTGAAGTCGTGGGCGATACCGCTGGAGAGGCGCCCGAGCGCCTCCATCTTCTGCGCCTGGCGCAGGTCCGATTCAAGGCGCCGGCGCTCGGTCAGGTCGCGCCAGACGACGTGCAGTATCACGCCGTCCCCGCGCGGGACGGCCGTCAGCAGGACCTCGACCGGGAAAATCTCGCCGTCGGCGCGCTGGTGGTCCCACTCGAAGCGGTGGCTGCCGCGCTCGCGCGCGATCGCCATCATCTCGTCGGCCTTCTCGCGGGAATCGCGGCCGTCGGACTGGAGTTCCGGGGACAGCCCGGCCGGGTGCACCTGGAGCAACTCGTTGCGCGTGCGGTAGCGCAGCAACCGTACGGTGGCTTCGTTGCAATCGACGAAACGGTCGCCCTCGATGATGAGGAAGGCGTCCCCGGTCCGCTCGAAGTACTGGTGATAGAGATCGTCGCCCGGACCGTCCGCGTGGGCCAAGTCGGGTGCCTCCTGCTGTCGGGTCCGTGTCCTGCCGGGGCGGGCAGCTGGCGGCGCCCCCGGGTACCGCAGCCAGGACGTATGCTAGCGACGATGGCCACGCGCGGCAATGGGAATCACGGCCTTGTGACGGATGTCGAAACGCGGGAACTCGGCGGGCCGGTTGATGTTCTGGCGGGCTTGCGCTACCGTGGTCGCCCCCGCCCCCCTCAAGTTCGGGGGAGCGGTCCGGCGATGGCGTTGTCCCGCAAACCCAAACCCCTGAGGAGCTTGCGCGATGATCGAAGTTCGCGGCCTGTCCAAGAGCTTCGGGACCATGAAGGCGCTCGACGATGTGTCGTTCCGGATCAACCGGGGAGAGATCCTCGGCTTCCTCGGTCCGAACGGCGCCGGCAAGAGCACGACCATGAAGATCATCACGACCTTCCTGGCGCCCGATGGCGGCACGGTGACGGTCGATGGGATCGATGTCCTGGAGCGACCCCTCGAAGTGCGGCGACGCATCGGCTACCTGCCCGAGAACGTCCCGCTGTACCTGGACATGAACATCCACGAGTACCTGACCTTCGTGGGCCGGGCCCGCGGCCTCGAGGGCGCGCGCCTGCGCGAGCGGCTCGAGTGGTGCGTCGAGGCCTGCGGCCTGCGCAACGAGTACCGCAAGAACATCGGCGAGCTGTCCAAGGGCTACAAGCAGCGCACCGGCCTGGCGCAGGCGCTGATCCACGACCCGGACATCCTGATCCTGGACGAGCCCACCAGCGGCCTGGACCCGCTGCAGATCCTGGGCATCCGCGACCTGATCAAGAGCCTGGCCGGCCACAAGACGATCATCTTCTCGACGCACATCCTGCAGGAGGTCAGCCCGGTGACCGACCGCGTGGTGATCATCAACGAAGGCAGCATCATCGCCGACGGCACGGTGGCCGACCTGTCGCGCGGGGCGATGGGCACCAACCGCGTCTTCGTCGGCGCGCGGGCCGAGGCCGGCGCGGTCGAGACGGCGCTGCGCGCGCTGCCCGGCGTGACCGAACTGAAGCCGCTGCGCGCGGCCGAGGGCTGCCGCTTCGAGGCGCGCGGCCCGTTCAGCGACGACCTGGTCGGCGCCGTCGAGCGGCTGGCCCGCGAGCGCGGCTGGCAGCTGACCGAGCTGCACGAGGCCCCCTACTCGCTGGAAGACACCTTCATCGCGCTGACCCGCCGGGCGCGCGGCCTGAAGGAGGTGGCTTAAGATGCGCAGCAGCCTGACCATCTTCCGGCGCGAGTTCGCCGCCTACTTCAACAGCCCCATCGCGTACATCTTCATCATCGCCTTCCTGGTGCTGAACGCGGGGCTGTTCATGACGGGCTTCTTCCTGAACGGGGCGGCCGACCTGCGCGGCTTCTTCGGGAACCTGCCCTTCTTCCTGATCTTCTTCATCCCCGCCGTCAGCATGCGCCTGTGGGCCGAGGACAAGCGCCTTGGCACCTTCGAGCTGCTGATGACGCTGCCGATGCGCACGGCCGACGTCATGCTGGGCAAGTACCTGGCGGCGCTGGCGTTCTACCTGGTGGCGCTGGCCGGCACGCTGACGCTGCCGATCATGGTCGGCGCGCTGGGCAACCCCGACGGCGGCGCCATCTTCAGCGGCTACCTGGGCGCGGCGCTGCTGGGCGCGCTGTACCTGGGCATCGGGACGTTCACCAGCGGCCTGATGCGTGACCAGATCTCGGCCGTCATCCTCGGCATCATGGCCTGCTTCCTCCTGTTCGTGCTGGGCATCCCGGCGGTGGCCGCGACCATCGACGGCTGGGTGCCGGGCTTCGGTTCGCTGCTGCAGAACTACCTGGGCCTGTCGAGTCACTACGAGATGATGCTGCGCGGCGTGGTCGGCGCCGCCGACCTGGCCTACTTCCTGGGCCTGACCGTCGTGTTCCTGGTGCTCAACGCGCTGTGGCTGGAAGGGAGGAAGTACTGATGAACAACAAGCGACGTAACTTCCGCCTGACCTTCGGCGCGGCGGCCGCCCTCCTGGCGGTGATCGTGTTCTTCCTGGTCTCGGTGCTGGGCAACCTGCCCGGCGCGCGGCTGGACCTGACGCGCGACCGGCTGTTCACGATGTCGCCGGCGGCGGCGACGGTGCTCAAGGACCTCGAAGTGCCGGTGCAGGTGAAGCTGTACATCA
Source organism: uncultured bacterium (assembly GCA_903859215.1). Classification (GTDB taxonomy): domain Bacteria; phylum Krumholzibacteriota; class Krumholzibacteriia; order LZORAL124-64-63; family LZORAL124-64-63; genus CAINDZ01. The sequence continues at coordinate 65,435 of CAIOLW010000051.1, read as the reverse complement.
CGCCGGCGGCCAAGATGCCGACGCAGCTGCGCACGCTCGAGCGCGACATCACCGAGCAGATGCGGAACTTCGAGCAGGTGGCCAAGGGCAAGCTCGAGTTCACGGTCTACAACCCGCAGGACGACGAGGAGCTGCAGAAGACCCTCGGCGCCAAGGGCATCCGCCCGTTCCAGGTGCAGTCCATCGACAAGGACGAGATGGGCATCAAGCTCATCTGGAGCGCAATGACCATCGCGTACAAGGACAAGCCCGAGGAGGTGCTGCCGCAGGTCCTGCCGCAGGGCCTGGCCTCGCTCGAGCAGGACATCATCGGGCCGGTCTACCGCCTGACGCGCGACCGGGCGCCGCGGGTGGCCGTGTTCGGGCCGAAGAAGGAAATCGACCGCCAGTTGGCGATGATGTACCTGCAGCAGGGCATGCAGCCGCCCGAACCGCAGGAGCAGTTCTCCAAGCTGCGCGAGATGCTGCAGCAGGAGCACTACGAGGTCGTGCCGGTCGACCTGACGCCGATGTCGACGCCGCCGGCGGACATCGACCTGATGGTCGTCATGGCCAATACGCCGCTGAACGAGCGCCAGGCGTGGGAGGTCAACCGCGTCCTGACGCGCGGCACGCCCGTGATCCTGGCCCAGCAGGCGCACGAGTACGGCTACTCTCCCGCGCCGAGCGGCGGCTGGTCGATCACCGGCCAGGACGTGACGACGGGCCTCGAGCCGATGCTCGCCGCCTTCGGCATCACGGTGAACGAGGACCACTTCATGGATTCGGCGATGGAGGCCATCGATCTGCCGCGCGAGATCAACCTCGGCGGCATGCGCGTGCAGACGCGCGAGCCCGTGCGGGTGCCGATGCAGATCCGCGTGACCGAGTCGCAGATGGACAAGGCCTCGCCCGTGGTCAACCGCATCGGCCAGCTGTTCTACCTGTGGGGCACGCCGGTCAACGCCGACTCCGCGAAGCTGTCGGCGGCGCACCTCAAGGCCACGACGCTGATGAGCAGCAGCCCGAACTGCTGGCAGGAGCCCTGGAGCCAGGGCCCGGTCACGGGGCAGATGATCGCGACCGCGGGCAAGCCGATGCTGGGCGCCCAGCCCCTGGCCGTCATGGTCGAGGGCATCTTCCCGGACACCTGGTCCGGACGCGCGACTCCGGCGTGGCCCGACGCCGCCGGAGCTCCCGCCGCGGAGCCGGGCCCGATCTCCCCGCAACCCGGCCGCCTGATGGTGATCGGCTGCGCGCGGATGTTCGACGACAACGTCATCGGCGCGATGCAGAACGGCCTGCTCATGATGAATGGCGTCGACTACCTGGCCGGTTCGCAGGCGCTGCTGAGCATCCGCGCCAAGGCGCTGACCAGCCGGGTCATCAAGCCGGTGGACGCGCAGGCCAAGGTGTTCTGGCGCCTGTTCACGGTGCTGCTGGTGCCGGCGGTCCTGGCCGGGTACGGCATCACGCGCAGCGGCATGAGGCGCAAGGAAGCGGCCCGCTACCGCGACAGCCTGCGGCGCGGCGCCGCAGAGCATTGAGGAGAGGGGCGGCATGATGAGCCGGAAGACACTGTTGATGCTCGCGGCCCTCGTCGTCGTGCTGGGCGGGATCAGCGTCATGCAGTCGCTGGGCCACAAGCGGGCAACCTCGCGCGAGGCCACCGTGGCGCTGCTCGCGGGCGAGCACAAGGCCGACGAACTGTCGCGCATCGTCCTGGGCCGCGGCGCCGAGCCGCAGGCGGTCGTGCTCGAGCCCGGCCCGGACGGCTGGCGGGTGACGTCGAATTTCAACGCCCGGGCCAGCCGCGAGCGCATCGATGCGTTGCTGAAATCGCTGGCCGGGCTGGCGGGCGAGTTCCGCTCCGACAGGCGCGAGGTGCTGGCCGACTACGGCCTGGCGGCCGACGCGGCGGTGACCATCCGGGCCTTCGGGAAGGACGGCAAGGAGGTCCTGGCGCTCGAGGTCGGCAACCGGCCCGAAGGCGCGGGCGGCAACTTCGTGAAGCTGCCGGGCAAGGACGACGTGTACCTGGCGCAGGGCGGCGTGCTGTCGCAGCTGGGCATCTACGGCGCGCCGGAGACACCCCGGCCGCGGTACTTCCTGGACCTGCAGGCCGTGCAGGAGGACCGCGCCGCCGTCGACGCCATCCGCCTGCGCGACAAGGACGGCGCGCGCGAGTTCGTGAAGGCGTTCGCGGCCCCCGCGCCGGCGGGCGGCGACTCGGCGGCGACAGCCTCGGCGCGCGCGACCTGGGAATGGAAGACGGGCGGCGGCAAGCCGCAGAACCTGGCCAAGACCAAGGTGGACCCGGTGCTGAACGCCCTGGCGAGCGTCCACGCCAACGACCTGGACGACCCCGCCGCGCCGGCGGCAGCCTACGGCCTGGACAAGCCGTCGCGCGAGGCGACGCTCGTGATGGCCGACGGGCGGCAGGTGGTCCTGGAGTTCGGAGCCGACCGGCCGGCCGCCGGCGACAAGCCGGGCGGCACGTGGATGCGGGTGCGCGGGCGCCCGGAAGTCTGGGTCGTCACCGAGTTCATGCTGAAGAACGCCTTCAAGCAGGTGTCCGAGCTCAAACCGGACTAGGCCGGTTCACCGAGGGATCGCGTGGGAAAAGGGGCTGCCGCCGGCAGTCCCTTCTCCCTGCCGGGTCCCGTGAAAGGACCGGAAAGGACGGGTTTCGGCGCAGCCCGGCGTTGGAAATTCCCGGCCGTGGCTCTATCATTGAGCCAACGTGCCGCGTCCCGCGCGTCGGCGCGCATCGGTCCATCCGTGCAGGAGGCGAAACCGTGGGCGGTCTGCTGCTGAAGAACGGCAACGTTCTGGACTACTTCCCGTCCGACCTGGCAGGGGCGCCCCGCCCGCTCGTCGAACGGGTGGACCTGCGCATGGACGGCGAACGCGTCGTCGAACGCGGGCCGGCATTGGAGCCGCGTGCCGGCGAGGAGGTCATCGACCTGGGCGGCCGCACCGTCATGCCCGGCAACATCAATGCGCACGGGCACCTCTACGCATCGCTGGCCGCCGGCATGCCCGCGCCGCGCGTGCCGCTGACGACCTTCACCGACATCCTGACCGAGATCTGGTGGCCGCTCGACCGCGCCCTCGACGCCGAGGCTGTGTACCTGAGCGCACTGGCCGGCGCCTGGGGCGCCGTGCGCTGTGGCACCACGCTCATCTTCGATCACCACGCGAGCCTGTCGAACGTGGGCAATTCGCTGGACCGCATCGAGCAGGGCCTGACCGAGGTCGGCCTGCGCGGCTGCCTGTGCTACGAGGTCACCGACCGCGGCGGCAAGGGCCAGCGCGACATCACGCTTGAGGAGAACGAGCGCTACCTGCAGAAGCTGCGCGACAAGCCCGTCGGCGGCGACGTGCCGCGTTTTCGCGGGCTGGTCGGGGCGCACGCCTCGTTCACGCTCGAGGATCGCACGCTGCAGCTGCTCGAAGGCATCTGCAGCCGGCAGGGCGCCGGGCTGCACATCCACCTGGCCGAGGGCACGACCGACCGCGAGGTCAGCCGCGACCGCGGCTGGCGCGACCCGCTGCAGCGCCTGCTGGACAACGGGCTGGTGCGCCCGGGCAGCATCTTCGCCCACGGCGTGGACCTTTCGCCCCTGGACATGCAGACGCTCGAGGAGAACGGTGCCTGGCTGGTGCACTGCGGGCGCTCGAACATGAACAACGGCGTCGGCCGCGCGCCGGTCGACCGGTTCCCCGCCCGCAGCGGCGTGGGCACCGACGGCCTGGACGACAACATGTGGGGCGAGCTGCGCACCACCTTCTTCCGCGGCAACGAGGGCGGCCGCGGGCCCCTGGGCCACGCCGGCGCCGCGCGCCTGTGGCTGGGCAACTACCGGTTGGCCCGCGAGATCTTCGGCGAACCGTTCGGTTCCCTGGAGCCCGGCGCGCCCGCCGACTTCATCATCCTCAACAATTTCCAGAAGACGCCGCTGACGACCGACACCTGGCTGAGCCACCTGCTGTTCGACTTCCACCCGTGGGACATCGACGCCGTCTACGTCGGCGGGGCGCGGGCCTACGCGGCAGGCATGAAGCCGCCGGTGGAATCCGCCCGGTTGCAGGCAGCCGCGGCCAAGCTGTGGCGGGCCATGGGCTGGCAGTCGTAACCTGTCGGGCCGACGGCAACGACAACGACGGATAGACCGGAAGGACGAAGGACACAGATGAGCGACGACATCGGCAACCGCATCGCCGCGCGGGCAAAGGAACTCCAGGACCCGATGATCGCGTTCCTGCGCGACATCGTCGCCGCGCGCGGCCTGTCCGGGCAGGAAGAGGAGTGCGTGCGCCGCGTGGCGCGCGAGATGGAAGCGGTCGGCTTCGACGAGGTGCAGATCGACCCGCTGGGCAACGTGCTCGGCCGGATCGGCAGCGGACCCCGCGTCTTCGCCTTCGATGCGCACATGGACACCGTCGACGTCGGCGACCTCACGCAGTGGCACTGCGACCCGTTCGAGGGCAAGGTCGAGGACGGCAAGGTCTTCGGCCGCGGCGCGGTCGACCAGAAGGCCGGCATGGCCGGCATGGTCTACGCCGGCAAGATCATGAAGGAACTGGGCCTGCTCGACGGCTGCCAGGTCTGGATGACCGGCACCGTGATGGAAGAGGACTGCGACGGCCTGTGCTGGCACTACATCCTGAACGAGAAGCGCCTGGCGCCGGAGTTGGTCGTCTCGACCGAGCCGACGAACCTGCGCATCAACCGCGGCCAGCGCGGGCGCATGGAGATCCGCGTGCGGGTCAAGGGCCGCTCGTGCCACGGCAGCATGCCGCACCTGGGCGACAACGCCATCTACAAGATCGCGCCCGCGATCAGCGCCATCGAGAAACTGAACGAGCGCCTGAAGGACGACGCCTTCCTGGGCAAGGGCACCTGCACGATCAGCTGGATCGGCTGCAAGACCCCCAGCCTGTGCGCGGTGCCGGCCGAGGCCGAGTTCCACATCGACCGCCGCCTGACCGTCGGCGAGACGCGCGAGTCGGCGCTGGCCGAGGTCACCGCCGCGATGAAGGACGCCGGCGTCGAGGCCGAGGTCTTCACGCTGACCTACCGCGAGAAGGCCTGGACCGGGCTCGAATACCCGATGGACAAGTACTACCCGACCTGGGTCCTGGACGAGAAGCACCCGGCGCTGCAGGCGGCGCAGCGGGCGTTCACCTCGACGGCGGGCCGCCCGGCAGAGATTTCGCGCTGGAACTTCAGCACCAACGGCGTGGCCATCATGGGGCTGCACGGGGTGTCGTGCCTGGGCTTCGGGCCGGGGCGCGAGGAAATCGCGCACATGGCCGACGAATACGTGCCCATCGACGACGTGGTGGCGGCCTGCGCCTTCTACGCCGCGCTGCCGCACGAACTGATGAACGGCTGAAACGCAGCCCGGAGGGGCTAAGGGAGGCCCCGGGGCGGGGTTGGCCCTCCACCTCCGGGTTTGACAAACACGCCTTTCATTTGATATAATCTCAGGGCTGCGCCCCCCGTGTTCGCGGGATGCGTCGCCCCGAGTCGCCCACTCGCCTGTCCCCGAGGAGTGCCATGAGCACCAGGATCAAGATGCGCGCGCTGGCTGCGGTCACGCTGGTTGTCATGTGGGCCTCCGGTGCGCTGGCCCAGACCTCGAACCTCATCATCAGTGAGTACATCGAGGGGTCAGCCAACAACAAGGCCATCGAGATCTACAACGGCACCCAGGACGTGGTGAGCCTGGGCAGTTACCACCTCGATCGCTATTCGAACGGTTCGGCGACGGCCTACTCGATCGTCCTGCCGTCGATCAACCTGGCGCCCGGCGCGGCGCATGTCATCGTCCACAACCTGGCCGACGCGGCGCTGCTGGCGCACGCCAACCAGATCGACGCGAACCTGAACTTCAACGGCAACGACGCGCTGGTCCTGGTCTACGGCGGCAGCACCGTGATCGACAGCATCGGGCGCGTCGGCGAGGACCCCGGCACGGCCTGGACGTGCAGCGGCGGCAGCACGGCGAACCTGACGATGCGCCGCATCAGCAGCGTCTGCACGGGCGACACGAACCCGACCGACGCCTTCAACCCGTGCACGGGCTGGGTGTTCTTCGCGATCGACACGTTCAGCGGCCTGGGCGGCCACGTCACCGACTGCGGCGCGGTGCCCGACGAGGGCACCTCCTGGGGCGGCCTGAAGGCCACCTTCCGCTAGGCCGGCTGGAGCTTACGACACGGCGCCCGTCCCGACTGGGGCGGGCGCCTTCATTTTGGGAGACAGCGGGCGCCCGCCCCGCCGTTTCCCGCGCCCAGGACACCCTTCACGTTGCCAATCGCGCCCTGAGCGTAGTATTTTGCGGGATTGGCGCAAGCACGAGCCGGAACCACGAACCAGGAACTGTGAACGCGGACGCGCACGGGCTGCGACCGCCGGAACTCCCAAGGAGAGACCATGAGCAAGCCGCTGCAGGGACGCCACTTCATCGACACCCAGGAATGGACGCGCGCCGAGCTGGAGCTCCTGCTCGAGACCAGTTCCGACCTGAAGCGGAAGTTCTACCGTGACGAGCCCCACGCGCTGCTGCGCGACCGCACCCTGTTCATGCTGTTCTGGGAGCAGAGCACGCGCACGCGCAACTCGTTCGAGGCCGGCATGACCCAGCTGGGCGGCCACGCGCACGACCTGAGCCCCGAGAAGCTGCAGGTCAGCCACGGCGAGACCGCCGAGGACACGGCGCGCGTGCTCAGCCGCATGGGCCACGGCATCGCCATCCGCAATTGCGACTGGGGCAAGGGCAACGCCTTCCTCCGCAGCGTCGCCTCGCTCAGCCGCGTGCCGGTGCTGAACATGCAGTGCGACATCTACCATCCCTGCCAGGCCGTCGCCGACCTGATGACGATCCGCGAGAAGTTCCCCGACGGGCTGCGCGGCCGCAAGATCGCCGTCAGCTGGACGTACGCGCCGTCGTACGTGCGCCCCATCTCGGTGCCGCAGTCGACCATCCTGATGATGTCGCGCTTCGGCCTGGACGTGACCTTGGCGCACCCGAAGGAATTCAAGCTGATGCCCGAGATCCTCGCGCAGGCACAGGCCAACGCGGCGGCCAACGGCACCAAGTTCGAGATGGTCGACGACATGGATGCCGCCTTCGAGGGCGCGCACATCGTCTACCCGAAGAGCTGGGGCTGCCTGGTCACCGAGCCCGACCGCCAGGCCGCGGTGCAGCACATCAGCAAGTATCCCGACTGGATCGCCAACGAGAAGCGCATGGCGCTGACCGCCAAGGACAGCATCTACATGCACCCGCTGCCGGCCAGCCGCGGCCAGGAAGTCACCGACGCGGTCATCGACGGCCCGCACTCGGTGGTCTGGGACGAGGCCGAGAACCGGCTGCACACCGCCAAGGCCCTCATGGCCCTGACGATGTAGCGGCGTGGAAGCGCACGGCAACAGGGACGGGCTCCGCGAGACGCTGCCGCCGGTGGCGGCCAACCCCGAATGGGTCGGCTGCCGCTGCGTGGTCTGCGGGCGCGACTACGGCACCACGTACAACGGTTTCGTCTGCGCCGACTGCGGCGTCGACGGCATCCTCGACGCGGTGTATGAGCGCGCGCCGGACACGGCGGCACGCGTGAAGGCCGAAGGCGGCGATGTCGCCCGCGGCCTGTGGCGGTTCTCCTCCCTGTTGCCGGTGGCGCCGGCGGCGATCCATCCCGCGTGGGCGGTCGGCGGCACGGCGCCGCTTCCCGCCCCGCGCCTGGCCCGGCATCTGGGCCTGCATTCGCTGGTCATCAAGGACGACACCTGTCTGCCGTCGGCCAGCCTGAAGGACCGCGCCGCGGCCGTGGCGATGGCCCGCGCGCACCAACTGGGGCTCGACCACCTGGCCTGCGCCTCGACGGGCAACGCGGCGGCCAGCCTGGCCGTGCTCGCCTCGCGCGGCGGTTTCCGCTCCACCATCTTCGTGCCGGCGGCGGCGCCGCGCGGCAAGCTCGCGCAGCTGCTGCTGCACGGCGCGCACGTCATCCGCGTCGACGGCACCTACGACCAGGCATTTGAGCTGTCGCTGGTCGCGATCGCGAAGAACAACTGGTACAGCCGCAACTGCGGGCACAACCCGCTGCTGGTCGAGGGCAAGAAGACCGCCGCGCTCGAGCTGGCCTGGGACCTGACGCGCGGATTCACCTCGTGCAATGACCTGCCCGACGTGGTGCTGGTGCCGGTGGGCGACGGCTGCATCGTCTCGTCGACGGCCAAGGCGTTCAGCGAACTGCATGCGCTGGGATTGACCGACCGCGTGCCGCGCGTGATCGGCGTGCAGGCGGCCGGCGCCTCGCCGCTGGCCGCAGCGTGGGCGCGTTGCGGCGGCGGGCAGGCGACCATGACGGGCCCGGCCATCCGCGATGCGATCACGCCCGTCGTGCCCGACACCATCGCCGACTCGATCAGCGTCGGCGTGCCGCGCAATCGCGTGAAGGCCTGGCGCTACGTGGCGGCCACCGGCGGCGCGTTCATCGCGACACCGGACGAGGCCATCATCCGCACGATCGTCGACCTCGCCTCGCGCGCCGGCGTCTTTGCCGAGCCCTCGGGCGCGGCCGGGATGTCCGGCGTGATCATCGCGCGCGAGCAGGGCCTGATCGGCGATGGCGACCGCGTGGCGGTGCTCGTGACCGGCCACGGCCTGAAGGATCCCGGCGCGGCGCTCGGCGCCTGCGCGATGCCCGAGCCCGTGTCGCCGCTGGCCTGAGCCCCTCCGGGCCGAGCCGACGGCGCTCCCGAACCCGCGAGGCGTGCCTCTTGTTCAGCGTTCCGCACCTGCTGCTGGCCGGCCTGGCGGCCATGGTCGCCGGCGCCGTCAATGCGCTGGCCGGCGGCGGGACGCTGCTGACCTTCCCCACCCTGCTGGCCCTCGGCCTGCCGGCCGTCGCCGCCAACGTCACCAACACCGTCGCCCTGTGCCCCGGCTACGTCGGCGGCGCGCTCGCGCAGCGGGGCGACCTGAGAGGGCAGCGCGCGCGGCTGTGGCGCGTCGTGCCGGCCGGCGTCGTGGGCGGCGTTGCCGGTGGGTGGCTGTTGCTGGCGACCGGCGAGAAGATCTTCCGCGAACTGGTGCCGTTCCTGATCCTGGCCGCCTCGCTGCTGCTGGCGGTGCAGGGGCCGGTGCGCGGTTGGCTGGTGCGGCGCCTCGGCGACGCGCAAGGCGCGGGGCTCGAGCGCGCCGCCTGGCTGCCGGTCTGCGTCGCGGCCGTGTACGGCGGCTACTTCGGCGCAGGCTTGAGCGTGATCGTGCTCGCGGCGCTGGGGCTGACGATGAGCGACTCGCTCACGCGCCTGAACGCGCTCAAGCAGGTCATCTCGCTGAGCGTGAACGTCGCGGCGGCCGTCTTCTTCCTGTTCAGCGGCAAGGTCGTCTGGCCCGTGGCGGCGGCAATGGCCATTGGCGCGCTCTGCGGAGGGGCCTTGGGCGGAAGGTTGGCCGGGCGCATCGGGCCCGCGACGCTGCGCTGGACGATCGTCGGGATCGGCGTCGTCGTGGCCGTAATCTCCTTCGTCCGGGGTTGATCACTCAGTTGTCGATTTTGCGTATCATTTTTTGCAGCAATCGATAATTTCCCAAAATATCTCACGATTGCTAAAGATTTCCCTTTGCCACGCCGATCAAGGTTCGGGGACGCCTCCGTGCGCCCCGCAACAGGCAACCGGCGCGCTGGCGCCGACGGCAAACGGGGTGGCTGATGGGGAAGATCATCCGGTCGGGCTTGGCCTGTGCGTACCTGTTGCTGGCGGCGTCGGGCGCCGCGGCGGTCGAGGTCAGGTACACGCCGCTCGAGATCACGGGCTTCATGGATGTGCTGTTCAGCACGGACAACCAGGCGCCCGGCGAGCACAACTTCCGCTTGGGACAGGCCGAATTCGATATCGCGGCCTGCCTCGCCAGCCATACGTGCACCTGCGTGGCGCTGGCCTACGACCCCGAAACGGGAACCTTCGGCCTCGGGGCCGCCACGATCGAGTTCCTGCTGGCGGGCAACGGCTCGGACTGCCGGCACCACTACGCGAAGTGGGAGCGCTCCGGCCTGATGGTCGGGCAGTTCGACGTCCCGTTCGGTATCGACTGGCTGGTGTACCCGTCGGTGGACCGGCGCACGATCACGGCGCCGGTCGCGATCGGGGCCACCCACGACAGCTGGAACGACGTCGGCGCCATGGCCTTCATCGAGGCTCCGAAGTACACGCTGCGCGCGTGGCTCGTGAACGGTTCGGACGCCGAGCTGCCGGACGGCGACGAGCCGCTCGTGCTGGCGACCGACGGGGCCGTGGGTGCGCGCGCGAGCGTGCTGCCGGTCGGGGGCGTCGAACTGGGCGCCTCGGCGGCCACGTTCAACACGACCGACGACGCGCAGTCGATGTCGCTGGTCGGCGTCGATGCGCAGGCGACCCGGGGCCCGTGGGCTTTGAAGGCGGAATACGTCGCGCGCCGGCTGGATTTCGGCGTCGGCACGGAACTGACCGACGCGGGCTGGTACGCCCAGGGCACACGCGACTTCAACCGCTGGTCCCTGTTCGCGCGCTGGGACAAGCTCGACGCCGAGACGCCGGGCACCGCGGACCTCGAGTACCTGAGCGTGGGGCTGGGCGTGGGCGTGTCCACGCCGGCGGAACTGCGCGTGGAATACCGTTCGTGGCAGGGCGATGGCGACGCCGGGGACGACACCTGGCAGGCGCAGCTGGTCACCGGCTTCTAGGCGCGGATCACCGCAGGGAAGACGAAGGCGCCGCGCGGTCCATGGCCGCGCGGCGCCCGTCTGTCGGTACGTCTGCCTGCGGTCAGGCGAAATCCCAGGCCGAACCGTCGGCGCCGTCCTGCACGGACAGACCGAGCTCCGCCAGTTCGTCGCGGATGGCGTCGGCGCGCCCCCAGTCCTTCGCGGCGCGCGCCTCGCGGCGGGCGATCAACAGGGCCTCGACGTGCGGGACATCCAGGCCCGCGCGCGCAGCGCGACGATCGCGCCGATCGCGCAGCCAGGCTTCGGGATCGGCACCGAAGCAGCCGAGGATGGCCGCCACCTGCCCCATGTCGGCGACGAACGCCGCCAGCGTGGCCAGCCGCGCCGCCTTGTCCACGCCCTTGACCAGCCCGACCAGCGAGTTCACCTCGGCCAGCGGCCGGCTGAGCGTGCCCAGCGCGCCGCCCGTGTTGAAGTCGTTCCGCATGTGCTCGCAGAAGGCGGACAGCAGCGGCCCCGGGCCCGCCGGCGCCGCGGGCGCGGCCGCCCCCGCTGCAGCCAGCAGGCGCCGCGCGCCGGCCAGCGCCGCATAGACGTAGGCCAGGCGATCGTCCGCCTCCTCCAGGCCCGGGAAGCGCACGCGCTGCCGCAGCGCCTCGCGGCCCGGCGCCTCGCCGCAGGCCGCGCACGCACCGGCCTCCTGCGCGTCGCGATCCAGTTCGACGCCGCAGGCCGGGCATTCCACGCACACGTCGAAGTTCAGCCCGCTGCGGTAGTGCACCGTCAGCAGGAAGTAGCGCACGGTCTCGGCGTCGTACAGCGACAGCACCTCGCGCGTGGTGAAGAAGTTGCCCAGGCTCTTGGACATCTTCTCGCCCGCGAAGTCGATGAAGCCGTTGTGCAGCCAGTACTGCGCGAACGTGCCCGGGCCGAAGGCGCCCTGACTCTGCGCGATCTCGTTCTCGTGGTGCGGAAAGATCAGGTCGCGCCCGCCGCAGTGGATGTCGAACGACTCGCCGAGGTGCGTGCCGCACATCGCCGAGCACTCGATGTGCCAGCCCGGCCGGCCCTCGCCCCACGGGCTGGGCCACGCCGGCTCGCCCGGCTTGGCGGCCTTCCACAGCGCGAAGTCGAGCGGCGACTCCTTGCGCGCGTCGACCTCGACGCGGCTGCCGGCGCCCTCGAGCAGGTCCTCGGGACGGCGCTTGCCCAGCTTGCCGTAGTCGGCGAACGCTGACACGCGGTAGTAGACGTCACCCTCGGCGGCGTAGGCCAGGCCGCGCGCGACCAGCCGCTCGATCAGCGCGATGATCTCATTGAGGTGCCCGCTCACGCGCGGTTCCACGTCGGGTTCCAGCAGGCCGAGCGCCGCCATGTCGCGGTGGTACTCGTCGGCGAAGCGGGCGGCGACCTCCATCGCCGGCACGCCGTCGGCCTGGCCGCGCGCGATGATCTTGTCGTCGATGTCGGTGATGTTGCGCACGTACTTGACCTGCAGACCCTGCTGGCGCAGGAAGCGCACCACGACATCCGGCACCAGCGCCGCGCGCGCGTTGCCGATATGGCACAGGCCGTACACGGTCGGGCCGCAGCAGTAGACGCCGCACTTCCCGGGCTCGCGGAACAGGAGTTCGCGCTTGGTGCCGGTGAAGGTGTCCTGGACAATGATCGGCTGGACGATGATCGGCTGGCTGGCCTGGGTCATCTCGGCTCCCGGCGTCCGCGTCCGGCGCGGCCGCCCGTGGGGGGTTGATCGCTTGAGTCCACCATGATAGGCGACGGCCGTCCCGCGGACCAGTTTTCGCCCCGGCCCGGCCGGCTCTTCAGGCGCCGGCCTGCCGGAACAGGTCCAGCAGGCGCTGCGCGGCCGCGGTGGCAGGCAGGCGGCCCGCCACGACGTCGTCCTCGAGGGCCGGCAACGCGGCAGCCACTTGCGGGTGCAGGCGGAAGCTCTCCTCGAGGCCCTCGCGCACCAGCTCGCGCACCCAGGCCCGCTCCTGCTCGCCGCGCCGCCGCACCCAGCTGCCGCCGGCCTGCGTCGCGCGCGCGAACGTGTCGACCACTCCCCACAGCTCCGGAATGCCGGCGCCGGTCGCCGCCGAGCACGTGAACGCCCGCGTCTGCCACCCCTCGGTGGCCGGCCGCAGGTACGGCAGCACGCCCTCGAACCCGGCGCGCGCCAGCTCGGCCGCGCCCGTGTTCGGGCCGTCGGCCTTGTTGATGGCGATGGCGTCGGCCAGTTCGACGACGCCGCGCTTGAAGCCCTGCAGTTCGTCGCCCGCGCCGGCCAGCAGCACCAGCAGGAAGAAGTCGACCATCGAGCGCACCTGGGCCTCGCTCTGCCCGACGCCCACCGTCTCGACGATGATGACGTCGTAGCCGGCGGCCTCGAACAGGACGATCGCCTCGCGCGTCTTGCGCGCCACGCCGCCGAGCGTGCCGCCCGAGGGCGACGGGCGGATGAACGCGTTGTCGTCGGCCGCGAGCTTCTCCATGCGCGTCTTGTCGCCGAGGATGCTGCCGCCGGTCAGGCTCGACGAGGGGTCGATGGCGGTGACGGCCACGCGCCGCCCCTGCGCCGTGAGCCAGGAGCCGAGCGTCTCGATCAACGTGCTCTTGCCGGCGCCCGGCACGCCGGTGATGCCCACGCGCACGGCCGGCCTGCGCAGCGGCAACAGCGCGGACAGGACCGCCTGCGCCGTCTCCTGGTGCGCCGGGGCGTTCGATTCGACCAGCGTGATGGCGCGCGCGAGCACCGCGCGGTCGCCGGTCACGACGCCCTCGACATACTGCGCGACGGATAGCTCGGTGCGCTTCATCCTACGCATACCCCAGCCGGCGGTTGATCTCGCCGAGCAGCGCCTGCGCCGCGTCGGGGATCACGGTGCCCGGCCCGAAGATGGCCGCGGCGCCCTGCTCGCGCAGGAAGTCGTAGTCCTGCGGCGGGATGACGCCGCCGCAGACGACCAGGATGTCGCCCCGGCCCAGCTTCTTCAATTCGGCCACCAGTTGCGGCAGCAGTGTCTTGTGGCCGCCCGCCAGGCTGCTGAGCCCGACGATGTGCACGTCGTTCTCCACGGCCTGCCGCGCCGTCTCGGCCGGCGTCTGGAAGAGCGGCCCCACGTCGACGTCGAAGCCCAGGTCGGCGAACGCCGTAGCCACGACCTTGGCGCCGCGATCGTGCCCGTCCTGGCCCATCTTGGCCACGAGCAGGCGCGGGCGACGGCCCTCGTGCGCGGCGAACGCCTCGACCAGCTTCCTGGTTTCCCCCACGCTGTCGATGCCGTCCTCCCTCCGGAACGCGGCGGCGTACACGCCGCTGATGGTGCGGACCTCGGCCTGGTGCCGCCCCGCCACGGTTTCGAGCGCCGACGAGATCTCGCCGAGCGTCGCCCGGACGCGCGCCGCCTCGACGGCCAGTTCGAGCAGGTTGCCGTTGCCGTCCGCCGCCGCCCGCGTCAACGCAGCCAGAGCCGACTCGACCGCGCGCGGGTCGCGCTCTCGCCGCAGTTGTTCCAGCCGCGCCACCTGCTGCCGACGGACCTCGGTGTTGTCGACCTCGAGGATCTCGAGCGGCTCCTCGCGGTCCAGGCGCCAGCGGTTGACGCCGACCACCAGTTCCTGTCCGGCGTCGAGCCGCGCCTGCCGGCGGGCCGCCGCTTCCTCGATGCGCAGTTTGGGCAGCCCGCGCTCGATGGCCGCCGTCATGCCGCCGTGGCCCTCGACCTCGCGGATGTGCCCCCACGCCTTGCGAAGCAGCGCATCGGTCAGGCTCTCAAGATACCAGCTGCCGCCCCACGGGTCGACGGTACGGCAGATGCCGGTCTCCGTCTGCAGGTAGAGTTGGGTATTGCGGGCGATGCGGGCCGAGAAGTCGGTCGGCAGCGCGATGGCCTCGTCCAGCGCATTCGTGTGCAGCGACTGCGTGCCGCCCAGCGCGGCAGCCATCGCCTCGACGCAGGTGCGCGCCACGTTGTTGAACGGGTCCTGCGCGGCCAGCGACCAACCCGAGGTCTGCGAGTGCGTGCGCAGCATCAGCGAGCGCTCGTCCTGCGGGTCGAACGCCTTGATCATCTTCGCCCACAGCGCGCGCCCGGCCCGCAGCTTGGCGATCTCCATGAAGTAATTGACGCCCTCGCCCCAGAAGAACGACAGGCGCGGCGCAAAGTCGTCGATGCCGAGGCCGGCCGCCAGGCCGATGCGCACATACTCCAGGCCGTCGGCCAGCGTGTAGGCCAGTTCCAGGTCGGCCGTGGCGCCGGCCTCGTGCATGTGGTAGCCGCTGATCGAGATGCTGTTGAACTTCGGCATCTGCCGCGCCGTGTAGCCGAAGATGTCCGCGATCACCCGCAGGCTGAACGCCGGCGGGTAGATGTACGTGTTGCGGACCATGTACTCCTTGAGGATGTCGTTCTGGATCGTGCCGGACAGCTGCGCAGGCGTTGCGCCCTGCTCGAGCCCGGCCATGATGTAGAACGCCATGATCGGGAGCACGGCACCGTTCATCGTCATCGAGACGGACATGCGGTCGAGCGGGATGCCGTCGAAGAGCACCTTCATGTCCTCGACCGAGTCGATCGCGACGCCGGCCTTGCCGACGTCGCCCTCCACCCGCGGGTGGTCGCTGTCGTAGCCGCGGTGCGTCGCCAGGTCGAAGGCCACCGACAGGCCCATCTGGCCGGCCGCTAGGTTGCGCCGGTAGAAGGCATTGCTCTCGGTGGCGGTCGAGAAGCCGGCGTACTGGCGCACGGTCCACGGGCGCGTCACGTACATCGTGGCGTAGGGGCCCCGCAGGTAGGGCGCCTGGCCGGGCAGGTAATCCGTGTGCTCGCAGCCGGCGAGGTCGGCGGCCGTGTAGAAGGCGCGCACGGGGATCTGCTCGTGCGTCGGCTGCGTGGGCCGATCGGCGGGCGCCGGGTCGGCGTCGGGACCGGGCACGCGGCAGGGCAGTCGCGTGTAGTCGGGCAGGCGGCTCATCGGTCGCCTCCCAGTGCTTCGACGATCGCGCCCAGTTCCGCCACGAGGTCGCTGCCCACGTGCAGAAAACGCGCAACGCCCGCGGCCTGCAGCGCGGCGGTGGCCTCGCCGGCGCGTCCGGCCGCCATCAGCAGCGGCGGTTGCGCGGCGGCGGCCAGCCTCGTCGCCACCTCGGCGCCGAGCCCCACGTACACTTCGTCGAGGCCGACCAGCATGACGGTGGCCGCTCCGTTCGCGCCCGCCTCGGCAACGGCCGCCGCGGCGTCGGTGTGGAACGCGCCGGCGCTGACGGCAAAGCCGCCGACGGCCAGGGCGCCGCGCGCGAAGTCCAGGCGCGGTGTCGTACGCGCAGCGTCGCCCAGGCACAGGCAGTGGACGCGGCCGCGCGCGGGGGCGCGGGCGGACAGGCGCATGACGCGGGCGACCAGAGACTCGAACGGCGCGGCGTCACGGCAGGCCGCCAGCGTCGGCCAGGGCGCGGCCGCCCCACCCGTGGTGTTGCCGCCGAGCGCGGCCGTGAGCGTGTCCAGCGAAGCGCCGCGCTGCGCGGCCGCGCCCAGCGCCGCCAGTTGCGCGACGGCATCGCCCTGCGGGTCGGCAGGATGCACCGCCACCGGCGCCGAAGCCGCGGCGCGACGACGTTCGTCCAGCCACACCGGGTCGATGTCCGCGCGCGCCGGCTGGACGGCCGGCATCGTCGCGAAGCGGTTGACGCCGACGCGCACGTCCTGTACCCGGGCCAGGCGCGCGGCGCGGCGCCCGCGCGCGGTCTCCACCAGCCGGTGCACGAGTCCCTCCTGCAGCGCCGCCTGCAGGCCGCCGGCGTTCTCGACCTGCTGCATGACGGCCCAGGCGCCCTCGCCCACCTCGCGCGTGAGTTTCTCCACGTACCAGGAGCCGCCGGCGGGATCGATCACGGCGCCGAACCGGCACTCGTGGCCGAGCACCAGGTGGAGGTTGCGCGCCAGGCGACGGCCGGCCTCGCCGGGCTGCGCCGCCAGCGCATCCCAGGGCGAGACGTGCAGGCTGTCGGCGCCGCCGCAGGCCGCGGCCATCGCGGCTGTTGTCGCGCGCAGCAGGTTCGTGTGCGCATCGAGCGTGGAGAACTGGCGATCACCTGTGCGCGCGTGGATCCAGGCGGCCGTGCGCGGGCGCTCGACGCCGGCGGCCGCCAGTGCGTCCGACCACAGCACGCGCAGGGCGCGCAGGCGGGCAATCTCGAGGAAGAAATCGGTGTCCAGGCTCACCTGGAAAGCCAGTCGCGGCGCGCAGGCCTCCGGGTCGAGGCCGCGCGCTTCCATCTCGCGCAGCGTCTCGATGGCCCCCGCCAGCGCCAGGCCCAGCGACAGCACGCCGTCGGCGCCGGCCTCGTGCCAGGGCGTATCCGAGACGGACAGCGTGCGCACGCCCGGCGCCGCGCCGGCGGCCCAGTGCGTGAGCAGCGCCGCGTGGTCGAACATGGCGTCGATCGTCAGGGCGGGCGGGTCGCCCGCGACGGTCAGGGCGAGCGGGTCGCAGCCCCAGGCGCCGGACAATTGCGCAACCGGGGTGCCGCGCTCGCCGGCCAGCGCGACCAGCATGGCCACCACCGGCAGCGTCGCGGCGCCCGCCTGCAGCAGCAGCGGGCACGCGGCCAGGTCGACCCCGGCCAGTGCGCCGCGCAGGTCGTCCATCCCCGCGACGGCCGTCCCGCCCCGGCCGACGGCGGCAGCGGGCGCGGTCGCGGCGTCGAGCCCGCGGCGGCCGGCCTCGTCCAGCTTGAGCACCACGGCCGACTGGCCGCGCTCGAGATCGTGCAGCAGCGCGCGGTTGAACTGCCCGGCGTCGGCCAGCGGCAGTTCCTGCGCCACCAGCCAGGGCACGGGCTGGTCGACGCCGGCCGGCGCGCCGCGCAGGAAAGGCGCCTGCCCCGGCAGCGACGCTCCCCACAGGCCGTCCGCCGTGTCCGCCACCGTGTACAGCGGCTGCACGCGCAGGCCTTCGGCCAGCGTCATGACCATCGCCTTGTCGAACGACGCGCCCTTCAGCAGGCGATCGACGTCGCGACGCCAGGCGGCCAGGTCGACGGCGGGGAAGTCGTCCGCGAGCAGGCGTTCGGCGCGCCCGTCCGGGTCGTTGTCGATGCCCATGTGGCGGATCCCGTGGTTGGGCCGGCGGAAACCGGCCGGTATGCCGGGAAGATAGCGTGATCCGGCCTGCGGCAGAAGGGAATATCGCCGGGACGGGAACGGGCGGCCCAGGGGCCGCCCGCTCCGCTGCTCGCGTGGGCCGATGGGCTCAGGTGGAGGCGCGCGGCGCCACCTGGACGGTGCCGCCGGCCGGCGCACCGGGCACCACGCGGGCTTCGAGTTCCAACCGGTGGTCGCCGCCGCCGACCAGGGGTGCCAGGGCGTCGATGACCTCGCGGCCGATCGCCTCGGCCTCGTCGGCGGTCGGCGCCGACGCCGTGACCACCAGCGGGCGGTCCGGGTCGGTGTGCAGGTTCAGGACCGTGGCCGCCTCGACCAGCAGCGGCGAGACGCCGTGGCCCTGGTCGTCGCGCCACTGGGCCGACGAGAACAGCAGGCACGGGCCGGTCGGCGCCTCGACGCGGTAGGCCGGCAGCGAGAAGCTGGCGCCGACGAAGCGGCGCGTGTTGCCGGCCTTGTCGCGGGCGGTCAGGACCGGCGCGTACGCCAGGCCGCAGGGCGCCGGGGCGCCGTCGTCGCCAAGGCCGTCCCAGGCGATCTCGCGTTCGGGCGCGCCCTCGCCGGCCAGCCGGCGCACGACGGTGCCGCGCGCGTCGATGATCTCGATCTGCCAGCCGGCGACACCCTTGACGTCCTGGCGCAGCCGCGCCAGCGTGCCGACCGCAAATCCGGTCAGCCACGGGTGCGGCGTGCGCACGGCGCGTTCCTGCGCCGAATCGGCCAGCAGCGGCAGCACCAGGTTGGGCCGCTTGCGCTCGACGATGGCCATCGTCGACTCGGTCTCGAGGCCGGGCGCGGCCATCGGGTCGAGGTCGAGTTTCAGCTGCGGCCGCTCGAAGTGGATGCGCACCTGGCTGGCGCCCTCGACCGTCAGGCTGCCGAGCGAGCCGTCGCCCTTGGGCGGCAGCGAGGCGGGCGCAGCCTTGCCCGTGGTCACGGGCGTTGCCGCGGGCGCCTTGGGGGCGCTGACCGAGGCCACCGTCACCGGCGCCTTTCCCGCAGCGAAGGCCGGCAGCGCCGCCAGCGCCGCCACAGCCAGAGCCACGAGGACCATCAACCCGAATGCATGCGTGCGTTTGGTCGCCATATCGTCCTCCCCGCCAGTCACCGGTTCAACCGTGCAGGCGGAAACGGAAGGTGATCGTGCCCATCTGTCCTGCGGCGTCGCCGCCGGCCAGTGGCGCGAACCGCCACCGGCGCAGCGCGGACGCCGCGCGATCGTCGAACTCACGGAACCCGCCGGTGCGGGTCACCTGCACGTCCTCGCGCACGCGCCCGTCCGGCAGCACCGTGAACTGCAGCTTCACCACGGCCTCGACGGCCTGGCGGCGCGCCCAGTCGGGATACGTCGGCAGGACCTGCGAGACCACCGCGCGGGCGGCGGCCGGGCCGTCCAGCACGACATCGCCCGGGGTCACCGTCATCGTGGCCGGCTCCGCGGCCGCCTCCGTCGCCGAACCGGCGCCACGGCCCGCGCCAGGTCCCTCGGCCGCCGCCGGCAGGCCGCCCCCGACCACGGCCGGGCCGCGATTGAGCGCCAGCGCCGCCGCCTTGACCTCGGGGCCGCGCGCGAGCGCCACCGGCCGGCCCTTCTGTGCCACGGGCGCCATCGTCGCCGCCGCCAGCCTCGTGAGGTCCGAGCCGCCCGTCGGCGCACCCGCAAGCAGTTGCCGCGTGGCCGACGACGCCGGGGCCACGTCCAGTTCGCGCGACACGGTCGCCCTCGTTGCCGCCAGCCGGTCCAGCTTCGCCTGGCGGTCCGCCGCCTCGGCCGCGGCGTGACGCTCCGCGGGCGTCGGGCCGGCGGGCTGCGGGCGTTTGGTCGGCGCGGTGCGCGGCGCGGGCTCGGTGACCTTAGGCGGTGCGGGCTTCTCCTGCGGCGCCGGGGGCGCGACAACGACCGGGGGCGCGACGACCGGCTCGACAACTGCCGCCGGCTCGAGCCACGAAACCTCGACGATGCGCGGCTCCTCGGCCTTCGCCCCCTGCAGCCGTACGAGCGCGAACAGCAGCAGCGCATGCAGCGCGACGCTCAGCGCCATCGCCCGCTGCGCCCGCTTGCGCATGCCCCGGAACTCGGCGTGCATGGCCAGCATGTTCATGGCGTGCCGCCCGTGATCTGGCTGGTGGCGATGCCGAGGTTGACGGCGCCGGCCTCGCGCGCGGCGTCCATCAGCCGGCGCACCGCGGCGTGCGGCAGCTTCGCGTCGGCCCGCACGACGACCAATTGGTTCTTGTCCCGGCCCTCGGCCAGGCGCGCGCGCAGGCGCGGGGCCACTTCAGCCAGGCCGCCGAGCGCCTTGTCGTCCAGCGCCAGGGTGCCGTCGGCGGTCATCGTCAGGCTGATGAAGTTCGCGCGCTCGGTATCGCGCGCGTGCGCCCCGGGCAGGTCGACCGGCAGCTGGGACATCGACATCATGGGCGCCGTCACCAGCAGGATGATGACCAGCACCAGCGCGACGTCGATGATCGGCGTCACGTTGATCTTCGCCATCGGCGCAGCGCCAGTCGTCTGCCTCGGTCTCATGTCACTTCTCCGCGACGGCGATGTTCGCCGCGCCGTTCAGTTTCGCAATGTCCAGCACGCGCACGAAGGCGCCGTGGCTGACCTGGTCGGCGCACGAGACGGCCACGTCGCGCTTCGGGGCGCCCGTCCCCAGCAGCGGCGCCAGCGCGCCCGCCAGCTGGTCGATGGCCACGGCGCGGCCGTTCACCTCGACGCGGTTCTCGCCGGTGATCGCCAGTTCGACGCGCTCGGGCACGTCCTCGATCACGGCCGGCTGCGCCAGCGGCGCGCCCTTGTGCACGCCGAAGCTGGACTCGAACGCCAGCGGCGACGCCACCATCAGGATCACCACCAGCACCAGCGACACGTCGATCAGCGGCGTGGTGTTGATCTCGGATAGCGGGCCCGCTTCGACGCCCTGGTCACGTCGGCGCATCATCACACCGGCACCGTCGCGCGCGACGGCGAGGCCGACCGGCGCACCGCATGCACGGCGCTTGCGGCCGCCTCGGCCTGCGCGGCGTCGGCGTATGCCGCTGCGGAGCGCGCGGCCACGCACAGCATGCGCGTGTGGTTCTCGGCCTCCGCCAGCATCGTGGTCTGGCGGCGGTTCAGGTGGTTATAGAGGATCACCGCGGGCACCGCGACGACCAGGCCGGCAGCCGTGGTCACCAGGGCCTCGGCGACGCCGGCAGCCACGATCGACGGACCGACGGCGGTTGCCTTGCTCATCGCCTGGAAGGCGCGCATGATGCCCCACACGGTGCCGAGCAGGCCGATCAGCGGCGTGACGGCCGCCATCGTGCCGATCAGGCCCGTGTTGCGCTCGAGCAGCAGCTTCTGCTGGTTAAGCATCACGTGCATGATCTCCTCGGCCTCCTGCGGCGCGCGACTGAAACCGTGCAGCGTCCCGGCCGCGACCGCCCCGAGCGGATGCGACAGTTCCTGCACCTGCTCGACGGCCTCGTCGATCCGGCCGCGCTGCACCGAGGCCATCGTCCGGCGCATGACGGCGTCCGTGTCGCCGCTGCGACGGCGGTAGTAGTTCAGCCGTTCGATCGCGAAAGCAAGCGTCACCATACTGCACAGGATCAGCACACCCAGGATCGGGCTCTGTCCCAGCGCTGCACCCCAGTCGAAGTCGACAAACATCCGTACTCCTTGCGTTGTGGACGGACCATCCCGTCCGCGCTAGCGCACCACGGTCGCCAGTTGCGCCGCGCGGTCGGTGGCCGCGGCCACCAGTTGCGGATCAGCTGCGTTCTTCATCAGGTCCCGATAGGCCGCCAGGGCCGCGGCCAGGTCGCCGGCGTCCTCGCTGAGCACCGCCGAGCGGGCCAGCGCCGACAACCGGAAGGCGTTGACCGGGTCGTTGCACTGCGCCGCCTGGCGGTACGCGGCGAGCGCGCCCGTCAGGTCGGCCAGTTTCTCGCGACAGGCGCCGAGGCGGTACTGCACCTCTGTGCGCAGCGGATCCTCGCACGGGGCGGCCGCCGCAAGGGCCAGCTCCGTCATGGCCTGGGGCAACCGGCCGGACTGTTCGTGCATGTCGCCCAGCTGGAAGGCCACCGCGGCCGCGCGCTCGTCGTTCGGGTACTGCTTGCGGTAGTCCAGCAACCGGTCCGCCGCGACGGCCGGCCGGCCGCCCAGCCGTTCACAGAGCGCCAGGTTGTAGAGAGCGGCCTTGCCCATGTCCCCGCCGGGCGCCGCGGCGACGACCTCGCCGAAGCTGCCGGCAGCCGCGCGGTAATCCCCGGCCTCGAAGCGATTCATGCCCAGGCGGAAGCGCGCGGACACGCCCAGCTCGCTCTTGCCGAAGAACCCGAGGAACTGCTCGTAGCCCTGCTTCGCCTCGTCGCTCTTGCCGGCCTCGGCGTACGACTCGGCCATCAGGTACTGCGCGCGGTCGGCCGCCGAGTACGACGGCCAGCGGCTGACCACCAGGCGGAACTGGTCGGCAGCCTTCTCGAATTCCTTGTTCTCGTAGAGCCGGCTGGCGATGCGGAACTGCGCATCGGCCGCGAACCGGCTGTCGGGGTGGTGTTCCACGAGGTCGGCCAGCTGCGCCACGCCGTCGTCGGCCTGGCCCAGCCGGTAGAGCGCCTGCTCCAGCCCGTGCTCGGCGTCGGCCCGCAATTGGGAGCGCGGATACTTCTCTACGAACTGCCCGAACCCGGCGACGGCATCCTGGTCGCGGCCGGCGTTGTAATCGCACTGCGCCAGGCGCAGGCGGCCCAGTTCGGCAGTCTCACCGCCGCCGAAGTTGTCGAGCAGGCCGCGGTAGCAGCGGCGTGCGTCGTCATAGCGTTCAGCCTGGAAGTAGAGGTCGCCGGCGCGGGTCCACGCCTGCTCGGCCAACCCGGTCTTCGGGTCCAGCGCGACGGCCGCTTCCCAGCGGTCCGCCGCATCGCCCGCGCGGTCGAGCCGCAGGTAGCACAGGCCGGCCTGGTACAGCACCAGCTGGCGATCGGCATGCTGCGCGTTGCGCCGCAGGAACTCCTCGTACACGGGCAGCGCCTCGGCGTGGCGGCCCTGGTTGAAGCGCACGTGCGCGATGTTCAGCAGCGCCTGGTTGTACAGGTCGCGGTCGCCGCCGCCGGTGTCGCGCGCGAGCAGCGCCTCGCTGGCCGCCACGGCGCGGTCCTGGTCGCCCTCCTGCGCGTACGTCCAGGCCAGCAACTGGCCGGCCGCCGGCAGCGCGGCGTGGTCGGGGAACTCGTTCTGCAGCACCTCGAGGCTGGCGCGCGCATCGGCGTACAGGCCCTGCCCCGCCTGCGCGTCGGCATCGATCAACAGCGCCCACGCCCGCCACGGCGAACGGCTGGCCGGCAGGCGCTGCAGCAGCGCGTGCGCGGCGCCGCTCAGGCGGCCGGTGTCGCCGGTCTGCCGCCACGAAACCTGCAGCATGCACAGCGCGGCCTCGACCAGTTCGTAGTGTTCGGGGTCGGCGAAGACCGCCGCCCCGCCGCCGCCGGCATCCTTGCCGTAGCGGTCGAGCACCAGCTGGAAGTACGGGGCCGCCTCGTCCGGCCGGTTCGCGGCCAGCAGCCCGCACCCGGCCAGGTAGGCCGCCGCGGGCGCCTGCGGGGACTGCGGGTAGCCCGAGACGACGGCCAGGCAGGCGGTCGTCGCGTCGTCGACCTGCCCGAGGGCCGCGTAGCTGCGCGCGATGCGGTACTGCGCGCGGGCCGCGACGTCGCGGTCGAAATAGTCGGCCAGGAGCGTGCTCAGTTCGGTGATGGCGCCGGCGTGGTCGCCCGTGGCGGCCAGCACGTCGCCCAGCAGGAACTGCGCGCGCGAGGCCACCTCGGTGCCCTTGCGCTGGCGGGTCAGGTCGCGCAGCAGCGCGATCGCCTTCGGCGAGTCGCCGTCCAGGTGGCAGGCCGTGGCCTGGCGCACCGTCGCCTCGGCGGCAAGGTCGGCGTTCGAAGTGCCGGCCACGACGACCGCAAAATCCTCGGCCGCGCTGCGCCACGCGCCGCCGGCCAGGAAGGTGTTGGCCTTCGCGAACAGCGCCGCGTCGCGCAGCGGCGACTGCGGGTAGCGCGCGGCCACGGCCTGGAACGATGCGGCGGCCGGCAGCGGCTGCTCCAGCGCCGCCTCGCACAGGCCCTTCAGGTACAGCGATCCGGCGCCCTGCGGGTCGTCGCCCAGCGCGGCCAGCGCATCGGCCGGCTTGCCAGCCAGGTAGTCGATCATCGCCTGCGCGCGCTGCCAGGCGGCATCCGTCTGCAGCCAGGGATGCGCCTGCGCCAGCGCCGTGATGGTGGCCGTCGCTTCAACATCATGTCCTGCGCGCAGCTGCAGCCACGCCAGCCGCAGCCCGGCCTCGGTGGCCAGGCGCCCGTTCGGGTGGTCCAGTTGCCAGCGCGTCCACGACTTGATCGCGGCCTCGTCGTCGCCGGCCGACTCCAGCGCCTGCGCCGCCAGGAACGACGCCGCTTCCTTCCAGTCGGCGCCCGTGTCCTTGCCTGCGCCCTGCAGGAACAGCTTCGCCGCGCCCTCGTGGTCGCCCAGCGCATCGGCCAGGCTGCCGCGCAGCAGCAGCGCCGCGCCCGGCGTCATGCCGCCCGGCGCGCCGCCGCCGATCGCCTCCTGCATCACACGCAGCGGGGCCAGGTCGCCGTCGGCCGCCGCGCGCGCGGCAACTTCGTAGCGCAGGCCAGGGGCCATGGTCACGGCCGGCGCCGGTTCACCCGCCAGCGCGGGCAGCGCCGAGCCCAGGATGATGATGACGGGCAACGCAGCCAGGCGGCCGCCCTTCCCGCGAAGACGAAGCCGACCGTTCATCGCGCCACCCCGATCGTTCCGAGCAACCCGCCGCTGGCGATCTCGACCGTGCCCTGCCGCGCCTGCAGCGTGGTGCCCCCGCGCTCGTCCACGCGCAGGCGGTATGTATAGTCGCCGTCCGGCAATGGCCGGCCGACCGAGTCCTTGCCGTCCCAGACGATGTCGGCCGGGGGCTGGCCCTGGCCGGCGAACGTGCGGACGACGACGCCCGAGTTGTTCGTGATGTCGAGGTGCCACGCGAGCGCGTCGGCGCGCGTGTGCGCCTTCAGGCTGAACCGCGTCAGCGGCTCGCCGCCGGTCGGCGAGAACACGGCCGGCGACGCCTTGGCCTCGGCGCTGAAGCCGCCGAAGCGCCAGGTCAGGCCGATGCGATGCACGAGCCCCAGCTCGTGGTCGCTCATCGCGTAGTCCAGCTGCAGCCCGTTGGGCAGGTGGTAGCTGAAGCCCGCGGCGAAGTTGTCGATGTCGTAGCCCACGCCCAGTTCCAGCGCCTGCAGGCGGAAGCGACCGCCCACGTGGAACTGCGTGTCCGCGCCGTCGCGCTGCACGATGTCCACGGCCAGCAGCCCGTTGCCGCCGTTGACCGGGAGCGCCGCGCCGCCGCGCAGCTCGCGCAGGTAGGTCTCGTCGCGCATGCGCATCGCCAGCGTCGGACCACCGAGGTTGACCGCCGAGACGCCCACCTGCAGCCCTCCCGGCGCACGGGCGATCACGCCGAGGTCAAAGCCCAGGCCGCTGGCGTTGAACTCGTCCAGCGACTGGCGCACCAGCTTGACCTGCGCGCCGGCGGCCAGGCGGTCGCCCAAAGGCTGCGCCACGGCCAGGCCGAGGGCCATGTTGCCTTCGTCGAACGTTCCGAGCGACAGGTCCGATTCGGCACCCGTGCGGTCGAACCCGCCCGAAGAGAGGCTCAGCGCGTTGAACGCCAGCGACGGCCGGCCGGTGGCCGGCAACGCGATGCCGAAGCTGCTCACCGACGCGTCCGCGAACAGCCGCGTCGTGTTTACCTGCACGGCGCCGCGCTCGAGCCACGCCGCGGCCGCCGGGTTGACCAGCGCCGACAAGGGCTCGTCGGCCAATGCGACCCGCGCGCCGCCGATCGCCACGCCGCGCGCGCTGTCGAAGCGATTGAGCCAGTCGCCCGGCAACCCCTCGCTGCCGTTGCCGGCCACTGCGAGGTTCGCCACCGCCAGCATCGCCGCCAGCGCCAGCATCCGTGCCAACACGGTCGACGTTGCCGGCGGTGCCAGAGTCCGCCGCCTGCGCTGGGGTGTGTGCCTGTTCGTGTTCATGGCGCCTCCCGGCCTACCAGACCACGCCGACTTTGCGGCGCATGACGTGTTGGGTGGTTCCTGAGCCCTGCGCCTCGACGCGCAGCACGTAGCCGCCGCTGGCGACGTCCACGCCGTCGCCGTTCTTCCCATCCCAGGTGAATTCGTTGTTGCCGTTGCTGCCGCCGGGCCCGCCCGCCGCGAAGCGCCGGTCCAGGACCAGCCCACCGCTCGTGGTGTAGATCCGCAGCCGCACTTCCGATGCCGCATCCAGCTTCCAGGCGATGGTCGTCGGTCCGTCGCCGGGGTGGAACGGGTTCGGGTAGTTGGTCAGGTAGCCCGCGGCCGCCGCGGGATCGATCTCGGCCGTGACCACGTCGCAGCCGGCGCTGAGCCCGCCGCACGCCGCGGTCACGGTGAACTGCTGCGCGAAGCCGGGCGCCTGGTACTGCGCCGCTGCGGCCCCGCCCGTGCCGGTGGTCACCGACACGGCCTTGCCCAGCCCGGGGGCCAGCATGCCGCTGTCGCCCTCGGCAACGGCGAACGTCACGCTCTGGTGCGGGACGCCGTTGCCCCACGCGTCGGTCAGTCGCGCCGTCAGGTCGATGGCGCTCCCGGGCCGCACCCACGCCGGTTCGCCCGTCAGTTCGAGCACGGACGGATCGCCGGGCACCACCTGCAGCGCGTCCGTGACGGCGGGCGTCGAGCCGGCGTCGTCGCTGATGCGTAGCAGCACATCCTCGGCGAACGTGTACGAGAGGCTGATCGTGCGCCGGCCCTGCAGCATCTGGAACGTGGTCGCGCTGAGCGCGCCGCGGCCCGGCGCCTGGTCGTGCGCGCCGACGGCCAGCACGGTGACCTGCGCGTTGCATTCCTGGATGATGCTGCCGGCGTCGTTGCGCGCGGTCACCTCGAGCGTGAACGGCGCGCCGGCCTGGATCGATTCCTGCGTGATCGCGGCCGTCAGGTGCAGGCCGCTGGAGATGGCGCGCACCTGCGTGGCACTGGCGGCCATCGCCGGGCGCGTGAGGTTGGTCGCCGTCAGCATCTGGTAGCCGCCGGTGGCCAGGCGCACCGTGAACGTCGCCGTGCCGGCGGTCATCGCCAGCGGCCCGTTCACCTGCGCCGAGGGGTCGGTGCAGGCCAGCTGCACGAGGTCGGTCGCCGAGGCCAGCGGGTTGAACCAGTCGTCGGTCGCGCGCACGACGGCCGCGAACGCGTACGTAATCGACTGGTCGTCGGCCGCGCCGGCGCGGCCCTCGCCGTCGCCCGGCAGCGGCGCCTGGCCCGGCAAGGTCAGCAGCAGCTTCGTGAACGGCCCCGCCGAGACGAGGAATCCCGCGCTGTGCCCGGCGTCGATCGAGGGCATCGACGGCACGGCGCAGGCCACGCCCTGCGCTCCCGCCAGGTAAGGGGTGATGGTGACGGTGGCGGACCCGCCGGCCAGCGCCGGCGTCCCGGCCACGGCCAGGCTCGGGTCGGTGCCCGTCAGCTGCAGCGCGCCGGCCGCGCCCGGCACGAGGTTGTACCAGTCGTCGACCGCGCGCACGTTGATCGCCAGCGCCTGCCCGGCGCTCTGCGGCTCGGGCTCGCCGGTGATGCCGATCGTCGTCCCCGGCACCGCCACCTGGCCGGGCAGCAGCAGCTGCACACCGGTCCAGGCGCCCGGGCCGACGTTGACCGCGGCGCTCGCACCCTGGTGGGGCGGGGTCGCATAGTCCTGGCAGGTGACCGTCGTGCCGCCGGCGGCGCCGAACAGCGTCACCGGCCCGGTCCACACGCCGTCGATGAACGTGACCGCCTCGGGGCTCATCGTGGTGGCGCCCGTCGTCGCGCTCAGGCGCGCGTTGCCGTCGAAAGTCGTGATCGTCGTGCCCGTCGCGTCGACGGCGCGGATCGTCATCGTGATGGGCTGGCCGGCAGTGGCGCCGGACGGCAGCGTCGAGAACTGGAAGTGGCTGGCCGCGGCCGCCGTGACCGGGATCACCGGCGTGACCATCGTCGTGATGGTCGCGTCGATGAGGTCGTACGCCGTCAGCGTCTGGCCTCCGGTCGTCGCGAGCGCCACGCTCGCCTGCGCGAAGCCGGAAACGAGCGTCATCGTCAGCGGCGTCGTCGCCCACGAGTCGCTGGAGACCAGCCGCACCTGGTGCGTCGAGGAGACGGGATTCCACCACGGGTCGGTGGCGCGGGCCGAAACCTGGAACGTCGCCATCGCCGACTGGCTGGCGGGAACGCCTTCGTACCCGTTGACGCTGCCCGGCACCGCGGTCATGCCCGGCGCCAGCAGCTGCAGGCGCGCGAACGCGCCGGCATCGACGATGAAGTTGTCGGAAGTGCCGCTGCGACCGGGATCGCCCGGCAGGTGCGCGTGCACCCGGACACTGCCGGCCGGCTGGTTGGCCGTATCGGCGCGGAACACGGTCAGGGTGCCGCTCCACACGCCGCTCGCGAGGTTGATGGTCGCCGGCTCGACGCGCCCGACGCCCTGGCTGGTCAGCTGCTCGAGGGACACCGGCCCGTGGTAGCCGAGCACGACGTTGCCGCTCGCATCGATCGCCGTCAGCGACGTCGAGAACGGGACACCGGCTGCCCGCTCGTGCGGCGCCGCGTCCTGGAAGCGGAAACCGGTCAGCGCGACCGCGGTCATGTTCGTCGAGCTGCCGAGCGGGATCATCAAGTTCGTCTGGTCCTGCGCCGTGAAGCGCGCGGTGCCGCTCGCCGGCAGGATGACCCGGAACGTCGCCGTCCCGCCGATCAGCACCGAAGGCGCCGGCAGCACGGCCGAGCCCGCGGTCGAGGTCAGGCGGATGACGTCGCTGGCCGAGCCGACCGTAGACCAGGTCGAGTCGCAGGCCCGCACGACCACGTCGAACGGCACCCCCGCCACCTGGGCGTCCGGCGTACCGGTCTTGCCGCTGATGGTGCCTGGCGCCGCGGCCTCGCCCGGCAGCAGCACCTGGACCTGGACGAAGGACCCCGCGAGGGCCATCCCTGCCCAGAAAACTGTCAATACCGCCCCGAGTCGGCCCAGTGCCGACGGGCTGGCCGGATGTCGCAAAAACCGCACGGCAGCGCTCCTTGGCTTGATCCTGTCGCCACTTGGGGCGTTCGGGCCCCATGGCGGACGGTGCGGGTCCGGGGAACATGGACACCCCGGAACGGGCCGGATCCTCAAGACGCGTGCCATCGGAAAGGAGGGGGAAGGCGGGGGCGGCAAACGGGTCCGGCTCAGGCCTCGGGCCGGAGCGCCCCCATGACGATGCGGGTCACCGCGTCGGCGCGGGCCGCCAGGCGGGTGTTGCGTCGCGAGAGCACCCAGTCGGTGGCCATCTCGTCGAGGATGCCGAAGACGGCCTTGGCCAGCAGCCCCGCCTCCAGGTCGCGGCGCCACAGGCCGGCCTGCTGCCCCTCGGCGATGACGCCGCCGATGACCTGCAGGTACTGCCCCACCTTGGCGCGCGACAGCTGGTCCAGGAAATGGACGCTGTGGCGCAGCTCGACCTGCGTGATGATCGCCAGGTCGCGGTCGCCGCCCACCAGTTCAAGATGCAGCTCGATGATGCGGGCCAGGCGCGCGGCCGGGTCCTCCAGCCGGGCCAGCTCGCCGGCGCCGAGCGCCGTGAAGCGGTCCATCGCGCGGTCGAACAGCGAGACCAGCACCTCTTCCTTGTTCTGGAAGTAGAGGTAGATGGTGCCGTCGGCCACGCCCGCCCGCCGGGCGATCATCGCCACGGTGGTGCCGTGGTAGCCGTGCGCGGCGATCTCCACGACCGCGGCGTCGAGAATGGCTTCCTTCTTGCGACCGGTGGGCTGGCGGGGCATGGGGGCTGAACAGCCGTTCATTAAAGGTGCCCGTGCGGCGGGACAGCCGCCTCCGGGATCGTCGCCCAGGCCAACAATCTAGCACATCGGGCCGCGTGAGGGAATCATTTGCGGTGGGTCCGGGCTTGTTGACAGGGGGAAAGCCCCCTGTTAGAGTCAGCTTCTGACTGAATGATCATTCATTAATTTCCCAGCGGCG
Organism: uncultured bacterium; assembly: GCA_903859215.1. Classification (GTDB taxonomy): domain Bacteria; phylum Krumholzibacteriota; class Krumholzibacteriia; order LZORAL124-64-63; family LZORAL124-64-63; genus CAINDZ01. Next base: position 35,474 of record CAIOLW010000051.1, on the reverse strand, counting down.
GCCCGAAAGGCCGGAAAGAGCTGCCGCCGGAAAGGCAGGATCATGCGCAGGCAGGTAAACTTCGTCGCGGTGCTCGGCTCCGGCGTGATGGGCAGCGCCATCGCCGCCCACTTCGCCAACGCCGGCATCCCCTCGCTGGTGCTGGACATCGCCCCGCGCGAACTCAGCGAGGCCGAGAAGGCGGCCGGGCTCACGCTCGACCACCCGAAGGTGCGCGGCCGCATCGCCGCCGACGCCGTCGCGGCCATGGTCAAGAGCCGCCCCTCGCCCCTGTTCAGCAGCGAGCGCGCCGCCCTCATCACGACCGGCAACCTCGAGGACGACCTGCCGAAGGTCAGCCGCGCCGACTGGATCATCGAGGTCGTGAAGGAGGACCTGCCGATCAAGCTGAAGGTCCTCGCGGCGGTCGCCCCCCACGTGAAGGCGGATGCGCTGCTGACGAGCAACACCTCGGGCCTGTCGCTGGCCGCGATGAGCGAGGTGCTGCCGGCCGACCTGAAGCCCCGCTTCCTGGGCACGCACTTCTTCAACCCGCCGCGCTACATGAAGCTGTTCGAGGTCATCCCGACCGCCGACACGGATAAGGGAGTCTTGGACGATGCCTGCGCGTTCGCGCGCGACCGCCTCGGCAAGGGCGTCGTCATCGCCCGCGACACGCCGAACTTCATCGCCAACCGCGTCGGCGTGCACGCGATGATGGCCACCTTTGGCGTGATGCAGGAGATGGGGCTGACGATCGAGGAGGTCGACGCCCTGACCGGGCCGGCCATCGGCCGCCCCAAGACCGCCACGTTCCAGCTGGCGGATCTCGTCGGCCTCGACACGTTCCTGCACGTGGCCGACAACATCTACCCGCTGATTCCCGACGACGAGGCGCGCGAGGTCTTCCGCGCGCCCGAGTTCGTGCGCCGCATGGTCGAGCGCGGGCTCCTGGGCCGCAAGAGCGGCGGCGGCTTCTTCCGCATGGTGAAGGGCCCCGAGAAGAAGCTGTTCGCCCTGGACCTGCAGACGCTCGAATACCGCGACCAGGTGAAGGCGAAGTTCCCCGAGACCGAGGCCGCCAAGTCGGTCGACGACCTTCCGACGCGCCTGCGCCAGCTGGCGTTCGGCCAGGGCAAGGCGGGCCAGGCGATCTGGAAGATGCTGGCCGCTTCTTTCTCGTACAGCGCCATGCGCGTGGGCGAGATCTGTGACAGCGCCGCCCAGATCGACCAGGCCGTGTGCTGGGGCTTCAACTGGAAGCTGGGCCCGTTCGAGACCTGGGACATCCTCGGCTTCCGCAAGGTCACCGAGCGCCTGCGCGCCGACGGCCTGCCGCTGCCCGCCTGGGTCGACGCCCTCTACGCGAGCGGCGAGGGCAGCCTCTACCGCGAGGTGGACGGCGTGCGCTGCAGCCCCACCGCAGTGGCCGGCGGCTTCGCGCCCGTGCCGGGCGACGAGCGCTGCTTAGACTTCGAGATCCTGCGCCGCACCGGTCGCGAGGTGCGCCGCAACCCGGGCGCCAGCCTGCTGGACCTGGGCGACGGCGTCCTGTGCCTGGAGTTCCACTCCAAGATGAACGCCATCGGCCAGGACCACGTGAACATGATCATGACCGCCTGCAGTGAGGCGGAAAAGAACTGGCAGGCCCTGGTCGTGGCCAACCCGGCGGAGAACTTCTCGGCCGGCGCCAACCTGATGATGCTGATGATGGAGGCGGCCGAGGGCAACTGGGACGACATCGACCTGATCGTGCGCGCCTTCCAGGGCGCCTGCGGCCGGCTCGAGCACTGCGGCGTGCCCGTGGTGACGGCGCCGGCGGGCCTGGCCCTGGGCGGCGGCTGCGAGATCACACTCGGCGGCAACGCGACGCGCGCCGCAGCCGAGACCTACATCGGCATGGTCGAGCTCGGCGCCGGCGTCATTCCGGCCGGCGGCGGCTGCCTGCGCCTGTACACGCGCAACCTCGAGCGCCTGACCGACCCGCGCGACCTGCAGCCGGCGTTCCGGCGCACGTTCGAGACGATCGGCACGGCCACGGTGGCGACCAGCGCCGACGAGGCGCGCGCGATCGGGTTCCTGCGCCCGGGCGACTCGTGGTCGATGCACCGCGACCACGTGGCGATGGACGCCAAGGAGATCGCGCTGGCAATGGCGCGCAACGGCTTCCAGCCGCCGCCCGAGCGCACCGCGATTCCCGTGATGGGCACCGCCGGCATCGCGCTGGCCGAGTCCGTCCTCTACAACATGGAGCAGGGCGGCTACGCCTCCGCGCACGACCGCAAGCTGGGCATGGCTCTGGCCGGCGTGCTGAGCGGCGGCGCGGTGCCTCCCGGATCGACGATCACCGAGCAGGAGATGCTCGCGCTGGAGCGCGAGGCGTTCATGCGACTGATCAGCGAGCCGAAGTCGCTTGCCCGCATGGAGAGCCTCATGAAGTCCGGCAAACCATTGCGGAACTAGAAGCCGCTGCGGCCTGGATGCCGTTGCAGAATTTGCAAGGAGTACCGATGAAGGACGTCCTCGTCATCTCCGCGCGCCGCACCGCGGTCGGCCGCGCGCTCAAGGGAACCCTGCGCCACACACGCCCCGACGACCTCGGGGCCGCGGTGGTGCGCCAGCTGGTCGCGATGTACCCGGGCCTGGACCCGGCACGGCTGGGCGACGTGATCATGGGCTGCGCCATGCCCGAGGGCGAGCAGGGCATGAACGTCGGCCGCAACATCGCGCTGATGGCCGGCCTGCCCGTCACGGTGCCGGGCATGACCATCAACCGCTTCTGCTCGTCGGGCCTCGAGTCGGTCAACTACGCGGCGTTGAAGATCGCCTGCGGGCAGGCCGAGGCCGTCATCGCCGGCGGCGTCGAGACCATGACGATGGTGCCGATGGGCGGCCTGCGCTACCTGCCGAGCCCGGTGATGGCGCGCGAGCACCCCGAGTACCTGACGAACATGGGCATCACGGCCGAGAACCTGGTGGTGCGGGACGGCATCACGCGCGAGGATCAAGACGCGTTCGCCTATCACAGCCACCGCAAGGCGGTCGAGGCGATCATGGCCGGCCGCTTCACCGACGAGATCGTCCCTGTCATGGCCGCGCTGCCGGGCCGCGACGCGAAGGGCCGCCCCGCGCAGAAGGACGTCGAGTTCAAGGTCGACGAGGGCCCCCGCGCCGACACGACGGTCGAGGCGCTGGCGAAGCTGAAGCCCGCGTTCAAGGTCGGCGGCACCGTGACCGCCGGCAACGCCAGCCAGATGAGCGACGGCGCGGCGGCCGCCCTGCTGGGCACGGCCGAGTTCGCGGCTTCCATCGGCGCCGTGCCGCTGGCGCGCTTCGCCGGCTATGCGGTCGCCGGCGTCGACCCCGCCTACATGGGCATCGGCCCTGTCGCGGCCATGCCACTCGCGCTGGCGCAGGCCGGCATCACGCTGGACCAGGTCGACGTCATCGAACTGAACGAGGCCTTCGCCGCCCAGAGCCTGGCGGTGTGCAAGGGCCTGGGCCTGGCCTTCGACGACCCGCGCCTGAACCCGAACGGCGGGGCCATCGCGCTCGGACATCCCCTGGGCTGCACCGGCGCGAAGCTGCTGGCCTCGGCCCTGCACGAACTGAAACGCCGCAATGGACGCTATGCGCTGGTGACGATGTGCGTCGGCACCGGCATGGGCGCCGCGGGCGTCTTCGAAGCGATCTGAACACCGGCAGCCAACCATGCCGGCGTGGGCCGGACCGACAAGGAGACCACGACATGACGGACAGGACCTACCCCACCGGCGGCGAGTTCCTCCTGCGCGAGACGGCGCCCGCCGACTGCTTCACGCCGGAGGACTTCGACGAGAACCAGCGCATGTTCGCCGCCACGGTGAGCGAGTTCGTCGCGCGTCACATCACGCCGGTCAGCGACGACTTCGAAAAGAACGGCAACACGACGCTCGGCCGGCAGATGCTCAAGGCCGCGGGCGAGATGGGCCTGCTCATGGCCGACGTGCCGGAAGCCTTCGGCGGCATGGGTTCGAACAAGGCCACGGTGATGCTGGTTTCCGAGGGCGTGGCCTGGGGCGGCAGCTTCGCCGTCACCCATGGCGCGGCCTCGGGCATCGGCACGCTGCCGATCGCCTACTACGGCACGCCGGCGCAGAAGGCCGAGTACCTGCCGCGCCTGGCCACCGGCGAACTCCTCAGCTGTTACGCGCTGACCGAGACGGGCAGCGGCTCGGACGCGCTCGCCGCGGCGACCACTGCGGTGCTGACTCCCGACGGCGCGCACTATGTGCTGAACGGCGCCAAGCAGTTCATCACGAACGCCGCCTACGCGGACATCTGCATCCTGTTCGCCAAGATCGACGGCGAGAAGTTCACCTGCTTCATCGTCGACCTGAAATCGCCCGGGGTGACCATCGGCCCCGAGGAACACAAGATGGGCATCAAGGGTTCGAGCACCTGCCCCATCATCCTCGAGGACGTGAAGGTGCCCGCGGGCAACGTGCTGGGCGCAATCGGCAAGGGCCACCACATCGCCTTCAACATCCTGAACGTGGGACGCTTCAAGCTGGGCGCCAGCACCATGGGCGGCGCCAAGATGACGATGAAGCACGCCGTGCCGTACACGAAACAGCGCCACCAGTTCGGGCAGCCGCTGTGCAGCTTCGGGCTGATCCGCCGCAAGATCGCGGACGTGAATGCCCATGTCTTCATGGCCGAATCCATGGTCTACCGCACCGCGGGCCTGCTGGACACCGCCATCGCCACGCTCGACAAGGGCGCCCCGGACTACGACCTGCAGGGCATCAAGCTGGTCGAGGATTTCTCGATCGAATGCTCGATGATCAAGGTGTTCGCCTCCGAGGCCCTGGCGCACTCCACCGAGGAGGGCGTGCAGATGCTCGGCGGTTACGGCTACTGCAGCGAGTACCCGCTGGAACGTTTCTACCGCGACGAGCGCATCAACCGCATCTTCGAGGGCACCAACGAGATCAACCGCCTGCTGGTGCCGGGCATGATCATGAAGAAGGCGCTCAAGGGCGAGCTGGCCTTCCTGCAGGCCGCCCGCGCGGTGGCCGAGGAACTGACCGGCATGCCGTCGTTCGTCGATCCGCACGAGCCCGGCTTCCTGGAGGCCGAGGCCCAGCAGGTGACGGGCATGAAGAAGGTCGTGCTGGCCACCCTCGGGATCGCGGCGCAGAAGTTCGGCCTGGGCCTCAAGGACCAGCAGGGCGTGCTGGCGGACATCGCCGACATCGTGCTGGAGACCTACGCGTGCGAGAGCGGCCTGCTGCGCGCGCACAAGAAGGCCGCCCGCGACGGCCAGGCAGCCGCCGAACCGATGGCCGACATGGTGCGCCTGTACACCAACGACGCGATGGAGAAGGTCGCGACGCTGGGCCGCAACGTCCTGGGCGCCGCCTGCCAGGGCGACGAGCTGCGCGTGATGCTGGCAGGCCTGCGCCGGCTGGCCAAGCACGAGGCGATCAACCGCTCGGTGCTGCACGACCGCATCGCGCAGCGGGCGATCGACGCCGAGGGGTACACGGTCGGTTAGGGAGGCGGGCGGTCGCGCGCATGTGCAGAAGGCCGGATGGTTGACCTATCAACCAGTTCTGCGGCGCGAAACGGCAGGATACGGCATCGAAATTGGTTGATAGGTCAACCAATCGCCGAACTAGTGTTGGCGTTGCGCAAAGGCCGCGCTCCACCCGGGGCGCGCCCTTAGTCTCGCAATCAGGCGACCCGCGGCTGCTCAGCCGCCGACGCGCTTGACCTTCCACCCCCGCTTTTCGAGCAGCGCCACCAGCCGGTCGCGGTGCTCGCCCTGGATCTCGATGATCCCGTCCTTCAGCGTTCCGCCCGAGCCGCAGGCCTTCTTGAGATCGCCGGCCAGGTCCTTGAGACCCGCCTCGTCCAGGGGAACGCCGGTGACGACGGTCACGCCGGCGCCCTTGCGGCCCTTGGTCTCGCGGCCGACCCGGACAATGCCGTCGCCCGCGGGACGCGCGGCGGTGCGGCAGTTGCAGTCCGCGCGTGCGGCGCCGCAGTCGGGGCACCGGTCGGCGCCGTCGCTGCTCCAGACCAGGTTGCGATCACGGCTCATGTTCGGACGTCCTTCCGGTGCAGGGCCAAGGGCCGGTTCAGATCGCCAGGTCCGCCTGCTCCCACCACCGCCGCCGCACCACGAAGGCGACCGCGAACAGCAAGATCGAGATCCCCACGAACAGGGGCACGGACCTCTGGTACGGCACCGAATTCATCAGCCAGTGGCTGAGGACGAACGCAGGTCCCAGGACAACGTTCGCCGTCGTGCACAACGGCTTGGGCCTCAGCGCCACCGTGATCCAGGCAAACGGAACCAGCAACGGCGGCAGCCACAGGCAGTGCAGCCGCGGCGCGGTGAACACGAACTCGCGCCCGTGCCAGGTAACGGGCGGCAGCACGGCGGCCATGCCGTGGAACCCGACAGTGATCAGTACGCTGATCCCCAGGGACGCGAGCGCCAGCAAGCCAAGGGTCGCGAGTTCCGCGCGGAATGCATTCCGGCGCGAGATGCCGCCCGCAGGCGCCGACAGCAGGACGACGGCCAGGCCGTAGATCGGGTAGAGGGCCGCCTGGTATGCCAGCCCCGCGAACCAGTGGACCATTCCCTGCGTGTCCTTCCGGCCGTCATAGTAGCCGAGGTACGCCATGAAGAAGACCATGCCGACGGCGATCAGCACCAGCACGCGCCGGCGCGTGCTGATATTCACGGCGGCGGCCAGCGTGAGCACCTGCCACATGCGCACAGCGACGGTGCGCCCAGCCTGCTGGGCGACATCGGCCCGGCCCAGCAGGGCGCCGATCGCCCGCCGCCGCACACGCGGGCCCTGGCCGGAGTGGCGGTGCTGCTCTCCCCGGCGCCGGTATTCCTGGATGCGCCCCGGCTTGAACACATCGTCCAGTCCGAGCACCATCGTGCCGCACAGACGCCGGTGCAGGTGCGGCCGCACCAGGTTGCGCCCCAGCAGCCATAGCAGCAGCACCCCACCAACCAGCCAGGGCGCCGGGGTGCCGAGGACCGCGTCCAGTTTCCCCGCATACCCGGCGCGCGTGAGCGACGGCAGCGCGAAGAACAGGTAGAGGATCCAGAACGGCAGCTGGTAGGACCACGTCAGGCGCAGTGTCGCCAGCGCCAACAGCGCGTGCACGGCCAGGGCGGCGCCGAACGCCGTGGCGACGACCGCGGGGCCGGCGCCGAACCCGGCCAGGGCGATGAATACCGCCACCAGCGCGGCCTCGCCGAAGGCCCACCCGAGTTGCGCCTGCAACAGCCCGCGCCGCAGGCCGGCGTGGAAGAAGGACGGGCTGGCAGCCAGGATCTCCTTGTGCGCCGTAGTCAACGCCGTGGCTACCTGCGCCACCATCATCAGCGTCGTAAACAGAGCGGTGGCAAGGCTCGGCGCTTTCGCGAGCGAGAGCACCAGGACGGCCAGCGGCACAAATATGCCGCACGCCATGACCGGCAGCAACCGCCCCGGCCGCGGCAACAGGAATGCCCGGTCGAGCGCCAGCGCACTCATACCTTCCTCCCGTCCGCCGTCGCGATCAGCCGGTAGATCTCCTCGAACGCCAGCCCGCGCACTTTCGCCTCGATGCCCAGCGCCCGCGCGGCATCCTCGACGTCGCGCCGCGGCACGTGGCCGCAGACAGCCATCGCGCGCCGGCGGTCGCCGGTCACCGTCAGCAGGCCGGGCAGCGGCAGCGGGTCGGGCAGGTCGGCGCCGACCGCCTCGAGGTCGACGCGATGGTAGGACTCGCGCAGGTCGTCGAGCGGCTGGTGGCAGTGCACCTGCCCGCCGTTGATGACCAGCACCGTGTCGACGACCTTCTCCACGTCGGCCAGGATGTGCGACGAGATCAGGATGGTGCGGCCGCCGTCCTGGATCAGTTCCATCAGCAGGCGCAGGAAGTCGTTCCGCGCCACCGGGTCGAGCGAGGCGGCGGGCTCGTCCAGCAGCAGCAGTTCGGGCCGCGGCGCCACCGCGAGGATGATCGCCAGCCGCTGCCGAAGGCCGGGGGATAGCGCCGAGACGCGCTTGCCCGGGTCCAGTTCGAAGTCGGCCAGCAGGCGCGCGCACAAAGCCTCGTCCCAGCGCGGCCGCCCCGAGCGCACGAACGCCACCGTCTCGCCGACGGACAGCCAGTCCATCAGCCGCGGCTCCTGGCTGACGTAGCCGATGCGCCCGAGCGCCGCGTCGTCCAGCTTCGCCGCCGGCTGCCCGAACGTCTCGACCGTGCCGCTGGTCGGCAGCAGCAGCCCCGGCAGGTGGCCCATCAGCGTGGTCTTGCCCGAGCCGTTGGGCCCGAGCACGCCGACGATGGTGCCCGGCATGATGTCCAGGCTGACGTCGCTGAGCGCGCGCGTCGCGCCGTAGTGCTTGCTGACCCCGCGCAGGCGGGCGATGGGCTGCTGCTCACTCATGATCGATCCCCTCTTCATGGCGGAAGTCCCGCATCTGCGCGCGCAAACGCCGCGCAGCCTCGTCCTCGTCGATGTCCATCTGCACGAGCAGCGCCGCGGCGCTGCGCAGTTCGCGGTCGAGCAGGTCCTCGCGGTCGTCGCGCGTGCTGCTGACGGCGGCCTCGGCCACGAACAACCCGACGCCCCGCCGTCGTTCGAGCACACCGGCGTCCACCAGCGCGCTGTAGGCCTTGCTGACAGTCATCGGGTTGACGTGCACGCGCGCGGCGAGGCTCGCCACCGGTTCGATCTGCTCACCGGGTCCCAGTCCGCCGGTCAGCACCATCCGCTTCACCTGGTCGATGATCTGGCGGTAGATGGGCGTTCCATCGCGCGGGTCGATGTGGATCACGGCCGTGCTTCCTGTCTGTCGGGTCCAGGCCTGACCTAGTGTATTAGTAATGTAATATACTCGAATTCAGAGGAAAGGTTGCCGGAAAAAAGCAGTTGAAGGCGATTTATCGTTCGATTCAGTTATTATATTTTATATCAACAAGTTAACGACGTAAAATCGTCACCACGCGCCACTCTCGCTCAGCGCCGCGGCCACGGCGACCGCCGCCAGAGCCGCCGCCACGAGCATCGCGCTGCCGGCCAGCAAACCCGTGCGGCCCCCCACCTTCATCCCGAGGTTGAGGTTCGTCAGCGCTCCATGCGGACCATTCCGCATCGGCAATCGTTCAAACTGCAGCGTGGCCGCGCACCACGGCGCCAGCCCGTAGTCGGCGCCGCAGACCAGGCCGGGGCCGGCGGGCTCGCGGTTTTCGTGACTGACGGCGAAGGCCACGCCGGGGCTCAGGTCGAGATAGCGCCCGGTGCCGGGGAAACGGTGGCGCAACCTCAGCCGCGCCGCGGCGACGGCGCTGCGCCGGCCCGCGGTCACGGACACGCTGGGCCCCCAGGCCAGGGGACGATCGGCATGCAGGAACAGCCCGCCCTCCCAGCCAAGAACGGCGCCGTTGCCGTCGGCTCCGGCCGTCGACGTGTCGCTGCTGCCGGCCACCCGGCAGGCGAGGGAGAACTCGGTGATCGCCTCCAGGCGGGACGCGGCCAGCGCCGGCGCCGACATGATCAAGCCCGCCAGCAGTGCCAGCGCCGCGACGCGGGACCGGTGACAGCGTTCGCCGAGGCGCGAAACCCGGGACATCATTCCTCCCCGTCCGTCGGCGCCGGCGCGCGCGCAGCGCCCCGCCGTCAAAGCAATCGCAGCGCCGCCGGCAGCACCCGCGCGTCCAGTTCACGGTGCTCCCCGCAGTACTCCCCGTCCATGTAGACCGGCACAGGCGTTTCCGCGCGCAGGCGCAGCCAGGTGACCGTGGCCCGCCGGATGCGCGGGTCGCGCGGTTCGTGCCCGCGCAGCACCGGCCCGAGCGCGGTCACCACGCCGAGGCGGCCCATCGCCGCCACGGTGACCAGGTCGAGGGCGCCGTCGTCGGTGCGCGCGGCCGGCGCCAGGCGGAACGCGCCGCCCACACGGCGACCGTTGAGCAGCGCGCCGGTCAGCAGGCTCCCCGAGAACGATCCTTCATCCCACGCGAGTTCGACTTGATAGGAGCGCAGCGTCGCCAGCGCCCGCGCGAGCGCCGCGAAGTACAGGGCGGGCCCGCGGATGCCGCGCACGCGGTGGCTCAACCGGTTCACGTCGGCCTCGAAGCCGAAGCCGAGGTTGTTGTGGAAGCGACCCCCTTTCCACTCGCCGAGGTCGACCTGCCGCTCCTGGTCCGCCGCGATCCTGGCCACCGCCGCCTCGACATGGTCACTGATGCCGTGCTGCCAGGCGAAGTCGTCGCCCGTGCCGGACGGGATGACGCCAAACCGCTGCCGCGGCAGGTCCAGCCCCTGGAGCACCTCGTGCACGGTGCCGTCGCCGCCCACCGCCACGACCGGATCGCCCCCGGCCCGGCGGGCCAACGCGGTCGCGTGGCCGGGCCTCGTGGTCAAGGCGACCTCGACCGCCAGGCCGTGCGCTGCGAAGGCGCGCCGGATACGGTCGATGTCCGGGCCGCGCCGCGAGCGGCCGGCCCGGGGGTTCACGATCAGGAACGGGTGCATGGTCACCTCAGCGCAACAGCGCCATCTTGCCGCTCTCGGCCGCCGCGCCCGCTTCCAGGCGGTAGATGTAGACGCCCGACGCGCAGGCGCGACCGGCATCGTCGCGACCATCCCATGCGGCCTCGTAGCGACCCGCCACCTGCGGCAGCCCCGCCACAAGGGTGCGCACGGCGCGACCGGCCACGTCGTACACGACCAGCCGCGCCTCGGCCGGCGCGCGCAATTCGTAGCGGATGAACGTCACGGGGTTGAACGGGTTCGGCGCGTTCTGGAAGAGCACGGGCCGCGGCACCAGCCCGGGGTCGTCGAAGACACCGGAGATCTCGCCCGTCTCGTGCACCGTGACGACGCGGTCGGCCGTGAACGCCACGGCGTTGCGCGTGACCGTGCCGTTGGGCCACGTGACTTCGAGCGTGTCGACGCGCGCCGCCTCGCCGAGCCCGAAGTGCGCCCGCAGCGGCACGCCGTTGAAGCGACCGAGACCGCCGCTGACCTCGCGGATCTGCGTCGGCGCGCCCGCCGCCACGACGCGGATGCGCGCCCCGACGCCGAAGCGGTTCGAGCCGCCAGGCGACCCGGTGCCGCGCAGGTCGACCTGCAGCCAGTGCCCGCCGAGGACCTGGTCGTTGCGCAGCAGCGTGTTGTTGCCCGCGCGCGGGAAGTAGAGGTCCAGGTCGCCGTCACCGTCGATGTCCAGCACGGACAGGGCGCCCGCGAACTGTTCGACGGGGCCGGACGTGTGCCACATCGCCCAGTCAAAGGCGTGGTTGCCGAGGTTGAAGACCACGTCGCCGCGCTGGCCCCAGTTCTGCGTGACGAGGTCGGGATTGCCGTCGAGGTCGAGGTCGGCCCAGGCGGACGTCACGGCATAGGAAGCCGAGGCGGTGAAGCTGCTGCTCGAGTCCGCGAAGACGCCCCCGCCCTGGTTGTGGTACAGCATGTTGGGGCCGTTGTTGCCCACGTAGAGGTCGAGCCGGCCATCGTTGTCGTAGTCGCCCCAGGCGGCCGTGTGGCTGACGCCGGCGTCGTTGGTCCGGCTGGCGGCCGAGACATCGGCGAACACGCCGCCGCCGGCATTGTGGAACAGCCGGTTGGCGCCGTTGCTCAGGATCATGTAGAGGTCGGGCAGGCGGTCATTGTCGTAGTCGCCCCAGACGGCGGCCTGGACGCAGCGGGTGTCGATCATGGCCGTCGGCGTCACGTCGGTGAAGCTGTGGTCGGCGTTCTGTCGCAAAAGCTTCGTGCCCGAGTAGCAGCTGGCGATGAAGACATCGAGATCGCCGTCAAGGTCGAAGTCCGCCCAGGCGGCGTCGCTGTTGTAGCCGGGGTGCTGCAGGATCGTCGGCGTGACGTTCGTGAAGGCGCCGCCGCCTTCGTTGCGCAGCAACAGGTTCGTGCTGCCACTGGTGGCGCCGCGGATCAGGTAGAGGTCCAGCAGGCCGTCGTTGTCGTAGTCGACCCAGCGGGCGAACACGGCGCCCGTGGCCGCCGCCAGGGCGGGCGGCGTCACGTCGGCGAAAGAGCCGTCACCCAGGTTGTGCAGCAGCACGTTGGCCTGCGCGTTGTTCATGATGCAGGCATCCGGCAGGCCGTCGTTGTCGTAGTCGCCCCACGCGGCCATCACGTCGGCACCTGGCTGCAGCAGCTGGCCGGACGTGGCCTCGGTCCACGGCACTTCCTTCATCCAGCTGCGGTCGACCTCGGCCCAGACGCCCGGGTGTAGTTTGTCCTCCTGCTCGACCATGAACAGCGCGGCGTCCGACCACGTCGGGTCGATCGTGACCAGGGGATCACCGATCGCCTGCGCCTCGAACGACACGTTGGGTTCCATCGCGTTGGAGATCTCGAGGTGGACGTAGGCGCGCAGGTGGCTTGAGAACGAGGCTTTCTTCTCCAGCACGAGCGCCGCCGGGATGCAGCCGCTGAGCACGGTGTCGGCGTGGGCATTGAGTTGGCCCGCGGGCGCCGTCACGAACTGGTTGCCGTCGGGCATCGACAGGACTGCCTGCAGTGAGCCCAGCACCGCGCCCCCGACGCCATCGCCCAGCGCCAGCCGGTAGCGGATGTTTGCTTTCCACGGGATGCAGTCCGCCTTGAAGCCGGCCGGCAGCTTCCCGCGCGGAACGATGCGATGGACGTTCGCGAACGCCTTGGAGTTGTCGCCGGCCGAGACGCCGGAGTAGCCGCTGGGAATGTTGCCCTCGCCCTTGACGATGTAGGCCATGGCGATGGACATCGGTTCGCACTCGGTGCCGGCGAAGGTCTCGTACGACGACCAGCTTTCCGCCCACGGCGCGTAGCTGTCGCTGTAGGCGGCGGAAATCGAGCAGAACGTCGGCGGGCCGCCGGCCGACGCAGGCAGCGGGACCAGGGCGAGAGTGCAGGCGAGGGCGACGGAGAGGGGAATCGGGAAGAGCGCGGAACGGCACATGGTCCACCGAACCTTTCCGGTGTCCCGCCCGCATGGAGCGGGGCACCCGTGCTGGTCGGCGGCGCGCCGGGGCGGCGGCGGGCCGGAAACGTGGAAGCGCTTTCGGCCGGGATGATATCACCATTGAATGGCCGGCGGGACACAATAGTGGACTGCCGCCCGACGAGTCGGAGTCGCCGCGAGCGCCGACAACGCATGGAATCCATTGAATTTCTGACTTGATGGATCGGTTGCCGACTTGCAAGTATGTCGCGAATCCAACATTTGCCACGGGAGGAACCCGATGACCGGACCCGCCAATCCCCGCCCCTGGACGAAGCACTACGAGCCGGCCGTCCCGGCCGAGCCGGTCTTCCGCGAGCAGACGGTGGTCGAGTTCCTCGACGCCTCCGCCGTGAAATGGGCCCAGCGGCCCGCCGTCACGTTCAAGGGCCGCACCCTCACCTATGCCGAACTGCAGGACCAGGTGGACCGCTTCGCCGCTGGCCTGGCGAAGCTCGGCGTCGGCAAGGACAGCCGCGTCGCGCTGTGGCTGCCCAACCTGCCGCAGATGGTGATCGCCCACTTCGCGACGCTGCGCCTGGGCGCGCAGGTCGTCAATACGAACCCGCTCTACGTCGAGCGCGAGCTCGAGTACCAGTTCAACGACGCCGGCGTGTCGGTCGTCGTCACGCTCGACTACCTGTGGGCGGGCAAGCTGCGCGGCATCCTCGGCAAGACGCCGGTCAAGCACGTGGTCGTCACCTCGATCCCCGAGTACCTGCCGTTCCCGCTCAACGTCCTGGCGCCGCTGAAGCTGAAGAAGACCGGGCAGTACGTGCGCGTAAAGCCCGAGCCGGGGGTCCACTTCTTCCGCGACCTCGTCAAGGGGAACGCACCCATCGCGCACGGCCCGTACCTGCCGCTGGACCACGTGGCCCTGCTGCAGTACACCGGCGGCACGACCGGCGTCTCGAAGGGCGCCATGCTCACCCACCGCAACATCTCGGTGAACGCCCAGCAGTGCGGCATGTGGTTCCACGAGGCCGAAGAGGGCAAGGAAGTCACGATCGCCTGCCTGCCCTTCTTCCACGTCTTCGGCATGACGGTGGCGATGCTCTGGCCGGTGATGGCCGGCTTCCAGATCGTGCTGGCGCCGAACCCGCGCGACATCGACGACCTCGTGGCCAGCATCCGCCGCTACCGCGTGTCGATGTTCCCGGCGGTGCCGGCCCTCTACATCGCCATCAACAACTACCCGAACATCGACAAGCTCGACATCACGAGCATCAAGGGCTGCTTCTCGGGTTCGGCGCCCTTGCCGGTCGAGGTGCTCAAGCGCTTTGAGTCGCTGACCGGCGGGCGCATCACCGAGGGCTTCGGGATGACCGAGACGTCGCCCGTCACGCACGGCAACCCGCTGAACGGCCTGCGCAAGCCGGGCACCGTCGGCGTGCCGATGCCGGGCACCGACCACAAGGTCGTCGACATCGAGACCGGCCTGCTCGAACTGGGCCCCGGCGAGGAGGGCGAACTCTGCCTGCGCGGCCCGCAGGTCATGAAGGGCTACTGGAACCGGCCCGAGGAAACGGCGCAGACATTACGCGACGGCTGGGTCTATTCCGGCGACCTGGCGCGCATCGACGAGGACGGCTACTGCGCCATCGTCGGCCGCAAGAAGGACATGATCATCGTCAACGGCTGCAACGTGTACCCGGACGAGGTGGACGGCGTGCTGGTGGCGCACCCCGCGGTCCTCGAGGCGGCGACGATCGGCGTGCCCGACCCGCAGCGCGGCGAGGTGGTGCGCTCGTATGTGGTGCTGCGGCCGGGGATGGCCGTGACGGCTGAGGAACTGCGCGAGCACTGCCGCAAGCTGCTCTCGGCGTACAAGGTGCCGCGGCATTTCGACATCGTCACCGAGCTGCCCAAGAGCAGCATGATGAAGGTGCTGCGGACGGAATTGCGGGCGCGGGTTTCGGGCGATTGACCACGCCACGACGCCCCAGTTCCTGCTCAACCCCGCAAGCCTGCAGTACCTGGCGCAGACGATCCTGTCGGCAGTGCTGACGGGCGACCGGATCCTTGCGGTCCTGCGGGCCTGAAACAACGGATCGGACGATTCGCGGACGACGTGACGGTCGTCATCGACATCGTGGAATACAGTTAATCTATTATTTAGCAATATGTTGCCGATAATGACTCTCCCAATTCATTTTGGGTAGAAACTGAGAGTAAAATAAACTAGTATCCGCGCGATCAGCATCGAAACGCCGACAGCCGACCGATCATCACCCGGAGGCCCGCCATGAAGCGTCCCGCCATCGCCTTGGCCTGTCTGCCACTGGCCTGCCTGACACTGGCCTGCCTGTCAATGGCCGACGCCGGCACAGCCAACGCCGCCGCCGTCTTCGCTCAATCGCATGCGGGGACCGGCACGCTCCACAAGTCGTCGTGGTACCCGCCCGATGGCCTGGACGGCGATGCCTACTGCTGGGACAACTTCACGCTGTCGGCCGATGCCTCCATCACCGAGGTGCACTGGCGTGGCGGCTACGAGTACCACCCGGCAGGCACGGGGCAGGCGCCGGTGTCCGATTTCGAGGTCTCGATCTACCGGTCGATCGGCGGCGGCTCGCAGCCCGACCTCGCCGCCGGCGGCCAGTTGGTCCGCTACTACGTCGGCGGCAATGCGGGAGAGACCCCTGCCGGCACTTTCGGCGGCGTCGCGCTGGACGACTACGTTTACACCCTGCCATCACCTTTCCCGGCGACCGGCGGCGTGAAATACTGGGTACGTATCGTCGCCTCGCAGGGCGCGGCGGCCCCGTCCTATGCGCCCGACTGGGGCCTGGCCACGGGCACCGGCGGCAACAACGGTCACTTCCGCTACATCACGGGCAGCAACTACCAGGCACCGCCGCAGGACCTCGCGTTTTCACTCGTGGCCTCGGATGCCCCCACGGCGACCATCGCCACCGCTGTCCAGCCGGCGGCCGCAGGCACGGTCTCCGGCGCCGGCGCCTATCCCCTCGGCTCGACGGTGTCGCTGCAGGCGACCGCCGGACCGGGCTGGGGCTTCCTCAACTGGACCGAGGGCGCATCTGTCGTCAGCACGAACGCCCACTACACGTTCCCCGCTGCGGCCAACCGGTCGCTGACGGCGAACTTCACCGCCGCCTGGACCGTCGTCACGTCGGTCTACCCCGCCTACGGCGGCGCGGCAACCGGCGGCGGCACGTTCAATGACGGGCAGACGGTCACGCTGACCGCCATACCTGCGCACGGATTCGTGTTCACGGGCTGGTCGGACGGCAGCCTGACGTCGACGATCTCGTTCCCCGCGGCATACGACCTGCAGATCACGGCCTTCTTCGCCTCGGCGCCCGACTTCGCGACGTTTGATTTCGACTCCACACCGGCGGGCACGCCGTTCCCGATCAACGTGTCGAACGGCATCGTCGGCGCGCAGTTCGCGGGCGGCTACTCCATCCAGTCGGTCGGCACGCTGGGTATCGCCCCGGCCGGGATGTCGGGGAACTACGCGTACCCGAGCAGCGTCTTCGCTTCGGACCTGCTGATCGACTTCGACAAAGTGGTCACCGACTTCTCCATCCTCTACGCGGTGGACGAGCTCGCCTGCGACACTTCGGCCACGATGCGCGTGACGGGGTACCTGAACGGCGTCCTCGCCGGCACGAACACGATGGTCGCGCCGGTGCCGGGCATCTACCCGTCGGCCACGCTGACACTTGTGGCGCCGGGCGGGTTCAACCACGTCGTCGTGCACTGGCAATCGCCGGGACTGCTGTGCCAGGACTATGGCCCCATCTTCTTCGCGGACAACGTCACCGTGAAGTACGTCCCCACCACTTCGGGATTGCCGACCGATGTCCCCCACGGCGTGGCGCAACTGCTCGACCCGGCGCCGAACCCGTTCAACCCGTCGACGTCGATCCGCCTTGTGCTCCCGGTTGCCGGTCCCGTGCTGCTGGACGTGTATGACGCCGCCGGTCGCCGGGTGCGGGAACTGCTGGACGAAACACTGGACCCGGGGCAACATGTCGTGACCTGGGACGGCCGGGACGATGCGGGTCGCGCGCTCGGCTCGGGGCTCTACGTCCTGCGCATGCGCGCCGGCGGCGCGAGCGACAGCCGGCGACTGTTGCTCGTCAAATAGGCGGAGACCGCCCGATGCAGACTCCCCGTGTCGGCGCGGCGCTGCTGGCCCTTCTCGTGGCCGGCGGCGCCGTGGCCGCTTCGCCGCCCGAACACCCCCGTGCGCCACGCATCCCCGGCACCTGGCTGATCGCCGCCGGGCCGTCCAGCCATGACCTGCACCTGTTGATGGGCTGGACGTCCCCGCGCGGGATCGGGCTGTACGTGCGCGGTTTCCCGACCCTCGACGACAACCACCCCGCCGCTGCCTGGACGACGATCACCGACGAGTACGCGGGCGAAGCCGGCGTGACGCAACGCGTCAGCCGCGCGCTGACCGTGGGACTGGGCTGGGGACGCTACGAAAGGACCGTGACGACCTACGGCGCGCCGACCTGGCTGTTCGGCATCCCCGCCACGCTGGACGAGGCGGCCGAGGTCCACACCGGGCCGTCGGCCCTGGCCATCTTCAACCTGACGACCGGCACGCCGTCGCTCGCGGCCTGCCTCTGCCTCAGCCCGGCCGGCAGCGGCGTGGCATTCGGTCTTTCGTTCTAGGGCGGCGCCGCGACCGTCACCGGAACAGGCTCTTGACCTCGCCCCACTGCGCCTGCTCCCGCAGCTTCCAGTCACCGAAGCAGAACACGGCGCGATCGAACGTCCCGCTGACGGGCATCATCGCCACGAGGTTGGCGCCGGGGTCCTCGGCGTCGACGTAGGCCAGCGTGCCCGGCAACGAGGGCGGGTCCGCGAGGGCCAGGCGGTAGCCCTCGCGATTGTTCCCGAACGACAGCACCCGCACGCTGGCCAGTGTGGCGGCGCGGTTCCCGTCCACGGGCACGGCCGCCGCGTAGCCGACGATGAGGTTGGACGACGACCCCACGTTGATGGCCGGTTGCGGGAAGTCGACCCCGAGCAGGAAGTCGCCCGACGGCGGCTGCAGGCCGCACTCGAACCCGCTGACAAGCCCGACATCGCGCGTGCCGCCCTCGTAGTCGTCGTTCACCGGGTTCAGGAGCACTAGGTAGAGCACGTGCATCGTGTTGGGGTCGATGGAGACCTGTTCCATCGTCGCGGACGTGTCGTAGTACAGCCCCACCGAGTTGGGATCGGCGGCGGCGACAGCCGGGGACGTTCGCAGGAGCACCGGCAACAACAGGCCGCACAGGAGGGCTGGACGCATGGTGGACACCCCGGCAGGTGGAGGGACCCCGGACCCCGACCCGTCTCCGACCGTTGTGGGGCCCGGTCCGGGGCCCGGCTGGGCGGGCAGGGCCGCCGTGATGTCCGCCAGGGAGGTGCGGTGAACCTACGGACCGGGGCGGTGGCGGGCAAATAGGGCCCGGTGCGGCGGCCGCGTTGACCGGGCCGGCCGGCGGCGGCTATAATTGAGACTGCCCGGTCGCCCCTTTCGGCCCGGGCCCGACCCCGCCCTTCCCGGAAGGATGACTGCGTGCCCCTCGCGCGATGCCAGCCGACTGCCCGCCGGGCCTGCGGCGCCCTCGCTGCGGCAGTCCTGGCGCTTGCCGCACTGGGCGGCGGTTGCGGGCGCGTTGCGCCGACGTACGAGCCGGCCACGCTCACCGTGCGCTCCACACCCGCCAGCGCCGCCATCCTCATCGACGGCCGCGCCACCGGGCAGGTCACCCCCTTCACGTTCACCGGGGTCAGCGCCGAGACGCACCAGGTGCGCGTCGACCTCGCCGAGTGGTACGCCGATCCGGAAGTGGTCCCCGTCGACCTGCGGCCGCTGGACGATGTCGCGATCGACTTCGCGCTCTTCCAGACCGGCGTGCGCGTGACGAGCGAGCCCGCCGGCGCCCACATCCTGGTGGGCGGCGTGGACTCCGGCAAGGTGACCCCCGCGACGGTGGCCGGCCTTGTGCCCGGCACCGTGGACATCTCGCTGGCGATGGACACCTGGCTGTGCGTGCCGGCCAGCCTGCCGGTGACCGTGGCCGAAGGAACCGTCACCGAGGTGTCGCCGCAGCAGCTGCAACTGCGCTCTCGCCGCACGGTCATGCTCGAGAGCTTCGGCAACGTCAACTGCGGCACGTGCGCGCAGGCCGCCGGCAACCTCGTCAACCTGTGCGCGCGCGACGGCTACGGCCCCGACCGCGCGCTGTTCGTCGAGTACAGCGTCAGTTGGCCGAACCCCACCGACCCCATGTACCTGGCCAACCCGACCGAGAACGCCGAGCGCTACACGTTCTACTGGGTGATGGCCACGCCGCTGCTGCTCATCGACGGCGTCGCGCAGCCGGACGCCCTGGACGCCGCCGGGCCGGTCGCAGCCGTGGCCGGTCGCTGGGACGTCGACCCGGGCTTCCTGGTGGATGTCGCCGCCGAGCCGGGAGTCGCCGCCGCCGTGCCCGTCGACGTGACCCTGACGCCGCTGCGCAACGTCGACCTGTCCGGCTGCACGCTGTACGTGGCCCTCTGGGAGGACCTCGTGACGTACGCGACGCCGCCCGGCACGAACGGGCAGACGGCGTTCCATCACGTGTTCCGCGACCGCGTCGACGCGCCGCCGGCGTTGGGCCCGCTGGTCGCCGGGGCCCCCGCCACGTTCGAACTGACGCTCAACCGCGGCGCCGCCGACCCGGCGAACGTGACCGTGATCGCTTTCGTGCAGCGCACCGCCGACAAGACCGTGCTGCAGGCCGGCTCGACGGCCGCCACCGTGAAATGGCATCGCCCGTGACCGGAGGAAGAACCGCCATGACCCGCGACCGCCACACTTCGAAGACCGACCGCATCGGCGCGCTGCTGGCCTGCCTGTTGCTGACCATGGCCGCGACGGCGAGCGCTCAGACCTCGTTCAACTGGGTCATTGCCGACAGCGCCCGCGGCACCGCGCTGAACGTCACGTCGTCGTTCCACACCGATATCCACAACACGGGCTCGGTGGCGGACACGTACCGGATCACGATGGTGTCGAGCATGTCGGCCAACTGGGTAACGACGATGTGCGACGTCGCCCTGTGCTACCCGCCTTTCATCACGCAGATCCAGTACACCGTCCAGCCCGGCGCCTCGGTGTACCTGGGCGTGAACATCACGCCGATGATCGACCAGGGCCACGGCACGACGTACATCACGGTCACGAGCATCAACGTGCCGTCGCTGCACCAGACAGTCGGCTTCGAGGTGCAGTCGCCCGCGACGTCGCCGGCCCCGGTGCCGTCTGCAGCCCTCAGTCTGGCCGCGGCGCCCAACCCGTTCAACCCCCGCACGACGCTGCGGCTCGACGGCGACGGGTCGCAGGCGGGCACGCTGGCGCTGGACGTGTTCGACCTCGGCGGCCGCCGCGTGCGCGCGCTCTGGCGGGGCGAGGCGGGCGCGGCGCAGCACGGCATCCCCTGGGACGGCGCCGACGATGACGGGCGCGCGCTGCCGGGCGGCACCTACGTGGCGCGGCTGGCGGGACCCGCCGGCGTCGTGGCCTCCGTCAAGCTGGTCCTCGCGAAGTAGGACCGAAGCCCCCAGCCCAGATCACCGGGAGACCCGATGCCTCGTCCTGTACCCCGCCGCCCGCGGCCGGCGTCCACCCGGCTGGCCGTCCTGCTGCTGCTCCTCTTGTGCGCCCTGCCGGCGCTCGCGGCGCCCGACTGGACGCTCGAGGACCCGGCGGGCCGGCGGGTCTCCTTCGCCGATGAACTGGCACGCGGACCGGTGGTCGTGTCGTTCTGGGCCACGTGGTGCAAGCCGTGCCTGAAGGAGCTGCCGCAGCTCGAGGTGCTGGCCGGCCGCTACGAGGGCCGCGTGGCGTTCCTGGCGGTGGCCACCGACGACTCGCGCAGCATCGCCAAAGTCGAGCCCACGGTGCGCGCCCACGGCTGGGAGAACCTGACCGTGCTGCTGGACACCGGCGGCGATGTGCAGCGCCAGCTGCACGTCGACGCGATGCCCTTCCTGATCCTCTACGACCGCGAGGGCCGCGAGGCATACCGCCAGACCGGCTACGTCCTGGGCAGCGAGGCGACGCTCGAACAGGCGCTCATCGCGGCGCTGGGAGCGGAAGCCCCCGTGAAGGCCGATGTGGACATACCCGTTGCCGTCGCGGCGGCGCCGATGTCGTGCGGCACGCCGCAGGCGACGACCGACGTGACGGCCACCGACCGCTTCGAGTATTCGTACGCGACCGAAACGCGCCGCGAAATCGTCGAGAACTGGCTGGACCTGTCCCTGCAGCGCGGCAACCTGCGCGCGGGGCTGACGCTCGACTCGCAGTCGCCCGGCGAGGAAGGCGGGCGCCGCAACGAGATCACGCACCGCTGGTTCGAACTCACGCGCGGCGAAGCGGTCCTGCGCCTGGGCACGTTCCACGGCCTGTTCGGACGGGGCCTGCTGTTCAATTCCTGGCAGGACCGCAATCTCCGCATCGACACGCGCCTCGACGGCTTCATCGCGACCGTGCGCCACGGCGGTCTCGCTGCGACGGCCTTCTCGGGCACCCCGTCGGCCCGCGAACTGGACCTGCGCGGGGCCGACCTCGAGTGGACCAGCGGCGCCGGCCTCGCCTGCGGCTTCTCGGGACTCACGTGGGCGAACCAGGCACAGGCCGGCACCGGGGCCGTCGACCGCGAATGGGCAACCTCGCTGCGCGCCCGGCAGAGCCTCGGACGCGCCGACTGGTATGTCGAGGTGGCGGGCCGCAACCGCTTCTCACTCGACGCCTTCGATTTCAATCCCGCCACTGACGACCCGCGCCGGGGCTGGGCCCTCTACGGCAACCTGAACCTGTACCAGGGGCCCGTCACGCTCTCGTGGGAGGCCAGCGACTACGAGGACTTCGAACTGGTCTCGCGCGCGGACGGCGCCACGTCGCTGAACCGCCCGCCGTCGCTGGCCGGCGAGTTCACCTGGACGCTGCTCAACCGCGCGCCCCACGCCCTGAACGCGACCGACGAGAAGGGCCACAACCTGGACCTGACCTGGAGCGGGCCGGCCGGCGTGACGGCCAAGGGCAGCGCCTCGCGCCTGCGGCGCCATGACGGGGGCACGGTGTACGAGATGGCGTACGTGTCCCTCGAGAAGGAACAGTGGGGCGATTTCGCGGTGAACGGCGCCCTCGGCTACCAGGACAGCGAAGGCTTGCGGCAGACCGCCGCGGCCGAGGTCACCTGGCACCCGGCCACGGGCCCGGGCTGGATCCTGCAGGCGGAACAGCAGCACGTGCGGATGGGCGGCGGCGTCGGCTTCGACCTCGGCGCCTATGACCAGCAATGGCTGAAGCTGGAGTGCGCGACGACGAGCAACTGGACCCTCGGCGTCGTCCTGGAAACGAACAACAAGTACGCCGCGCAGCGTTCGCCGGGCGAGGACCCCGGTCCGTACCTGGCCGCGCAGGCCACCCGCCGGCTGGACGGCGGCGCCACGCTCAACCTGTGGGCAGGCGAGCGGCAGGCGGGCTTCCTGTGCTCGGGCGGCGTCTGCAAGTACGAACCGGCGTTCGCCGGCGTCGAGTTCTACGGCACGCTGCGCTGGTAGCGCGCGCCAAAGCATGTTGATCTAGGCGGGCAGCGCCAACTTCGTGAACGCCTCGTTGAGCGCGCCGACCGTCGCCGCGTCGCGTCCTTCCATGTAGTAGCGCAGCACCGCGTCGGTGCCCGAGGCACGCAACTCGAACCACAGCCCCGCGAACTCGATCATGGTGCCGTCGCCCGCGCGGAACGCGCGCTCGACCGGCGGCAGCGCCACGCCCGCCGTCAGCCCGGCCTGCAGCGCCGCGGCCACTGCGCCCGGCGACTTCCCCTCCAGCGATGCGAAGAACGCGACCGTGGCGTCCTTGCGCGCGTTGCCGGCGGCCTTGGCCGCCTCGCGCGCCGGGCCCTTCAGCGACTCGTCGAACAGCGTCAGGTCGCGTCGCTCGTAGAAGCGGTAGGTGGTGTCGTAGCGGTCGAGCGCAGCCAGGTAGTAGCCGGCGAAGCTGCCCCCCTCGACATGCAGGCGCGCGCCCAGGCACAGCGCCAGCACGCCGATCTGCATCGCGTCCTTCTCCTTCGGCGCCAGGCTGCGGCGCTTGCCGTGCCGGCTGCCGACCGGCTCCGCAAAGCCCATCGCCGCGCCGCCGCTCTCCTCGGCCATGATCAGGAGTCGCGGGCGCGGCCCGAACGCGGTCACGCGCCCAGTCACGTCCGTGGCGCTCGCGTTGGCCGCGCCGGCCACGACCTGCTGCTCGAGGCTGCCCACCAGTTCGGCGAAGTACTTGAAGCCCACCGGCACCTGGTACGTGGGCAGGTTCGCGCCGCCGCGGCGCGCGCTGACCTCGGCGATCTCGCCGATGCTGCGGCTGGTCGGAAACGTGGTCGCGGTGATCCAGTCGTGCTTCGCGAGCGCGCCGGCGGCCGCGAGGCCTTCCAGCTTCAACGCCGTCAGCATGAAATAGATCTGGTTCGGCTTGAAGAAGACCAGGCACCGCGCTTCATCCAGCGGATCCACTTCAAGGCCGGCGGCCGCCGCGTCCTTCGCCAGCCCAGCCGGCGCCACGGTGACCATGTTGAAACGGTCGCCGTCGGGATCCCAGATGAAGAAGACGTCGCAGCGCCTTTCGCGCAGCAGTTCCTGCGCGCCCACGTGCTTGTAGACCTGCCACTTGCCGGGATCGACACCGTGGTTCTGGCCGGCCAGCTGGCCGATGCCGTGGTAGTCGCTGTGCTCGTCCTCGTGCGTGAAGAAGACCGTGCCGCCGGGCTTGCAGTCGATGTCGAGCGCCCCGAACACGCGGCGCGCCGTCGCCCCCATCGAGCCACCCTCGGTGCAGAAGCCCGCGTGGAACCCGCGCGCGCCCGCCGGGGCGATCGCCTCGAGCAGCGGCGCCGGCACGACCTGCCGCAGTACCTCGACGTACGCGTCCACCGGGTCGAAGTCGCGGCGCACCAGCGCATCGTCCGCCGCGGCCAGGCGGATGTCGGTGCCGCCGGCCAGGGCCCCGGCCACCAGATCGCGCACGCCCTGCTCGATCTCGGGCGCCATTGCGATCAACTGCCCGCCGTCGCCGTCCATCGGCTTCCAGCCGCCCTTGTAGCTCTGGCTGTGCGACGCCGTGAAGTTCTCGCCGCCGTCCAGCTCCTCGAAGAACACGCCGAACGACGAGAGCCAGATGGGCGTCGTGCGCAGCCCGGCCGGCCGCAGCTGCACGCTGATCCCGTGCGCCGCGTAGATGCGCGCGGCCAGGTCGATCAGTTCCGGCGTGTGCGGGCGCACCTCGCCGCCCACGTGCAGCGCCTTCAGCCCGCGCCGTACAGCCAGGCGCGCGCGCGCCTCCAGGAAGACCGCGGCGGTCAGCCCATTGAACGGCACGCCCAGGTTGAAGAAGTCCGCCGGGTCCAGCAGGTCGCGGTAGCCGGCCGTGCCCAGCTTGAACTGGGCGGCCCAGGCCTCGAGCCCGGCCTCGGCGCACAGGGCGGCGTCCAGGCGGATGGTCTCGGCACGGGCGGCGAACGGCGTGAACAGCGGACGACTGGCGGGCATGCGGTCTCTCCTAACCGTTGAACGAGACGTCGACGACCTGGCGGACGGAAGTGCTCTCGACCTCGAAGAACTCGGCCGGCTTGACGCCGAACATCGAGGCCACAAGGCTGCTCGGGAACACGGCGATGCGGGTGTTGAGGTCGCGCACGTTGCCGTTGAAGAAGCGGCGAGCGGCCTGGATGCGGTCCTCGGTGTTGGCCAGTTCCTTCTGCAACTGCAGGAAGTTGGCGCTGGCCTTGAGGTCGGGGTACGACTCGGCCACCGCGAGCAGCTTGTTCACGCTGGTGACCAGGGCCTGCTCGTCGCGCGCCTGCGCGCCGGGGCTGCCGGCCGAGGCGGCCGCCTTCGCGCGTGCAGCCGTCACCGCCTCGAGCGTCTGGCGCTCGTGCCCGGCGTAGCCCTTGACCGTTTCCACCAGGTTGGGGATCAGGTCGTAGCGCCGCTTCAGTTCGGTGTCGATGCCGGCCCACGACTCGCTCACCTGCTGCCGCACGCGCACGAACGCGTTGTAGGTCAGCACGAACCAGAGAAGGACCATCGTCGGCGGCACGATGTACACCCAGATGCTCATGTATCCTCACCCCTCTGCTGGCGGACGACGTACTCGGGGATCCGGTCGCGAATGCCCTGCAGCAGGGCCATTGCGGCCTCGTAGTGTTCCGCCTTGCCGCCGCCGCGATCGAAGACGACGAGCTCATGGCTGCCGAACTCGAGCGAGTGGCCGCCCGACGACGCCAGCAGGAACTCCATCATCCGCGCATGGATGATGTCGTACGCCCACTTGCGATCGTCGGCGGTGACGAAGAAGCGGCGGCTGAACTCGGCCGACTCGAAGTCGATGTCGTCGGCGCCCAGGAACTCGCCCACCTTGTCGAACGGGTTCTCGGGACGGACGCGCAGCGGCCGGACCGGGTACGGCAGGTTCAGGATCGCCACCCAGTACTGGTGCGTCGTGCGGTTCTTGCCGTGGCCCGTCACGTAGCGGTAATCGAACATCTGCAGGGGCTGCCCGTCGAGTTCACCCTCGATCACGCAGCTGCACCGCCGCGAGTGCCCCAGCTGGAACAGCTTCACGGCCGGGTGCTCGAACAGGGGCCCGTCGCCGCCGCCGGGCCGCACCCGCCACCCGCGCGCGAAGGCCCAGACGCGCAGCGCCTCCTGGCGCTTCTGGTCCAGGCGCCACCCGATGACGCCCCCGACCAGGACCACCCCGAGGATGGCGATGAAGAACACCGGTTGCGGCTGCATCGACCCCTCAGTCCAGCCCCCGCAGGAGCGATGACGGCGCCTGGACTTCCATCTGCAGCAGCGCCTGGCTGAGCGTCTTGCCCTGCGGATCCACCAGCAGGCTGGTGGTGCCGCCGCCGCCGAGCGCGCCTTCGAGCAGGAAGTTCAGGCCTTCCAGGTTGTCCAGGCGGTACCGCGTGACCGGGCCCTTGACCATCGGCCCGAAGAACTTCTTCACGCGCGCCGCCGTCAGGTACCCCGCCAGCCATTCGTATATTCGGGGCGAACGCGCCAGCACGCCGATGTTCGACGTGTCGCCCTTGTCGCCGCTGCGCGCGTAGCACAGCCGCCGCAGCTGCACGGTGCGCAGGGCGCCGGCCGCCGGCTTGCGCGGCAGCGCGCGCGGCTTGATACCGCTGGTGACCGGCTCACCCATCTCGCCCCGCACGGGAAACTCGATGCGCAGCGCCGTCTCGGCGCCGTCCACCGCGAAGGTGCGCACCTCGGCCGCCACGCGGTCGCGGCGGATCAGCGCCGGCCAGTAGGCCACCACCTGCTGGGCGCGCGGCCGCCCGCGCGTGGAGACGGCCATGCCCGAAGGTCCGGCCAGGATCAGCGCCGGCAGCGCCTTGGCGAAGTCCTCGATCTTGGCCGGGTCCGGGTCGCAGACGCCGAACCGCAGGTAGATCTCGTCGGGCTCGCAGCCCGCCAGCTGCGGCGGCCAGATGCTGCCGGCGCCGACCAGCGAGGTGTTGGTCTTGGCGAACGTGTGCCCGGTCTTCCGCCAGAACACGTCGGTGATGACCTTGGCCTTGTCGCGCACGTCGGGGCCGCAGACCAGCACCTCGCCGTCGGCCTTCCAGCCGTCCTCGTACGCCATCGAGACCTTGAAGCGCTCGGGCGCCGGGCCGCCGCGCACGCCGCTGACGCCGACGCGGTCGGGGCCCAGCTCCTTCACCTGGATCGTGTCGAAGAAGGCGACGCCGTCGGGCGAGATGTACTGCCCGGGATCGCCCATCTCGTAGACGAGCTGTTCCTTGACCGACTTCGCGCAGACCTTGCCGCCGGTCTTCTTGTGCTTGGTGACGGTGAAGGTGCCGTCGGGCGCCATCTCGATGATGGGGTAGCCGATGTCGCGGAAGCTCTTCACCTCGCGCCAGTCGGTCAGGTTGCCGCCCGACGCCTGCGCGCCGCACTCGATGATGTGCCCGGCCACGATGCCGGCGGCCATCCTGTCCCAGTCGTCCATCGCCCAGCCGAACTCGAAGATCATCGGCGCCAGCGTGATGCCCGTGTCGGTGACGCGGCCGGTCACGACGATGTCGCAGCCCTCGGCCAGCGCGGCGACCACCGGCTCGGCGCCCAGGTAGACGTTGGCGGCGATGACGCGGTCCTTCACGGGGCCGAACTTCGCGCCGTTCTCCATGTTCGTGAACGTCTCGCCGGCTGCCGTCAGGTCGTCGAGCCGCGCGCAGATGTCGTCGCCGTAGACGACGCCCACCTTCAGCGACAGCCCGCGCTGGCGCACCATCGCCTGGATCTTCCGGCCCAGCGCGGCGGGGTTGGTGCCGCCGGCGTTGGTGATCACCTTGACGCCCGTCTCGGCGATGATCGGCAGGCAGGTTTCCAACTGCGTGACGAAGTCGCGCGCGTAGCCCAGCTCGGGGTTCTTCAGCTGCTGCTTGCGCAGGATGGACATGGTGAGCTCGGCCAGGAAGTCCATCGTGATGTAGTCCAGTTGGCCGCCGGTCAGTTGGCGGCGCAGGGCGTCGAGGTCGTCGCCCCAGTAGCCCCCGGCGTTGCCGATGCGGATGGTTTTCTTCAAAAGGGGTCTCCTCCGGGAGCCGGGTGCGCGAAAATACAGTGCGTCCTTGTCATTTCGCCGGACGGACGGATAATGGGTCGGTTCCGCCGCCCGAAGCAAGAAGGAAAGGCACGCCCAGCCATGGTATCCGGCCCCCGCTCGTCCGACTACTTCGTCTTCGCGTTCCCCCTGTCGGCCGATGCGTGGGACCGCTATGCCGTGGACGGCCTGCTGCCGCCGGGCCTGGACGCCGCCCCCGCCGACCCGGCCTGGGAGATCCGACGGCTGGCCGAGCGCCTGCTGAAGGAGCGCACGGACGGCCCCCCGGCCGAAGTCCTGCTGGCCCTGCGCACCCTGAACCAGGCCCTCCGTTTCGTGGCGGTGCGCTATTTCCAGACCGACAACCCGGGCAGCCTCGAGCGCGGGCGCCGCTGGGCCGCCCGCCGCCTGGGCCCCGACGGCGTGGGCGGCGTGCTGGGCGCCTTCGTCGACCTCTTCCCGCCCCTGGATGTCCGGGCCGGACGGCTCGACACCCCGGCCTTCCTGAAGGACCAGCCCGGCCCGCTGGCCGGGGCCGACCTGGCCACCGTCGAGTTGCTGCTCCTGTTCCTGAACGTGGGCAACCCGGCTGCCGCCCCCGCGGTCCCCCTGTTCGCCGACGATGCGCTCCGGCAGCGCGTGTCCTACGTGCCGTTCGTGACCATCCTCGAAGCCTACCTGGCCGAGCAGGAAGCCCCCGGCAGCGAGGGCGTGTCGCTCATGCACCTCCTGCGCGCGCCGCTGCTGGCCAGCCCCGATTCGCTCTTCGGGCAGCTGGCGTACATCCGCGAGCACTGGGCGCACCTGCTGCCGGACGACCTGCTGCGCAGCCTGCAGCTGGCGCTCGATGTCCTGCGCGAGATCGACCTGCACCGCGCCGGCGGCGCCGGCCCCGCCCCCGTGCTTGAGTTCGGCCCCGGCCACGCCGGCTGGCAGGACGGCCGCCCCGAGCCCGAGGCCTTCAGCCAGGACGCCGGCTGGATGCGCAACGTGGTGCTGATGGCCAAGTCGGTGCACGTGTGGCTGGACCAGCTCGGCCGCCACCACGGCCGCACGCTGACGAGGCTCGACCAGATCCCCGACCAGGAACTGGACCGCCTGGCCGCCTGGGGCGTCAACGGACTGTGGCTGATCGGCCTGTGGGAGCGCTCGGACGCCTCGCGGCTGATCAAGCAGTACATGGGCAACCCCGAGGCCGCCGCCAGCGCCTACGCGCTGCACGACTACCGCATCGCCGACGAGCTGGGCGGCGAGGACGCCTGGCGCGACCTGAGCGAGCGCGCCGGCCGCCGCGGCATCCGCCTGGCCAGCGACATGGTGCCCAACCACATGGGCATCGACAGCACCTGGGTGGTCGAGCACCCCGAGTACTTCCTGCAGCTGCCGCAGCCGCCCTACCCGGCCTACCGGTTCACCGGCGGCGACCTATGTGGCGCTCCCGGCGTCGGCGTGCGCATCGAGGAGGGCTACTGGAACCGCTCGGACGCCGCCGTCGTGTTCCAGCGTATGGACGAAAGCACCGGGCAGGCGCGCTACATCTACCACGGCAACGACGGCACCAGCATGCCGTGGAACGACACGGCGCAGCTCGATTTCCTGCGCGCGGACGTGCGCGAGGCCGTCATCCAGGTCATCCTCGACGTGGCGCGCCGGTTCCCGATCATCCGCTTCGACGCCGCGATGACGCTGGCCAAGAAGCACTACCAGCGCCTGTGGTTCCCCGCGCCGGGCGATGCGGGGGCCATCCCCTCGCGCGCCGAGCACGGCCTGACGCGCGAGCAGTTCGACGCCGCGATGCCGCACGAGTTCTGGCGCGAGGTGGTCGACCGCGTGGCGCAGGAAGCGCCCGACACGCTGCTCCTGGCCGAGGCCTTCTGGCTGATGGAGGGCTACTTCGTCCGCACGCTCGGCATGCACCGCGTCTACAACAGCGCGTTCATGAACATGCTGAAGCTCGAGGACAACGCGAAGTACCGGCAGACGCTCAAGAACGTGCTCGAGTTCAGCCCCGCCGTGCTGCAGCGCTTCGTCAACTTCATGAACAACCCGGACGAGCGCACCGCCATCGAGCAGTTCGGCAAGGGCGACAAGTACTTCGGCTGCATGCTGATGATGGTGACGCTGCCGGGTTTGCCGATGATCGGCCACGGCCAGATCGAGGGCTACACCGAGAAGTACGGCATGGAGTACCGGCGCGCCTACTGGGACGAGAAGGCGGACGAGGACCTGGTGCGCCGCCACGAGCGCGACATCTTCCCCCTGATGCGCCGGCGCGGCATCTTCTCGGGCGCCGAACACTTCTCGCTGTTCGACTTCGAGGGCGACGGCGGCTGGGTCGACGAGAACGTCTTCGCCTACGCGAATCGAGGCCCCGAAGGCAAGGCGCTCATCATCTACAACAACGCCATCGAGCAAACGGGCGGCCGCGTGCGGCTGTCGTCGGCCATCAACACCGGCAGCGCCGAGCAGCCGTACCTGGTGCGCCGCTCGCTGGCCGAGGCGCTGGACCTCGACACCGCGCCGGGCGTCTGGCACCTGTTCCGCGACCACCTCGACGGCTGCGAGTACCTGCGCTCGGGCGAGGAACTGGCGGGCGGCGGCCTGCACACGCCGTTGAACGGCTACCAGGCGCGCGCGCTGGTCGACTGGCGCACGGTGCGCGACACCGACGGCAGCTGGGCCCGCGTGGCCGCCATGCTGCGCGGCGGCGGCACGCCCGACCTGGGCCGCGCGCAGCGCCGCCTGCAGCTCGAGGGCGAACTGGCCGAGGTGCGCGGCTGGCTGTCGCCCGCGGTCCTCTCGTGGCTGGAATCGGCTGCAATCCCGGCGCACCCGGTTGCCGGCGAAGTCGAGGATGAGGCCGCCGGCATTCCCGCAGGCAAGACCGCCGGCAAGGCCCCCGGCAAGGCCCCCGGCAAGCCCGCCGGCAAGCCCGCAGAAGTAGCGACTCCGGCCTCGACGCCGCCGACGGTCATCGTCGCCGAACCGCCCACGCTGGACGAACTGCCGCGCGGCCTCGCTGAACGGGCACGCGCCCTGCACGGCCTCCCGGCCCGCCTGGCCGCCCTGGCGACGGACCCGACCCTCGGCACCCGCACGCGCGAGGACCTGGCGCTCTGGCTGCAGGCGCTGCCCGGCAGCCGCGCCCTCGGGACGGCGTGGCTGGGAGCGATCCTGCGCTGCGTGCGCCAGCCCGGCCAGGACCGCGGTCTGCCGCGCGCCCCCGTGCCGCCCGCCGACGTCGACCTCGTCGCCGAGGACATCACGAACGTGCTGCGCGAGTGGTCCGGCCACGAATACCTGGCAACCCGCGACACCCGCCTGGCCGAAGCCCTGGCCGCCGGCGACGACGCCGTCCGCGGCCTGTCCGCCGGCCGCGCCGACTGGCTGCCCGCAGCGATGGCCCTTCCCGCCCTGGCCCGGGCCGCCGGCGCCAACACGCACGAGGGCACACAGTGGCTGCGCAAGGAAGACCTCGAGGCGCTGCTGCAGGTCGCGATGGTCGAGGCGCTGGTCCGCGAGACGCAGGCCCCCGCCGCCACCCACCTGACCGCGCTCCTGGACGCGCGCGCGCTGATCCTGACCGCCGCCGCGCGCGCCGGCTACCGGGTGGAAGACCTGACGCGCGCCCTGGCCGGCCCGCTGGCCCCGTAGGCCGCCGGCGGCCCATCTTGCCGGATGATGGAATTTGTGATATCGTCATAGATGTCACGCCATCCATCGCTCCCACACAACCGGACGGACGGGTCGGTGAGCTCCATCAACAAGCGTAAACTGATATTTTTCAGCACGATAGCCTTGTCGGCGGTGTGCCTTTCGGCGGGGTCATTCCCCGGACAGGCCCACGCCGCGGTAGGCCTGGGCGCGAGCCCGGCCGTCACCATCGACACCGTTGCGCCCATCGTGGCGCTGGACCCGCTGCCGGCGAACCTCCTGGTCCGGGGCGGGCAGCAGGTGCCGTTCCACTGGACCACAGCCGACGGGCACCCGGGCACGGCGGCCGCGGACTTCACGGCCGTCGTGGAGGACCACGGCGCCCCCGTGACGTCCCGCACCTACCTGGGCACCTGGCAGGACACGAGCTGGGACTGGCCCGCGCCCGAGATGCAGTCGGGCTACCTGAGCCTGCTGGTCACGTGCCGCGATGCCTTCGGCAACACGACCACCGCCCGCAGCAGCGATTTCTCGGTCGTCCTGTCGAGCAGCGGCACGCCGACGGCCGGCCTGCCCGGCGCGCCGATCCTGGACGGCAGCAGCCCCAACCCCTGCAACCCGGGCACGACGGTGCGCTTCCGCCTGCCGCGCGCCCAGTCGGCGCGCCTCGATCTCTTCGCCGCCGACGGCACCCGCATTCGCACGCTCGCTGACAGCGAATTCACCGCCGGCACCCACGAAGTGTTCTGGGACGGGCGCGAC
This sequence comes from uncultured bacterium, assembly GCA_903859215.1. Taxonomy (GTDB): domain Bacteria; phylum Krumholzibacteriota; class Krumholzibacteriia; order LZORAL124-64-63; family LZORAL124-64-63; genus CAINDZ01. Next base: position 3,425 of record CAIOLW010000051.1, on the reverse strand, counting down.
GACCGCGGGCGCGACGCCGCATCGGGCACCTACTTCCTGCGCCTGACCGCCGACGGCACGCAGCAGTCGCGCAAGCTCGCGCTGGTGCGCTAGCCGCCCCCGGTACTCACCTGGAATCGCGTGATGGCTAAGCGAGCGGCTGCGGTCGCGCCGCCACGAGGATCTCCGTGGCCAGGAACGGCCACCGCGTACTGTCGGCCTTGAAGAGCGTGCCGCGGGCCAGCCGCTGCAGCGCGCCGGCGGGCAGCACATCCATCGGCGCGGTCAGCCGCCGGCACGCGAACGGCTCGAAGCCGCACTCGCGCAGCAGCGCCGTGATCTCGTGGCGACGATAGATCCGCGCCCGCGCCCAGCGGTCGTGCAGCCGCTTCGGCCACCAGCTGACCAGCGGCACGCGGTTCCACGGCAGCAGCGGCAGGTCGGCGCCGTGCGTCTCGAACAGCCACCAGCGGTTGGGCACCGTAATGACGAGCACGCCGTCGGGCTTCAGCACGCGCCGCAGTTCGCGCAAGGCCTGCCGCTCGTCGGCCACGTGCTCGAGCACCGTGAACGAGGTGACGACATCGGCGCAGGCATCGGCCAGCGGCAGCGCGCCGCCTTCCGCCAGCACGCCGCGCGCGCGCTCCGCCACGCCCAGCCTCCGGCACGCGTCCGCGAAAGCAGCCAGCTCCGACGGGACCACATCGACGCCCGTGATCGACTCGAAACGGTCGAGGAAGCGCAGCGTCTGCGCGCCGTTGCCGCAGCCGAAATCGACGAGGTGACCCGCGCGCGCCGGCAGCAGCGGTCCGACCAGGCGCGCGCGGCGTTCGAGGACGAATTGCCCGGGATCGGCGGGCTTGCCGGTAGCCAGGTGGTTCGGGGGGTTGCCGCTCATCAGCGCGTCTTCACGAACACCGCGTGGCCGTTCAGGTTCTGCACGCACACGCGGTCGGCGGCGCCCTCCGTCTCGTGGACCAGCGTCGCGATGCCGCGGGTGCTCGAGAAACCGAAATCGTCGAAGACGACGACGCCACCGACGGCCAGGCGCGGCCACACCCACTCCAGGACATCCTTCCCCGACTGGTACACATCGACGTCGATGTGGCAGAGGCGGAAGCGGCGGTCGGCGATGCCGGCGCCGGTGTCCTCGGGGAAGATCCCGCGCAGCACGGAGAGGTTCGAGAGCCCGAGTTTCGCGGCGCATTCCTGGACGATGGGGATGGATGTGTCGGCGTGCTCGCCGCCGCGGTAGCTGTCCGCAGCGCCGGTCTTGACGACACCCTCGAAGGTATCGCAGAGGAACACGGTCGCCGGGATCCGCAACTGCTGCGCCCGGCAGCCGAGCAGGCAGCCGGTCCCGCCGCGCCAGGTCCCCACTTCCAGGACGTCGCCCTCGAGGTCCCGCGTCTGGCCCAGCAGGTGCCAGAGCTCCCAGCAGCGGTACAGGTCGACCAGCGTGTACTCGCGGATCGTGGCGTGGCAGGCCTGGAAGTCCTTGTCCAGCAGCCAGGGACTGTAGGTCGCCCAGGACATCAACACCGAGTCGCGCGCCGGGTCCAGGTGCTTCTCGGTCAGCGATTTCCGCACGCCGAACAGGACCTTCTCGATGGTCTGCTTCCCCGACTTGGCGATCGTCTTCTTGTTCATGTCCCGCTTTCTGGAAGTGCCTGAGGGGCCGAAGCATAGCGCGGCCCTGACCACCGGGCAACGGCAATCAGGGCCGCGCGGACGCTCGGATCGGACCTAGCGGAAATACCCCTTCACGGTACCCCAACTGGTCGTCTCACCCGGGATGGGATCGCAGGTGCAGCCCACGCCGTAGGCACCCCGCGCCCCGCAGTTCTGCCCGTTCGCAACCGCCGGAGAGCCGGAGCACACCAGGAAGATGTCGGCCAGGGGCTCGCAGTACAGGGGATCCTCGTCCGTCTCGCCGGCGCCCAGGGACTGGTTGCACGCACCCAGCGCGTTGCCGTAGTACAAATTGCACGTGTGGGACGTGCCGGCGGTCGTCACGAGTCCGCGACCGGTGAGGTCGCCCGAAACGATGTTGTCCTGGAACGCCACGCCGGCTTCGAGCGACACCGTCGCCGAGTAACCGGAATTGCCGTGGAACGTGTTGCCGGACACGAAACCCGTGCAGGCGCTCCCGATCGTCAAGGCGCCGACACTGCCGACATTGCGCAGGAAGAGGCAGCCCGTCACCTCGACGTGCGAGCTGATGGTGTTCATGGCCGCGTGGCCGGAGGCCTGGTTCTCAATGAACTGGCAATTCTCGACGACGAGCGACGCACCCATGTTGGAACTCAGTGCCGCACTGTGGACCGCAGCCTGGTTGTGGGCGAAACGGCAATTGCGGAGCCGCAAACTGCTGCCTGTGTGGCGTACCGCAACGGCATTGGAGCCGGTGGCGTAGTTGCTGTCGAAGACGCAGTCATCGACCAGCACCGTGGGCTGGTGCCAGACCAACAGCGCGGAACCCTCGTCCGAGCGGGCACGCGTGAATGTGAATCCCCTGATATCGACGGACACGGCGCCATCGACGACGAAGATCCGCTGCGCGTCGAGTCCATCAAGGATCGTGACGGCAGCGCCGGATTCGGATTCCAGCCCGACGGACTTCGTGATGGTCACATATTCCGAATAGGTGCCCGCACCGACCCGGATCAGGTCACCGTTGTTCGCGGCGTTGACGGCGGCGGTGATCGTCGTGTAGTTGCCCGACCCGTCCTGACGAACAAGAATGGTGCCGGCGAACGCCGTCCCTGCGAGCAGGCAGAAGAAGCAGACAACGCCTGAAACAAGTCGGTACATCCTGTGACCCCCTGCATTCGAGCCAAACGTATCGTCTCCGTGCCGGAGCGCATTGCCTGACGGAATGCATGGCGGAGGCGCACGGCAATTCTATACCGGGACCTTGGTGAACATCCACTGTCTTTTTGATGATTTGTCGTCCTGTAATACATCAAAACAGGACGATATTGGTCCAGCAAACGATGGGTTGTGCCTCTGAAAATGTGTCTGGCCCGGGCCATGCCCTGGGTAGGCATGCGAAACCCAAACAATTCATTCACGCCGCCCCACTGCCCCAACCCCAACTGCAAGTACCATCTGCAGTTGGAGGCCGGCTGGCGCTTCAAGTGCATTGGCACCTTCGGTAGACAGGTGGCCCCGCACCGTATCCAGCGGTTCCTCTGCCTGCATTGCCGCCGATCGTTCAGCACCCAAACCTTCTCCACGACCTACTGGCTCAAGCGCCCCGATATCCTGCCCCAGCTCCTGACCAAGACCACCGGCTGCATGGCCAACCGCCAGATCGCCCGCGATCTGAAGGTGGCGCCGTCGACCATCGACCGGCAGCTCAGCCGCCTCGGCCGCCACTGCCTGCTCTATCACGCCGCCACGATGCAGACCGCCGAGCCGGCCCAGCGCGTCGCCATCGACGG
>CAIOLW010000050.1 GCA_903859215.1 uncultured bacterium | reverse complement strand
GTGCCGGTGGCCTTCACCCAGTCGCCGTCGACGATGAGCTTCAGCGGGTCCTTCGTGAAGTCGTGCGACGTGGCGGCGTTCTTCTCGCACACCATGTCGACGTGTCCCTGCACCAGCACCGCCGGCGCGAACTCGCGGCCGGGCGAGGCCGGGATGCAGACGAGCAGGTTACCCACCTCGTCCTGCTTCCAGGGCAGGCCGCGACGGTCGGCCCAGCCCTTGAACATGCCGAGCACGGCGGCCTCGTTGCCCGAACCGCGGGGAACGGCGCTCATCTTCTCGAAAATCCGCCAGACATAGGCGGGCTGCAGCGAATCGAGGCTCGACATGGGGACTCCTCCGGGCAGACGGTGGCGGACAAGCCGGCTGGGCCGGCTATTTCGTGTACTTGAGGATCACGCCCCAGTAACCGGCGCAATACAGGTCGCCGCAGGGGTCGATGGCAATGGCGTCGAGCTGGTCGTGGTGGTCGGTGGGCATGATGTCCCAGCCGGCGCCGCTGTACTTCATCACCAGGCCGTTGGTCCCGGCGGCGTAGACGTTGCCCTCGGCATCGCCGGTCATCCCGAACAGCGGGAAGGCGGCGCCGCTGCCGCGCGCCTGCCAGACCATGTGGCCGGTGCCGTCGTCGGCGCTGTGCAGGGACAGGCCCGCCTCGCCCACGATGACGGTCTCGTCGTTCGGCCGGCACCACACCGCGTCAAGAGGCCCGCTGGTGCCGGCGGTCGACGGCGTCCAGACGATGCCGTCGAAGTGCAGGATGGTGCCGCCCTGGCCGACGGCGAACACGTCGTAGGGATTGCGGCCGTGCACCGACAACAGCGGGTACGAGGTGCCGCTTTCCATCTGTTCCCAGACGTAGCCGTCGAAGTGCACGATGACGCCGTCCTCGCCCACGGCGAAGATGTCGTTGTTGCCCGTGCCCCACACCGCCTCGAGGTCGGCGCCAGACACCAGTTCCCAGATGGTCCACGGCCGGCCGGTCTGGTAGCGGACGATGAGCCCCCGCGTGCCGACGACGAAGAAGTCGTCGGGGCTCGTGCCCCACACGCCGGACCAGTCGACGTCCGGCAGCTGCGGCGAGATGTCCAGCCAGCTGCGGCTGTCGCCGCGCAGCACCGTGCCGCTCTTGCCCACCGCGATGGTGGTCCCGCAGTCGGCGGCCCAGATGCCGGTCAGCCAGTGCGTGCGCCCTTCGTTGAGCGTCTCCCACACGGGATCGGTCAGGCGCATCACCAGGCCGTTATAGCCGACCAGCAGCAGCGAACTGTCGCCGTCGCCCCACAGGCCGTACAGGTAGCGGCCGCCGGCGGCGGTCTGCGAGGTCCAGGTGCCGCCGTGCCGCGTGAGCAGGACGCCGTTGGCCCCGACGGCCACCGGCTCCTTGCCGGGCAGGCCGCGGACGTCCCACAGCCGGTCGTTGACGTCGGTCGTCTCCACCTGCCAGGACGTGCCGTCGTAGTGGACGATGGTGCCCAGCGAGCCCACGGCCCAGACGTCGTGGCCGCTGGTGCCCCAGACGGCGTCCAGCGCCTCCGTGGTGCCGCTGGCCATCGGGGTCCAGGCGGCGCCGTCGAAGTGCATGATCACGCCGTCGCGCCCGACGCTGAAGATGTCGTTGGCCGCGCTGCCCCACACGCCGTAGAGCGTGGCGTCGGTGCCGCTGTCGATCGTCGCCCAGTTGGCGCCGTCGAAGCGGGCCATCACGCCGTCCTGGCCGACGGCGTAGATGTTGTCCCAGGCGGTGCCCCACACGCCGTAGAGATCGCGCGTGGTGCCGGGGTAGAGCGAGGTCCATTTCTCGCCGTCGAAGCTCAGGCTGAGGCCGCTCTCGCCGACGACCATCACGGCGTCGGCAGCGGTGCCCCACACGGCGCGCAGGTTCTGGAAGTACTCGAACTGCCAGGTGGTCCAGGCGCCGTCGCGGAAGCGGCTGACGGTGCCGCGCTCGCTGGTGACGAAGAAGTGGGTGGCCGACAATCCCCAGACGGCGCGGTTGGTGTACTGCGGTTCCAGCGAGACGGTCCACTCGGGCTGCGGCTGCGGGGTGGCCGCGTCATCGCCGCAGCCGGCCAGGGCGCACAGGCACAGACAGGCGCACGCGACGGCCAGCAGGCGAGCGCAGGCCGCCCGGCCGGGGATCCGCCCGAAGCGTCGTGACACGATCTGTCCCATGGTCGACATCATGCCCTTGCTGACCCTGCCATTCCCGTCCTGAATCGCCGGAATCCACCCGGCTGCGGTGCCGGGACCAGAATCCCCATACTAACACAACACCCGCCGGCGGGCAGGCGCGAAAACCGCCCCCGGCCGACCGGTCAGCGGGTGGCCAGCAGGGGCGAGGCGCCCGCCGGCCAGTTGCCGCGCTCGACGCGCCCCTGGCCCGCCGGCAGCGCCAGCCAGCTGTACTTCCCGTAGTGTGAAACCCGGCCGGCCAGCCCCGGCAGCCGGTCCGGCGAGCCGCACACGACCACCAGCAACGTGGCGCCCGGCCGGCGCGGGTCGGGCGCGGCGAAGACCAGGTCGGTGGCGTCCAGGCTGTAGCGCGTGCCATCCAGGTAAAAGGAGCGGCCGGCCACGGTCAGCCCCGCCGGGGCGACCTTGGCCAGGAGGGCCGCCCCCGGGTTCACGAGGACCGCGGTGCGGTCGTCGGCCGGCAGGGCGCCGTCGACGATCTGGACGCTGTCGCTCTCGGTGAACGCGTGCGCGAAGGCCAGCGCCGCCTCGGCCTGTGGGCCCGCTGCCCCGTCGGTCACGAACACGCGCCGATCCGAGCCGTAGACCTGGGCGATGGTCGGCTCGATCTCGGCCGGGTCCAGGTGCCGGAACAGCTGGCAATCCGGGTCGACGGCGAGCTTCGTCGCTCCGGCCACCGCCAGCTTGAACGAGGCGTCCAGGCCGGTCAGGTGCACGATGTGCTCGCTGTCGCCGCCCGGGCCGGAGACGACGACCGGCACGTCCAGGTCGTAGGCCGGCGCGGCCTGCGTCAGTCGGAACGAAACCTCGTTCGCGCCGAAGCGCACGTCGGCCAGGGCCAGCGACGGCGCGCCCGTGCGGCGCAGCCACTGCGCGGCGAAGGCGTCATCCAGCCCGAAGGCGCGCAGGAAATCGCCCCACGAGGCGGCGCGGAAGCGATGCGTCGCGGCGACCTCGCGCAGCGCGGCCAGGAACTTCCCGCGACCGATCGCGCGGTCGATCATGTGGAAGGCCATCATGCTCTTGCCGTAGCCGACCGCGCGCGTGGCGCCGCTGTGGCGGTTGTGGAAGTCCTTCAGCGGGAAATCCTTCGCCGGGTCGGCGACGTACGCCGCGTACTCCTTCAGCAGGTTGCGCCGGTATTCGCGCGCGGCGGCCGGGCTTTCCAGTTCCTTGTAGTGGTAGTCGGCGCTCCAAGTGGTCAGGCCCTCGCACCAGTTGCCCTCGGAGAGCTCGACGAAGACCGAGTTGCCCCACCAGTTGTGCGCGATCTCGTGGCCGAACGAGGTGTACGGGATGAACGGCAGGCGCAGCACCTGGCCGCCCAGCAGCGTGTACGACGGCATGCCGTAGCCCGTAGGGAACCAGTTCTCGACGGTGGCGAACTTGGCGTACGGGTAGGGGCCGATCATCTCCTCGTACATGGCGATGTAGGCGCGCGTGCGCTCGAGGTAGGTGGTGCGCAGCGCGGGATCGTCGGACAGGAAGTAGGTGCACGACTCCAGGCCGTCGCGGATCGTCTCGCAGGTGATGACGAAGCGGTTGGCCACCAGGTCGAGGCTGTCGCTCGGGTCGCCCGACACCCAGCGCGTGCGCAGCCGGCCGCCCTCATCAAAGTGCTCGGTGCGGCGGCCCTGCGTGACGGTCTCGTAGCCCGCGGGAGTGTCCAGGCTGACGTCGAAGGTGGCCAGCGTGCTGTCGGCGCCGGCCAGCCAGCCCGAGGACGAGGCGAGGTAGATGCCTTCGGCGGAGATGGTGGCGCTGATCTCGCCGCCCACGTTCTCGCGCGAGAACTCGACCTGGTCGACCGGCGAGTTGAACATGCCGCCGTACGCGAGATCCAGTTCGCCGCCGCCGGCCAGGCCGGCCGCCGCGAGGTCGAGGCGCTGCCAGGGACCGCCGTCGGCGGGCTTGTCGTCGACGCGCGTGAGCACCTTCGCCGGCGCCAGGGGCGGTTGGCCGGCGCGGGCCAGGCGCGTGACCGCCAACCCGTCGCCCAGGCGCAGGAAGGCCAGGCCGGCGGGCACCACGATGTGGTCGGTGATCGCCACGGTGTGCTTCGTGATGTCGAACGTCGCCTCGGCGCGGTGCGCCAGGATCGGCGTCGTCCCGGCCTCGGCCGCCCCGGCGGCCTGGAGGCCGCCGACCGTCACCAGCGCGGCAAGCGCCGCCGCCGCGACCCGCGGTCCCGCGGCGCGCATCATCGTCACGCTCATCAGCGATCCGTTTCCCGCGGCGCCGGTCGGCCGCGCTTCGTTTCGTCCTACTCGACGACCACTTCCACCCAGGGCCGGTTCGCCAGGTACTTCGCCGCCGCGGCCTGCAGGTCGGCCACCGTCGGCGCCGCCGGGCTGCCCGTGCTGCGGGCGTATGCCGACACGTCGCCGTCCAGTTCGGCCATCGCCAGGTAATAGGCCTGCCCCAGCGACGACAGGCGCCGCATCATCAGCCGGCCGCGCCGCGAGGCCCAGGTACGGGCGACTTCCTCGGGCGTGATCGTCTTCGCGTCGAAGGCCGCAAGGAACCCGCGCAGGGCGGCCACGCCCTCCTCGCGGCGGGCCGCCGGCGGATTCAGCGACGCGGTCAGCGTGGCCTGTCCCGCCTCCAGTTCGAGCCCCGCGCCGACGCTGTAGCTGAGCCCGCGCGTCTCGCGCAGGTCCATCGCCAGGCGGTCGCTGAGGATGGCCACGAGCAGGCCGAGGGCGGCCTCGTCGGCCGGTTCGACGTCGAACACCGTGCCGAAGCGGATCGACGCCATCTGGCCGCCGACCTTCGCGCCCGCCGATTTCGCGGCGGTGGTCACCGGCAGCTTCGGCAGGGCGGCCGTGGGCACGCCGGTGCCGGGCAGCACCACGGACACGTCGGCGCACCACTGCGCGTGCGTCTGCGGTCCCACACAGGCGATGATGAGGTTGCGCGGCGCGAACGCCTCGCGCGCGACCTCGCGCTCCTGCCTGAACGTGAGCGCGCCGACCGACTGCGGGTCGCCTTCGGGCGGCAGGGCCAGCGCGTGGTCGCCGTAGAGTTCGCGGTCGAGCAGCGCCTCGGCCGTGGCCCGGGCGCTGCCCTGCTGGCGCGCCAGGTCCACC
>CAIOLW010000049.1 GCA_903859215.1 uncultured bacterium | reverse complement strand
GCGCGCGCGCTGGCCCTGCTGTCGCGCGTGTCCGGTTCCGTATTCATTCGGCGGCGCGCGCCGGGCACGGCCGTGATGCGGACTCCCCGGATGGCCTTCGCGTTCTACGCGGCGCCCGGCGCGGGGGAGGTGCCGGCATGACGACCGCCATTGACCATGCTGCCGACCGTGCCGTCGATCGCGCCCTCTCGGCCACCCTTGCCGAGCGCATCGCCGAAACGGTCCCTGCCTCGCACCTCGAGTTTGCGAAGCTGCTGGGCCTGCTGGACGTCGAGGTCAACCGCGACGTGGCAACGGCGGCCGTGACCTCGGGCGCCCGCTCACGCCTGTTGTTGAATCCGGACTTCGTGGCGCGGCATTGCCGCACCGACGCGGCCCTGGTGATGCTCGTGCTGCACGAGCTCAACCACATCGTGCTCGGCCACACGCGCCTGTACCCGCGCACGACGCCGGCGCGGAACTTCATCTTCGACGCCCTGGTCAACGCCCAACTATGCCGCGCCCTGCCCCGGCCGGCGTACACGGCGCTGTTTCGCGAATTGTACGCGGACGCCCGCTTCCCCGAGGCGCTGCTGCGCCCGCCCGTCGGCTGGCGCAGCGCGAACGAATCGTGGCGGATGACGGGCAAGGCGCTCGTCGCCCATCGCGCGCTGTACGCGGGCGACACCGTCACGCATGCGGACCTCGTCGAGGTGCTCGAGGAGTCGCTCGGGTGCCGCCGCCGTCGGGGTCGCGCGAAGGCGTCGCTTGAATTGCCGCCGCTGCTGGGCAACCACGACGCCGGTTCGCCGGGCGACGATGAGGGCGGCGGGGTCGATCCCGCCCTGCTCGAAACCCTGCGCCGCGTCGTCGCCCACTGGCCGGCCGAGGTCACGCTGGCCGCGCGCGGCGTCGGCGCCGACCGGGGCCAGGGCGGTGATCCCTGCGCGGCGTTCGTCGAGGCGCGCGAGGCGCGGCGCGATGTCGTCCGCGTGATCCGCGGGGCACTGCTGCGGGTTGCGGGCGACCAGCCGGGTTCTGCGCCGTCTCGGGGCGCGCGCGGCGTGGACGTCGAGTCCGCGCTCCCGTTCCGCACCGTGGCCGACCGCCGCGCCGGCGTGCGCGAGGCCTTCGGCGCGGCGCCGATCGTGTTCCGCGCCGTGCGGCGCGAACGCGAGCCCGACCCCGGCAGCCTCGTGCACGTGTACCTGGACGTCAGCGGCAGCATGGCCGGCGTCATTGCCCTGCTCTACGGCGCCCTGGCGCCGCTGCGCGCGTTGCTTTACCCGCGCATCCACCTGTTCAGCACCACGCTGCACGACATCTCGCCCGCCGAGCTGGTCGCCCGCAAGGTCGTCGGCGACGGGGGCACGGACATCCGTTGCGTCTCGGCGCACATGTTGGCCGAGGGTGTCCGGCGCGCCGTGGTCATCACCGACGGGTACGTCGGGAGCGTGCCGGAAGAGCATCGGCGCGAACTGCGCGCACGGCGCCTGCAATGCGTGGTGCTGCTGGCGGGGAGCTACGACCGCGATCTGGCCGGCGTCCTCGGGAAGGAGGTCGTGCCGCTGCCGCGTCTCGCTGAGGGAGGGTAGGGAAGTGCGGAGTCGTTCCGCGGGACGGAACGGCCCTCTGGTATGAATAGCGCCGTGACGGCGCCGGGTTGGACGAACCATCGGCTCCGGCCGCAACCGCAAGGGAGATAACAGCATGGCTACGAAGACAACCGCCCGCAAGAAGGCCACTGGCAAGACGGCCCGATCGAGCAAGAAGGCTGTAGCGCCCGAAATCGATTTCGAGCAGCTCACGCCCGAGGAACGTCGCGCCCACGCGCGGGCCGCCTACTTCGGGAACCTCGGCTGCAAGCCCTGGCGCGAAGTACGGCGGCTCGTC
>CAIOLW010000048.1 GCA_903859215.1 uncultured bacterium | reverse complement strand
GTGCCCTGCACCTCGATGATCACGCCGGCGCCCGTGTTGACCACGGTGCCGACGAGGCCTTCCTGCGTGGCGAGGCGGTGGACGAACGGGCGGAAGCCGACACCCTGCACGATGCCGCGCACCGTGATGCGGACGCGCACCAGATCGGGTGTGGCGTCCGGTTCCATGCCTAGGCGCCGCCGGCGGCCGTGGTGTGCCGCGCGCGCACCCAGTCGTACCAGCGCTCGAGGCCCTCGCCGGTCGTGGCCGACACGCGCAGGATCTCCAGCTTCGGATTGACGGCCAGCGCGGCGCGCTCGCAGGCAGCGACGTCGAAGTTCACATACGGCAGCAGGTCCACCTTGTTGATCAGGCAGAGCTGCGCGGCGGCGAACATGTGCGGGTACTTCAGCGGCTTGTCGTCGCCCTCGGTGACGCTGATGATGACGACCTTGGCATGTTCACCAAGATCGAACAGCGCCGGACAAACGAGATTGCCCACGTTCTCGATCATCAGCACCGAGCCGGCTGCCGGCTGCAGCTTGTCGCAGGCGCGCTTGACCATGTCGGCGTCCAGGTGGCAGCCCTTGCCCGTGTTCACCTGCACGGCAGGGGCGCCCGCGGCCTCGATGCGCTCGGCGTCACGGGTCGTACGTTGGTCGCCCTCGATGACGGTCAGGGGCACCGTGCCCTTCAGGTCGGCGATCGTGCGTTCGAGCAGCGTCGTCTTGCCCGCCCCCGGCGACGAGACCAGGTTCAGCGCCAGCACCCCGCGCCCGGCGAACCAGCCGCGGTTGATGAGCGCCTGCCGGTCGTTGCCGGCCAGCACGGCCTCGGCGACGGCGATGTCGCGGTTGCGCGCGTGGTGCTCGTCGTGATGGTGGTCGTGATGGTGATCGTGGTCGTGGTCGTGCGGATGGTCGTGGTGGTGGTGGCCGTGCGCGTGGTCATGGTGATGAGCGTGATCGTGAGCCTCGGGCTCGCCCGGCCGCCTGATCGTGACCGCATCGGCCGGCTGGCCGCACCCGCAGGTATCGCACATGGCAGGTCTCCGTTCCCCGTGGTTCAGTCGATGTTCAGCGAGACCACGCTGAGCTCGCGTCCCCCGCTGATTTCCATCACACAACCGCACGCTTCACACAACGCGATGGGCTCGTTCATCGACGCCGTCAGGCCGCAGCCCGGGCACCGGCCGTGGCCCGACAGCTCGCGGATGTCCAGTTCGGCAGCCGCCGACAGTCCCGAGCGGGCCGCCTCGAAGCAGAAGCGCAGCGCTTCGACCTCGACGCCGGCGAGCTTCCCGACATCCAGCACCACCCGGTTGATGCGCACGGCATCCGCCGCCGCCGCCTGCCGGTGGGCGATCTCCAGGATGTTCGCGACAATGGTCATCTCGTGCATGCGTACCCCGTGTGACCGGTCAGGCCTTCTGCGTGCCGAACTTTTTCGTGATCAGGGCGCAGACCAGGGTCCACAGGGCGATGACGAGGCCCAGTCCGATGCCGATCATCACGTACAATGCCGGAGTCAGTTTCTGGGTCATCAGCGACATTGCTGCCGGCGAAATGCTCGACTTGAACACGTTCAGGAAGACCAGGCTCGCTGCCACACCGATCGCGAGGCTCCCGACCACGGTCAGGATGACGCCGGTCATTGATTTCTTGCTCATGTGATCCCCCCTGGGCCAACACCCGGTTCCAGCCGCGCAGACCGTTTACGGACAGCATGTTAGCACGCCACCCAATAGGCGGCAAATGGTGGGTGTGTGCGCCGGCGCCCCGCCGGGATGACCCGGCTCGGGAGTGGTTGGGTGTGCGGGAGCGTTTGGTTGACCTATCAACCATTATTGGGGTCGGAATCGGCAGATTCAGGCGTGGGAATTGGTTGATAGGTCAACGATCTGCCCTGAGCGTATATGCCGCCACGGCGCCGGC
>CAIOLW010000047.1 GCA_903859215.1 uncultured bacterium | reverse complement strand
TGCTCATCGGATAAAAGGTACGCCGGGGATAACAGGCTGATCTCCCCCAAGAGTCCACATCGACGGGGAGGTTTGGCACCTCGATGTCGGCTCATCACATCCTGGGGCTGGAGAAGGTCCCAAGGGTTTGGCTGTTCGCCAATTAAAGTGGTACGCGAGCTGGGTTTAGAACGTCGTGAGACAGTTCGGTCCCTATCTGTCGTGGGCGCAGGAGTTTTGAAGGAAGCTGTCCCTAGTACGAGAGGACCGGGATGGACGTACCACTAGTGTACCAGTTGTCTCGCCAGAGGCAGTGCTGGGTAGCTATGTACGGCCGGGATAAACGCTGAAAGCATATAAGCGTGAAGCCCCTCCTGAGATAAGAACTCCCGGACGAAAGTCCCTGAAGGCTCGAGGTAGACCACCTCGTTGATAGGCTACAGGTGTAAGCGCAGTAATGCGTTCAGCCGAGTAGTACTAATAAGCCGTGAGGCTTAATCATCTCTTTCTCTTCGGAGAAAGGGACTGGTGACTGTGAACGTATCTTGTGTTGCTCTCCATATTCAGTTGTCCAAGGACAACTCCGGCCAGGGGCCTCGGTCCCTGTCACCGGAGTCTTGATTTTCGGCGGCGATAGCGCGCGGGCACCACCTGTTCCCATTCCGAACACAGAAGTGAAACCGCGTAGCGCCGATGGTACTGCAAGTTTCTCTTGTGGGAGAGTAGGACACCGCCGGATTCTTGAAGCCCCCGACCGCAAGGCCGGGGGCTTCCTCTTTTCCGCCGAAGGCCCCCGACAACCCGTCGGGGGCCTTTTGCGTTTGTGCCGGCTCCGGCGCACTGCGTCGTGTTTGATTTCAACAGCTTCGGTTTGGGTGAAACGCCTTTGGCGCCTATCTTTGCCGCGGCGCCGCCTGATGGACAGGGCGCCGGAAAGAAGGACGGGCGATGCGGGTCGGGGCGGCGGTCGAGGTTCTGGCCGGGCTGGCGGCGCGGCGGGCGCCGGTGGACGGAGCTGCGTTTCACCTGAACGAGGCGGAAGTGTACGGCCTGCTGGACGCCCTGGGCGTCAGGCACGGCCGTTGTTGTTTCGCCGCGCTGGCGGGCGTCGCCGGCGAGGGGCTCGAGTCCTGGGCCCGCGAGGGCGCGCAGCTGGCGGACGGGGAGGGGCGCCTGGTCCTGAAGCTGGTCGGGCGGGAGATCCTCCACAAGACCGAGGCCGGCGGTGTGCGGGTCCTGGCGCTGCCGGCTGCGGATGCGGCGGGTGCGCTTGCGGAAGCCGGGCGGCAGATGCTGGCGGGTGCCCGAGAGCGTGGCGTGGCGGGCGTCGAGGGGCTGCTGGCTGCCGCGTTCGTGCCGCACGCGGCCAACCGGCCGGGGCATGAGGTGCTCCTGACGCTGAAGCAGGACCCGGCTTTCGGCCCCTGTGTCGTGATCGGCATCGGCGGCACCCTGACCGAGTGGCATGGCGCCGCCGCGACGCTTGTGCTGCCGGCCGCCGGCCTTACCGCGGCCGCGGTCGAGCGCGCGTTGCGGGCCCACAAACGCCTCTCGCTGCTCGTGTGCCGGTCGCGGCTGTACGCGGAGCCACCGGTGCGCAGCGCCGAACTGTCTGCCGCCGCCGAGGCGCTGGCGGCCCTGGGCGTCGCCGCGGGGCCGGGCAGCGACCTGCCGTGGACGCTCGAGGAACTGGAGATCAATCCGGCGGTGGCCGGGCCCGACGGCCTGGTGGCGCTGGACGGCGTGGCGCGCGTGTCGGCCCGGAAGTGGCCGCGCCGGCAGCGTCCGCTCGAGCGCGTGCAGCGCCTGATGGACCCGCGCAGCGCGGTCGTCTTCGGCGTCAGCGCGAAGGGCAACAACCCCGGTCGCATCATCCTGGAGAACCTGCGCCACTCGAAGGCGATCGAGGCCGGGCATCTCTACGTCGTGCACCCGACGCAGACGGACATCGCGGGCATCCCGTGCTTCCCCGACATCGCATCGCTGCCCGAGCGTTGCGACCTCGCCGTGATCGCGTTGCCGGCGGCGGACGCCGTGGTGACCGTCAAGGAGCTGGTCGAGCACGACCGCGCCGCTTCGATCATCCTCAATCCCGGAGGCTTCGCCGAGGCGGGGCGCGCCGACCTGGCCATGGAGATCGAGGACGCGCTCGCGCGCGGGCAGGCGCGGCCCGACGGCGGCCCGGTGATGGTGGGCGGCAACTGCCTGGGCATCGTCAGTCGCGACCGCTACAACACGTTCTTCCTTCCCGAGTACAAGCTGCCTTTCGGCCACGGGCGCGGCGAGAACCTGGCGCTGGTCAGCCAGTCGGGCGCCTACCTGGTGACGTTCACGAGCAACTTCGACGGGCAGATCGAGCCGCGGGCCTCGATCAGCTTCGGCAACCAGATGGACCTGACGGTGAGCGATTTCCTGGCGCACTACCTGCAGGAACCCGCCGTCAACGTTTTCGCCTGCTACGTGGAGGGATTCCGCGACGGCGACGGCGCGCGTTTCCTCGAGCAGGCGAAGCTCGCGAAGGCGCGCGGCCTGCGTGTGGTGATGTTCAAGGCGGGGCGCACGGCGCTCGGCGCACAGGCGGCGGCCAGCCACACGGCGTCGCTGGCCGGCGACTACGCCGTGGCCAGGGCCTGCCTCGAGGGCGTCGGGGTGACTGTGGCCGAGTCGCTCGACGAGTTCGAGGACCTGATCCGCACGTTCACGTTGCTGGCCGATCGCCCTGCCGGAGGGCCGCGGGTCGGCATCATCAGCAATGCGGGTTTCGAGTGCTCGACGGTGACGGACGAACTGGGCGGCCTGGAACTGGCCCGCCTGGACGATGTCGCCCGCGCGGTCCTGGACGCGGCGCTGCCTCCGTTCGCGCACCGGCTGAACCCGGTCGACTGCACGCCGATGGCCGATTCCAAGGCGTTCGCGGACTGCTGCGCGGCCATCCTGGCCTGCCCGGGGGTCGATATCGGGTTGTTCTCGGCCGTGCCGGTGACCGGGGCGATGGACACGCTTCCGGTTGACCCGGCAGGATCCCACCGGGAAGATATTGCCTCGGCCGACAGCCTGCCCTCGCGCCTGTTGCGGGTGATCGCGGCTTCTGCTAAACCGGCTGTCGTGGTGGTCGATTCCGGGGATCTCTACCAGCCCCTTCGCCGCCGGTTCGAGGCGGCCGGGGTACCCGTGTTCCGCAAGATCGATCGCGCAGCGCGCGCGCTGGCCGCGTTTTGCCGCGCCCATTGCCGCGACGAGGAAGGCCATTGATGAAGAAGTTCTGGATCGTCCTGTGCGTCCTGGCGGCAGTCGTCGGCTGCGGGTTCGGATTCACGTGGTACGTCGTGCGCGGGCTGGAAGGCCGCACCGACACGTCGGTCAAGGGCGGCGTGCTGGTCTGGAAGGTCGACGGCAACCTGCCCGAGGAGCGCGACCGCACCTTCTGGGGGCAGTTGCGCAACGGCGCCGACGCCACGTTCTCCGAGACACTGTTCGGGTTGCTGCGCGGGGCGGACGACGACCGGATCACGGGCCTGGTGCTGGATGTCCAGGCCGCGGACATGGATTGGGCGAAGATCTCGGAACTGCGCGACGCCGTGGGCGCCTTCAAGGCGGCGGGCAAGCCGGTGGTCGCCTATCTCGAGGCCGGGATGACGCGAGACTACGCGCTGGCGTCGGCGGCCGACCGCGTGGTGCTGGCGCCGGAAGCGAACCTGATGGTGCTGGGCCTGTCGGCCGAGCTCTCGTTCATGAAGGACACGCTCGCCAAGCTGGGCATGGAAGCGGATTTCGTGCACGTGGGCGCCTACAAGTCGGCGCCCGAGCGCATGACGCGCTCGTCGGCGTCGGAGGCGAACCGCCAGATGATCGAGTCGATCGTCGGCGACCAGTTCGACGGGCTTGTCGGCATGCTCGCGGACGGGCGCGGCGCCGATCGCGACGAGGTGGCGCGCTGGATCGACCAGGGCATGTTCGACGGACCGGGTGCCGTAGCGGCGGGCCTGGCCGATACCCTGATGTACTACGACCAGATGCTCGACAAGGAATTCCCCGGCGACGAGGTCACGTTCCTGGACGACTATCTGCAGGAGTCGACGGGCGAGGCGCGCGGCGGCAAGAAGGTGGTGCTGGTGTTCATCACCGGCGTCATCATGCCGGGCGAGAGCCGTTACGACAACCTGCAGGGGAAGATCGCGGGCAGCGAGACGGTCATCGACGACCTGCAGAAGGCCGCTGACGACAAGTCGGTCGATGCGGTCCTCCTGCGCGTGGACAGCCCCGGCGGCAGCGCCCTGGCCAGCGACCTGATCTGGCACGAGATCGCCGGGCTGAAGGCGAAGAAGCCCGTCATCGTCTCGATGAGCGGGCTGGCCGCCAGCGGCGGCTACTACGTGTCGTGCCTTGCCGATTCGATCTTCGCCGATCCCGGCACGCTGACCGGCTCGATCGGCGTGTTCGCCGGCAAGATGAACCGGCAGCAGATGTACCGGAAGATCGGCGTCAACCGCGAGTTCGTCACGCGCGGCGAGAACGCCCTGCTGTTCAGCGACGAAGGCGTCTTCACGGACGCGCAGCGCACGCTGTTCCAGGCCCAGTTGGACGGTTTCTACGCGCGCTTCCTCGGCAAGGTCAGCGACGGCCGGAAGATGCCGGTCGACAAGGTGAACGAGGTGGCCCAGGGGCGCGTCTGGACGGGGCGGCAGGGCGTCGAGCGCGGGCTCGTCGACGACCTCGGCGGGCTGCGGCGGAGCCTGGACGCCACCAAGCGCCGGCTGGGCGTCGACATCACCGACAAGGTGACGCTGGTGACCTACTCCGAGCCGCTGTCCTGGGCCGAGGAGATGCTCCTGAAGTCCCTGCGCGAGGGCGGCATGGCGCGCATCGGGGCGAAGATCGGCCTGCCCATGGGCGTCGGCGACGGGTTCGCCGGTTCGCTGGGCGCCACGGGCGGGGCGGTGGACCTGCTGGCCGGCGGGCTGGTCGGCACGCTGCGCGAAGACGGCACCCTGGCCGCGGCATCCATGCTGGACGGCCGGCCGCTGGCCCTGCTCCCGCTGTCGATCCGCCTGCGCTGATCCCATGGCGGCGCCGGTCCGGGGACCGGCGCTTGCCACAGCGGGCATCGTCCATTAGCCTGACCGGCGAGTGTCGCGGGTTCAGGGAGGAGAACGCAGATGGATCCGTTTCTGGAGGAACCGGGGGAGTCCGGCGGGGGCGGGTTCGACCCGATGTCGCTCGTGCGCGCCTTCTGGCGGCGCAAGTTCCTGTTCATCATCCCTTTCGTCCTGTGCCTGGGGATGGCCTACGTGGCCATCAAGACGATGACGCCGATCTACGCATCGTCGGGGCAGGTCGTCATCAAGGTCGATACGTCGCGCAGCACCCTGTTGGACGACCCGCGGGCGCGATTCGGTAGCCAGCGCGGCGACCTGGACGTCATCGCGTTCCAGGAGATGAACCTCCTGCTCACCTCGCCCGAGTTCCTCGACGAGATCGTCCGGGACCTGCACCTGCAGGACGCCCTGCGTGGCAAGTTGAAGGTCGGCGTTGAGCTAAGTGATTCCGAGTTGCAGCGGCGCGCGCGGAACAAGCTCGGCTCGATGATCAAGCTCAAGAGCGAGGGCAACCGCCTGTTCAGCGTGGAAGTGCGCGATCCCGAGCCGATGCAGGCCTACCGGCTGGCGAAATTCGTGCTGGAACGCTTCGTCGAGGAGTACCGCGCCAGCCAGACCGCGACCAGCACCAGCACGCGCGACTTCCTGACGCGCCAGTTGGAAGTCTACCAGGCCGACCTGCAGAAGGCCGAGAACCAGCTGAATTCCTACCAGGCGGGAATGGCGTCGGACGCCCTGGCCGACAACCCGGTCAACGCGCTGAACATCGGCACGGCCGACGCGGCGCTGTCCGCGCTGCGCCTGCGCTTCGACGGCAAGGACGCCGCGGAACTCCGCGACCTGGGCCAGGTCACCCGCACGGCGACCGGGGACCTGCCGTCGCTGGCGACGTACCAGGCCGACAACGCGATCGTTGCGGCGCTTGTCGAGTTGGAGGACCTCGAACTCCAGTCGCGCCTGCTGGTCACCGGCGACCGCGACAGTCGCGACCGCGAGGAGCGGCTCGGCCAGCTGCGCGTGCGCCTGCGCTCCCTGGTCGATTCCCAGGTCGCCCTGCAGCAGCCGACGCTGGCCTTCATGGCCCGCAACCAGGTGGCCGAGTTCGTGTACTTCGCGCTCTACCGGCAGGGCCTGGGCGAAGTCATCCGCCGGCTCGACGCCGGCGTCCGCAATTTCCGCAGCTTCACCGCCCGCCAGCCGGAGCAGTCGACCCGCGTGGCCGAACTGCAGGGCGAGGTGACGCGCGCCCGCAAGCTCGTCGACTCCATCGAGGGCGAGATCACACGCCATAACCTGAACCTCGAGGCGAGCCTCTCGGAGATTGGCATCCAGGTCCGCATCCGGCAGGACGCGGTGATGAACGCGGTGCCCGTCGAGCCGAACAAGATCAAGCTGATGGCGATGGGCGTCGTCCTGTCGCTGGCCATCGGTCTGGGCCTGGTCATCCTGGCCATCATGCTGGACCGCTCGTTCAGCAGCGTCGAGAGCATGGAGAAGGCGCTGGGCGTGCCGGTCATCGGCACGCTGCCGATGATCCGCGACGAGCATTTCGCGCGCAAGCGCACGGTGCGGCTGCTGCGGTGGGTGACGATCGTGCTGGGCATCCTGGCCGTGGGCGCCGTGGGTTTCTTCGTGATCTACCCCAGGCTGGGCTGATCCGAACCGAGGGATGGGAAACGTGAGCGAACCCAGGAACCTGGCGGGCAGCGGGCAGATGTTCGACATCGAGTCGCCGATGGCGATCGAGCTTCGGCGCATCATGATCCGGCTGTCGCGCCACCTCGACTTCGACCGCAAGCGGGCGCTGATGGTCACCAGCGCGCAGCGGGGCGAGGGCAAGAGCCTGTTCGCCCTCCACTTCTCGCTGGTGCTGGCCTACCACATGGCCAAGCGGATCGTGCTGGTCGACGCCGACGTGCGGCGCCCGGTCCAGCACGGCGTGTTCGAGGTGGACCTTGCGCCGGGCTTTGCCAACGCACTGGCCGGCGAGATGTCGGCGACCAAGGCCGTCCGCAAGACGAGCATCAAGAACCTCGACTTCATGTCGGCCGGCCGCGTCGAGGGCAACCCCAGCCGGTTGTTCGGCGGGCAGAGCGTGCGCCGCCTGGTGGAGGAACTGCACGGCACCTACGACCTGGTGCTGCTGGATTCGCCGCCGGTCGTGCCGGTCAGCGACCCCCTGCACTACCTGGACGCGGTCGACGGCTGCCTCTACATGGTCATGGCCGGCCAGACCCCGCGCGACGTGTCCAAGCGCGGTGTCGAGATCCTGCGCAGCGCGGGCGCGAACATCCTCGGGTTGGTCGCGAACAACCTGGGTGAAGTGCTGCCGTACTACTACGACCAGAAGTATTATGGGTATGAGTCTTCGAAGAAGGCGCGCAAGGCCTGAGCGCGGACGGCTGGATACAAACAGGGACCCCGGGGC
>CAIOLW010000046.1 GCA_903859215.1 uncultured bacterium | reverse complement strand
GGCCGGCCGTTGCCGGGGAAGAAAACGAAGTCCAGGGGATCCTGGCCGGTCGCGGGCGCCAGCCAGCGCTGCCAGGCGAAGACAACCACCAGCGTCGCCATGAACGCCCAGGTCAACAGCGGGCGTCGCCGGGTCGGGCGGCCCAGTCCAAGGGGAAAGAAATAGAAGAAATACATCCGCCCGTCCCGTCGGATCCACCGCTCTTGCCGACACACGGCTCGGCATGAAGATCGGCAGGACGGGCGGCGGCTTGACGTTGGACCGTCAACTTGACGTTCGGGCGTCAACTCGACGTTCGGGTGTCCGACGGGGTCAGGCGGACGGGACGACGGCCAGGTCGCTGACAATGCGACCGTCCGCCAGCCGGACGATGCGCCGGCAGCGGGCGGCGATGTCCGGCTCGTGGGTCACGAGCACGATCGTGTGGCCGGCCTGGTTGAGGCCCTTGAGGATCTCCATGATCTCGTCCGAGGTGGTCGAGTCCAGGTTGCCGGTGGGCTCGTCGGCCAGGATCAGCGACGGGTGGTTGACCAGAGCGCGGGCGATGGCCACGCGCTGCCGCTGGCCGCCGGACAGCTCGTTGGGCTTGTGCGTGCCGCGATCGGTCAGGCCGACGGCGCGGATGGCCTCCACGACGCGCTGGTGGCGCACAGCGGGCTTGATGCCGGCGTAGACGAGGGGCAGCTCGACGTTCTGCAACGCCGTGCTGCGGGGCAGCAGGTTGAACGTCTGGAAGACGAAGCCGATCTCGCGGTTGCGGATGTCCGCCAGCTGGTCGTCGGTCAGGGTGCTGACCTCGACGCCGTTCAGGCGATACGAGCCGCTGGTCGGCGTGTCCAGGCAGCCGAGCATGTTCATCAGCGTCGACTTGCCCGAGCCGCTGGTGCCCATGATGGCGACATACTCGCCGCGCCGGATCTCCAGGTCGACCCCGCGCACCGCCGGCACCGACTGCGTGCCCACGGTGTAGGTCTTGTGGAGATCCTGCACTGCGATCAGGACGTCGCCGGTCTTGCCGGCCTCGGTCTTGCCGGCCCCGCTCTCCCCGCCGGCCATCCTAAGTCGCCGCCAGCGCGCTGGGACGCCCGAGCGCCCGGTCGAGGCTGGAACGCGCGATCAGGAAATCGCACTTGGCCTGGACTTCCTGGGAACGGGCGGTGGCCAGGTTGACCTGGGCCACGATCACGTCCAGCGCCGTGCCGGCGCCCACGCGGAAGCGCTCCTGCGCCAGGCGCAGCCCTTCCTCGGCCTGGATGATCGTCTCGCGGCTGACGCTCGCGCGCTCGCGGGCCTCGACCAGTGCGTTGTGAAGCTGGCGGATCTCGACCTGCGCGTTCAGGCGGGTCTGCTGCAGCTGGTACTCGGCGATGCGCACCCCGGCCTTGGCCTTGGACAGGCCGGTGATCGTCTGCAGCCGGTCGAAGACGTTCCAGGAAACGGAAGCTCCGTACGAGGTGGACGACGAGATCTGCGCGCCGAACTTGTAGGGCGACTCGTTGTTGTCGCGGTTGTAGCTCCCGAACAGGTCCAGCCGCGGGAACAGGGCGCCCGCAACGGCCTTGGCGTCGCCGCGCCGCGCCTCGACGTTGCGCTCGCTGCTCTGCAGGTCCAGGCGGTTGCGCAGGGCCTCGTCGTACAGCGTCGAGACGTCCTCCACCGCGAAATCCGCAGCCAGCACGCCGCCGTCGACCGCGAACGACGCCGCGAGCGGCCGGTTCATGGCGTAGGCCAGGTTGGCGATGCCCTGCTGGATGTTGTTGTCGGCGACGACGACCGCCAGCTTCGTATTCTCCAGCTGCACGCGCTGCTGCAGCACATCGCTCTTGGCGGCGCTGCCGAGGCGGAAGTAGGTCTCCATGCGCTCAAGTTCCTTGGCGGCCCGGTCGCGCGAATCGACGGCCACCTTGGCCAGCTCCTGGAAACGGACCAGGTTGAAGTACGCGGCCACGACCGACTCGACCACGCGCTCGTGCGCGTAGCCGGTGGTGGCATCGGCGGCCTCGAGCCCGCGCCGCGCGCTGCTGAGCGTGCCGTACTTGGCGAAGCCGTCGAACACGTTGAGCTGGACGCGGGCCGACAGCGACTTGGCCTTGCTCTTGTTCGACTCGTCCATGACGGTGCCGGTCGGCACCTGCGTGGGGAACAGCAGGACGTCTCCGCCCACCGTCGTCATCGGGTACGTGCCGAATTCGGTCTGGGCGACATCGAAATCGGTGCGCTCGGACTTCTGCCAGTTGTACGACATCGAGACGCTGGGCAGGAAGCCGCCCCACGCGCCGCGCACATCCTGCGCCGCCATGCCGCGCTGCTGGCGCGCGATCTCGAGCGACGGACTGTCCTCCAGGGCCAGCTTCACGCACTGCGCCAGCGACATCACCGGCAGGTCCTGGCCTGCGGCCGGCGCGGCGGCATCCTGCGCGGCAGCGGCCGCGATCGAACCCAACGCCGACATCACGACGAGCGCGACCGCCAGGCCGCGCGTTCCCCGAACCGCCATCGCCATTCGACCACCGCTCATGGTCCCACTCCCGTTCTGTGACGCGGCCGGGCTCCATGGGCCGGGCCGCCGGGTATCCGTTTCTCGTTGTGCATGATAGAACCCGGGCATCCGGTTTGCCAGACCCGGTTTCGGGCGTCCCGACCGGGGGCAGACCCGCTGTAGACGCAACCGCGCCCGAAAGGTTGCGCGGGGTTCCCGGCCCGTGCCGGCGGGCCCCGGCGCGCGGCGACCTCCAGACAACGAACCGGCCGCGCCTTGCCAGCGCGGCCGGTCCTCGATTCGTCTGCTCGATGCCGACCCGGGCAGGGCCGGTCAGTTGCGCCGCTTGGCCAGTTCGCCCAGCAGCTGCCGGCTCGAATCCTCCATGTCGCCCACCAGCCGGCCGATCATGCCGACCAGGTAGTTGTAGGCGAACGTCGCCGGGATCGCGACCACGAATCCGAAGGCCGTCGTGACGAGGGACTTCGAGATGCCCGCGATCACCATGGCCGACGTGATGCGCTCGGCCGTCGCGAAACCGTCGAGCACCTGGATCATGCCGTACACGCTGCCGATGATGCCCAGCAGCGGCGCCAGCGTCGTCACCGACGAGACGTACACCAGGCCGCGCTCGAGGAACGACATCTCGATCGTGCCCGCCGTGTTCATCGCGCGGCTGGCTTCCTCGGGGCCCTGGTCGGCCTTCTGCAGGCCGGAATAGAGAATGGCCGCCACGGGGCCGTGCACCCGCTGGCACTCGTCTCCGGCCGCCTGGACGCCGTCGTTGCGCAACGTCGTCATGATGATGCCCAGCACACGCCGCGTGCTGACGCGTGCGCGCCGCAGGGTCCAGATGCGCTCGCCCACGACCGCCAGGCCGAAGACGGCCAGCGCAAGGATCCACCACATGAACGGCCCGCCGGCGACCCAGGTGCGGCCCGAAGGCGTCGCGCCCCAGGCCGAGCGGTCGACCATGCCCATCAGGCCGCCCATCTCGGGCACCACGGGGGCGACTTCCTCGGCGGAGTCGGCCGACGCAGCGCCGAAGCCCAGCGAGTCGGTCGTCGCCTGGATCCTGGCGAACTTCTCGGCCAGGGCGAAGGGGTCGGCTGCAGGGGCCGTCGCGGCCGATGCGACCGATACCATCAGGGTCGCGGCCAGCACGGCCAGCAGACACCGGAAACGGAGAGCGAGAGTCCTCGAATCCTGACGAGCCATTGCGCGAGACTTCCTTTCCGCTCGGTTGGGCCCGGGTCGGGCCGGGCGCCGGCTTTGGGGCTGCCGACTGGCGGCGCTCCGCGCCCCCGAAATAATTAGTGGAAGGCAGGGACTCAAGTCAAACCCCAACCCGTCAAACCGCGCCCCGGGGAACATCCGGCCGTCGGCCCCCCGCCCCCGCCGGTCGTAGCCGGGGAGAGCCCGGACCCCCACCGGTGGGGCGCGCTCACTCCTCGCCGTTGACGATATTGGACGACTCGAGCTTGTAGTTGCCGGTGCCGTCGGTGTCGATGAACAGGAAGCGCTGGCCCATGCCCTTGTTCGCAAACCGGTTCACGAAAAGGGGTTCGCCCCCATTGTCGTACTTCCAAAGCTCGTACCCGTAGTCGTGGCTGGCCTTGTAGACCGCCTCGTTGCGGTCGCGCTCGGCCGACCGCGACACCGGGGAGACGAGGGGGATGCCGCCGATCGTGTCGTACGGGTTGATGCCCTGGCTGCCCTGTTCGGAGGCGCCCTTGGCGGTCGAACCCGGGCGGTCCGGCGTGAAGCGGTCGTAGACCTTGATGCGGGCGTCGTCCTGGTCCTTGAAGTTCAGGGGAACGGGCTCGCGCTCGACCTCGTCCGGGGCGCCGAGCAGCAGGAAGACTTCGCCGCGCGCGTCGCGGGCTCCCTGGGGCCCGAAGCCCCGCAGGAACTGCTGGACGTACGCGATGCGGTACTGGAACTCGACCTGCACGGCGTTGACCGGGCTCGTGGGATCGGGGTTCACGCTGCGCCAGAAATCGTCGAGCATGATCTGGCGATCGGTGGGACTGGCATGCAGGAAGCGCTCGCGATCGGCGCCCTCGAAGACGGTGAAGCCTTCGCCCGTCACGAGGTCCTGCTCTCGGGACAGCGCGCCGAGCTCCCAGACCACCGCGAATCCGCTGAGGACCCCCCGCCCCTGCCCGCCCAGCGGCGCCAGGCTCAACTGGTAGCTCCCGGCCGGCAGGCGATTGACGTCCAGTTCGTAGAACAGGTACGCCGGCCGGCCGGCCTCGAGCGCCGCGCGCCCGCGCGCGTCGAAAGCGATCGAGTCCGTCATGGCATAGATGCCGTCGGCGCTGAGCACCTGCAGGCGCAGCCCGGCCAGGTCCTCGGGGCGGGTGACACCGCCGGCGGGCGGCCAGACCGGCACCGCCATCTGCAGGTGGTCCTGCTCGATCCCGTAGACGCGGCTCGGGTGGATGAAATCTCCGAGCAGGCCGCCCGACTCGGAAGGGTCGGCGGCGCTCTCGGGGTTCCACGCCGCCAGGGGGGCCTGCAGCAGGTACAACGGATCGTCCAGCGCCAGGCCGGTCACCGCACGCGGCGAGGCCTCGGCATACCAGTCGCCCACGGCCTCGCTGCTCGCCTCGACGCTTCGCACCTGGTTCAGCAGGCCGGTCCGCTTGCGATTGACGTCGTAGACCGTGCAGGCGATGCGCCCGCTCCGGAACGGGACGTCGGCCAGCAACACGCCGCACACCTGCCGCAGGGACTGTGAGCCGGCGTCGCCCTTGCCCATCGCCTGGGAGCGCACGTTGCGTGTGCGCGTGACCGTGCGGCCGTCCGGGGCGGTGATCGTCACCTCGACCCGCAGGCGCGCTACCTGCACCCCGTCCTCGTCGCGGGTCGTCAGGTCGCCGTTGGCCACCGACACCAGCGTCACAACGTCCAGGCGGTCGTCCGCGCGCCAGCGGTTCACCACGTCCACGTAGGCGTGGAAATTGCCCCTGCCGTCCAGCGGTTGCATGATCGCCGCCGCTGCCGCGCGCGGCAGCGCCGCGGCGCCGAGGATGGCCAGGTACAGGAAAACGTGTGCACGACGCGACGCGTGTGACATGTCGAGCCTTTCGGTGGGAAGGGAGCCGATCCCCACGACCGGGGCCGGCGCCGACCGGCCGCACTCAAGTTACCGAATCGCCGCCCGCCTGACCAGAGCAGTGCGCAAAAAGCCGCCCCGCCGCAGGGGCGGCGGGGCGGCGGGCAGATCGTTCCGGCCGGTTTCCGGGAGCCGGAAAGTCGCGATCAGTACGTGACCGACAGCGTGAAGCGGTGGACGTAGCCCAGCGCGGACATGTCCACGGCGCTGTAGTCGGCCTGCAGCCTGGTCTTGGCGCCGGTCGGAAGCGCCGCGCCGAAGCCGAAGGCCAGGCCGTCGGTGTCGTAGTTGATGTGGTAGCCGGCCCGGGCGAAGAACTGCTTGTTCAGGCTGTACTCCACGCCCACGTTCGCGCGCTCCAGGTTGTCCGCCGGGTGCGAGAACTCGACGGCGCCGGTCAGCTTCTGCTGCGCCGTCTTGAAGGCCGTGGCGCTGAGGCCGACCTTGAACGTCACCGGCAGCTTCGACTCGCGCTCGTCGAACACGAACTTGCCGCCCAGGTTCTGGATGACCATGCCCAGCTTCAGGTCACGGATCCCGATGCGGTACATGATGCCGAAGTCGAGCGCGCCGGTGTTGACGGCGGTCTCGGCCAGGCCCATGTGCAGGTAGTTCACCGTCGCGCCGGCCGAGAACTTGTCGGTGAAAAACCGCGAGTAGCTCAGGCCCAGCGTGGTCGTGCCGGCGTCGAACGTGCGTCCCGTGCCCTCGGGCAGGTACGCTGAACGCTCCAGCTGCGGATCCATCCAGTACGAACGGAGCGATACAGCCA
This sequence comes from uncultured bacterium, assembly GCA_903859215.1. Classification (GTDB taxonomy): domain Bacteria; phylum Krumholzibacteriota; class Krumholzibacteriia; order LZORAL124-64-63; family LZORAL124-64-63; genus CAINDZ01. The sequence goes on along the minus strand of CAIOLW010000046.1, from coordinate 9,035 downwards.
GTGTGCCGGGGATCGACCGCGGACTGAAGGCCAGGATCGCCGTGCTCAGCTTGGTGTCCGCCGCCCACTGCACGTGATTCAGCGAAACTTCGTTGCCGGTCACGTTCACCAGGCCGCCCGGGTTCCAGAACACGGCTGAGGCGTCGTCGGCAAGCCCGACGAACGCGGAACCCATGGCCGTGGCCCGGGCGCTCACACCGATCTTGAGTTCCTGCCCCCCGAAGGTGCCCACCTTCGCGAACCCCGCGCCGTGTACGAGCGACGGCGTAGCGAGCAGGAAGGCGGTCAGCATCGCGATGCGCTTCATGGAAACCTCCGTGTCCGTCCCGCGACGGACGCTTCCGTCCACTGACGGAGTTGACTCGATCTGCCCTAACGCCGGTCTTTACCTGACCACCACGAACTTGCCGACGAACCGCTCGAACCGGGTGTCGTCGGACTCCACCGAATACAGATACACTCCACTGACGATCTCCTGACCATTGCGGCTCATCAGGTTCCAGCCGATGTGCCCGACGCCGGAAAGGCCGTCATGGTCGAGGGTCTGCACCAGGTCGCCGCTGACCGTATAGATCTTGATCGTATTGCGGGCCATGGGCAGGTTCGTGAACGTCACCTTCACACCCGTCGGGTCGTCCCCGTTCGGATTCATCTGCTGGTACTCGGCCAGCGCGTCACGTGTGGCCGGATTCGGATAGACGTAGATGTTCACGCCGTACCGTTCGCGCTCCGCGGCGGTCTGCGACGTGGCGCCTGGCGTCGTGTGATCGAAGGACGAACCCGGATCGCCCACCAGGCCGGGGCCCACGGGCAGCGTGATGGCGCTGCCGGTCGGCGCGAGGGCGTGGTCGGACGCCGTCACCGAGTAGAAATACAGGAACCCGTTGTGGATGTCCTTGTCGACGTACTCGTAGTAGCGGGTCCCGTGCTTGGCGACGATACCGAGGGCCGGGTTCGCCGCGCGGGCGGTCACCGCGAAGAACGTGTCCAGCGTGGTCGGGTAGGTCTCCCAGGGGATCAACGCCACGAAGCGCGGGTCCGGGGTGCCGTCCGAACGGCGCAGCGTCGGCCGCGACCTGAGCAGGTTGGTCGGATCGGCGTCGATGACGGCCTGCATGGCCGCTGCGAGGCCTTCGAAGCGGGAATCGTCCAGCACGCGCGGGCGATAGACGATACCTTCGAGGCCCGTGTTCGCGCCGAGCGGCAGCGTGTCGAGCTGTGTCGTCGCGCCCACGGTCCGGCTCGACACGTACGTATTGACGAGGTCGTACTCGGCGACCATCTGCCACAGTGAGGACTCGGGGCCGTTGAGCTCGGAGGAGCCGAACGGGCGATCCCAGTTGTCGGCGCGCCACACGCGGTACGATTCGAAGTCCACCGTCCGCAACCGGATGTCCGGGGTGATCTCGCTGCGATCGTCCCAGAAGATGTGGACGCGGCTGTCGGTCGGCCACAGACGCAGGCCCGGCGGCGGCGGCGCCATGCCGACCAGCCAGTGGATCTGCGTTTCGTTGCCGTTCACACCGGTGCAGGCGGTCGTGTTCGTCGACTCGGGGTTGTTGCACGTCCACATGCCGTCGATGAAGTCCTGCGGGGTACAGGCGTGGCCGAGCTGGCGGGCGCACTCGAAGCAGTTGTCCATGTTGAACATGGCGCAGACCTTGGTGTCGCCGGCCTCGTTCGTGTAGTCGAACAGGTCGTTCTCGGTCAACGCCGCCTGGCCCAGCACCCACTCCGCGGTCACGCACGACGTGTCCATGAAGTCGGGCCGGAAGTTGTCGAAGACCGACGGGTCCGGGAAATCTTCGCGACACAACATCGTCTCGCGGCCACCGATGCCCGGGTTGAACGTGCTGCCGCCATGGGTCGAAACCGACCCGATGTCATCCACCCAGATGCCCGAATACGTCAGCCATGCCTCGGCGCAATTCGCCAGCAGGCCGATACCGCCGTCCTCGTTGCCGAGGCCCGAACCCATCACCATGCCGACCTGGAAGTTCAGGGTCTCGCCCGGGGCGAGCACCGAGAACGGGCCGGCCGAGACCAGGAAGCGGAAGTCCGCCTGCTTGCCGGTCGGCGTGTTGTTGTCCCAGTCGTCGCGAACGGCGCTCAGGAGCTGGTACGCCTCGTCGTCGTTGCTGGGGTCGCCGCCCTGCTCGAAGCTGGCATTGCCGGCGAAGGCCTGGTAGGTGCGCATGCCGACGGAAGTCGGCGCCTTGATGCCCGCCGGGTCCACGTTGTGGCCCAGGAACACGATGCCGAAGTAGCCGTCCAGCAGGTCGGTCTCCGAGGCATCGTACATGTAGCCGACCTGGATGGGCACGAACTGCCCGTCCGAGGCGCGCACCATGCCGGGCGTCCCGTGCGTTTCGGGCCAGGAGCCGGCCATATCGTCGTCCGAAGTGCCGCTGGTCCCGCGCGGGCCGATGTCACAGTCGGCGAACAGGCCGATGTAGACCTTGTTGACGTCGGTCACGCCCGCGTTGGTGATCGTGTAGTCGAAGCCGACGAAGTCGTCGACGAGGTCGTTCTCCCACTGGAACGTCGTCTGGACGATGTCCAGGTTCATCGGGGTATGGTCGGGGTTGGCCTCCTGGGCCAGGCGCGTGTAGTCGGTCTGCGTCAGCACCATCATCTGGTTGCCGATCTGCCCGAAGTCCTCGTCGATCAGCCCGTCCTCGTCGTCGTCCTTGCCGTTGAGGATCTCCTCGTCGGCCAGGCCGTCGCCGTCGTCATCCGGGTTCGGGTCGGGGCGACGCTTGCCGCCGGCCACCGTGTTCCCGGGCGGGCGCACGAGGCGGCCACCGACGGCCTCGTAGATCGTCGCTTCGATCTCGTCGGCAGGATAGATCTCGCTGCCCCAGCCGCCCGATGACACCAGGCGCTCGCCGAGCACGACGCCGCCGATCCAGATGCCGGCGCCCCAGAGGTATTCATTGCCCGAACCGGCCGGCCACTGGCAGGACGGCGCGTCCGACCAGGGCCGCGTGAGCGAGTACGTCGACCCGATCAGGCCCCAGTTCGTGATGTTGATCTGCACCTCGCCGACGTTCATGACGTACGAACCGTCGAGGATGAAGATCCCGTGCGGGTTGTAACCGCGGTCCAGCACCGGGTTCGGAGCATCCTTGAACGCCAACGCAGGGGCCGCCAGGGCAAAGACCAGCAGGAGCCCCGCGACTGACGACGTTGCCGCCGCCCACCGCCGCTTCTGCGGGTACTCGAAGGTCGCGATCATTGCCATCCTTTCCGAAGCCGCGGGCTGCCGCGGCGCCGTCCGCCCCTGTACCTAGAAGTAGTAACCGATCGCCAGACGGAACAGCCGGTGCTCGCCGAACGTCCGCGGGTCCACGATCGGGATGTACTCGTCCACACCGTCGCCGTTCGCATCCTGCAGGAGCGCCGCGCCGAACTTGCCGGTCTCCGTCAGGTAGCTGCGGCCGGCGCTCTGGGCGCCGTTGATCATGCCCGGCGAGATGCCGGCGCCGCCCTCGGCGACGATGACATCCTGGTTCAGCAGGTTCATCGCCTGCAGCTGCAGCGAGAGGCGCTTGCCGTAGACGTTCACGTTGCGCTCGAGCTGGATGTCCAGCGAGTAGGTCGACGGCAGGCGCTCGCTGTTCTCCAGCATGGGGTCCTGGCGCTTGGAGAAGCGGTCCGCGGGCGTCCACGGCAGGCCGCTGCCGTACGAGAACGAGAACGAGGACGACCACGTGCCGGGCTCCGCCAGCAGGAACTGCATGTTCAGCGTATGGCGCTGGTCCCAGTCGAGCGGCAGTTCCTGGTTCGGCAGGTACTGCAGGCCCTCGGGGTTCGCGCCGAACGCCGTGTCGGAAGCCACACCATCGGCGAACGAATAGGTGTAGCTCACGTTGAACTCGTAGTTCTGGCTGTAGCGCTTCTCGAGCGTGAGCTCGATGCCGCGCGAGGACGCGTACGCCTTGTTGATGTACCGCGACAGGGTCTGGCCGGTGGCCTCGTCCGTCACCTGCGCGGCGGCGATGAGGTCGTACACGTCCTTGCTGTACAGCGAGAACTGGCCGGCGATGAAGTCGTTGAACTGGTGCTTGATGCCCGACGAATACTGGACCGTGGTTTCCGGCTCCAAATTCGGATTGCCGAGGATGCCGCCGTTGCCCACCGGGTCCTGGCTGGCGAACAGGTACTGGCGGTCGGGGAACTGCACGAACCGGCCGTAGTGGAAGCTGAAGGCGTCACGCTCGGTGATCGGGAACGCAAAGCCCAGGCGCGGCTGGAACGCTGTCTTGTACTTGATGACGTTCGCGTTGACGTCCGCGTTCGAAAGCTCGATCGCGGCGGCCGAGCCCGGCGAGAACATGTCGTAGCGCAGGCCGTAGTTGACGACCATGCCCTCGTATTCCCAACGGTCCTGCAGGTACCAGAATCCCTCGGGATTGTACGTGTGGAACACGTTGCGATTGCCGCCCTGCGACCAGTTGCCGGTAAAGCGGCTCTGGCGCATGGTGGCCGGGCTGTTCAGCGCATAGCGCTGCAGATCGTTGTACCGGGCACCCATGCCCAGTTCGACCATGTGTCCCTTCCAGCGCGTGCTGACCATTTCCCCACCCAGGCTGTAGGTGCGGCTGTACTCCTCGGAGTAGAAGGCAACATCGCTGTTGGTCACGTAGTACGGGCTGAGCGGGTCCGAATAGTAGGCGGTGCCGCCCAGGTAGATGCGGCTCTGGCCCAGGAACAGGCCCGGCGACCAGATGCCGCCGTGGTTGTATTCCCAGGGATCCTTGCCCTGCACGTCCGTGCGGCTGTCGAAGGCGACCAGGCCCAGACGCATCGTGTAGAACGTCGTCTGGTCCAGGTTGTGGTGCCAGACGATCTTCGCGACCTGGCCGATGGCCTTGTTCTGGGTCAACTGGTTCGCCGCGTTGAAGTGCGCGTACGAACTGTCCTCGGCGACCGTCGAGAAGGAACCGTACGGGTAGCGGAACCCGTCGAACTCGGCTTGCGCGACGACCGTGAACCGCTGGTTGTCGGTCGCGCTGCGCACCTCGAGGATCGGCATCGCGACACGGCGCTCGCTGTTGTTGCGCGTGTCGACGACCATCGCCGTGCGCGCTGTGGTCAGCATCGTGTCGTACCACGGCCCGTAGTACACGGGGATCGTGCGGCCGGTGGCCAGCCAGTCGCCGAAGCTGCTGCGGTAGATGACTTCCGGCATGTACAGCACGCGGCGCGCGTAGCCCTCGACGCTCCAGTTGGGCGCGTAGCCCTCGCCCAGCGTCGTGGTGTACGAGTATTCGGCGGTGACCTTCTTGTCCTGGCTGACGGCCCAGGCCAGCTTGGCCGAGCCCTTGGCCTGGTTGAACTGCCGGCGCCGGAACTTGAACAGGGTGGTGTCCCCCAGCTTCAGCTTGTACTCGGGCCGGTGCGCCACCGAGGTGTTCTCGGTGTCGGTGAACTGGAGGTCGCCGGCCAGATAGTAGGTCAGGCCCTTGAACGGCGACGGTCCGCCGAAGCCGTACTCCAGGCGGTCGTAGTTCGTGAAGGTCTTGTCCTGGCGGCCGAAGTCGTCGGTCAGGAAGCGGATGCCGCCCCCGAACTTCTTGCCGCCTTCCTTCGTCGTGATGTTGATGACGCCGGACAGCGCATTGCCGTACTTGGCGTCCAGGCCGCCGGTCGCGATGGCCATGCTCTCGACGGCCAGCGACGAGACTTCCATCGACCCGGTGCCCAGGGGGTTGCCGACGTCGACGCCGTCCATCTGCATCGCGACTTCGCCGGAACGACCGCCGCGGACGTAGAGCTCGCCGGCCTTGTACACGACGCCGGCCTGCTTCGAGATGGCGTCCTCGACCGAGTCGATCGCGTACTTCTCGAACGTCTCGGAACTGACCGTGTGCTCGGTGACGGCGGTCTTGATGTCGACCATGTACTCTTCGGCCGTGACGTCGATGTCCTCGAGGGTCTGCACGACCACCGCTTCGAGGTCGAACGCCAGCGTCTGCACGCCGCCCGGCGTGACGTTGACGGACTTGTCGACGGGAGCATAGCCGAGGTACAGGACCCGGACGGTGTAGCTGCCGGGTTCGAGGTTGCTGAACATGAACGTGCCGCCACCGAGCGACATCGTCCCGCGCGTCGAGCCGACCAACAGCACGTTCGCGTAGTCCAGGGTCTCGTTGGATTCCCTGTCGCGGATCACGCCCCGAATGGAGCCCGTCTGGGCCAGGGCGCTACCCGCCATTGCCACCGTGATCAGCATCAGTACCAGAAGGGTCAAAACCCGGTGGATCCGGTGACGCCGGAGCATACGGCGGCTCCTTTCCGTAGGGACAAATCCGGCTGGCTCTGGGTTCCTGTGGGAACCCGCGGACGGGTCTGTATTTCGCACTGGACCTTAGCCGGGCAGCGTGGGGGTGCCTGCTGAAATTGGGCGTTTCCGCCGGTCCTCGGGGCACTTTGGAACACCGGGGACGTGGGGTCCGGGCGCCGTGCCGCAACTAGTGGCTGAATATAGAGATTGGCCTATTACGTGTCAATAAATTGTGGGGAAGGGAGTTCGGACGCCGGCGGGCACCTCAGCCAGTGCCCCGGGCCCAGCAGCGCCAGGCGCGGCAACTCCTTGAAGCAGGACGCGTTCTGGCACGGACAGGCGCCCGCGAGGGAGCAGCCCGAAGTCGGCCTGGAGCCGGGTGCGGCAGGGTCCAGCAGGGCTTCCTCGCGCCACCCGGGCAGGATCGCCAGCGCGGCAGGGCTACAGGCCAGCAACCGGCGCGCGTGAGGGTGGCGCAGGCGGCGCCCGACCGAGGCGGGCGCGCGCTCGACGATGCGCCCGCCGTGCATGACCAGCAGTTCGTCGCAGAACGACATCGCCGTGTCGAGATCGTGCGTGACCAGGAGCACAGCCAGCCCGCGCGAGGCCATGACGTTTCCCAGCAGCGCAAGGACAAGGGCGCCGGCGTCCGCGTCGAGCGCGCTGGTCGGCTCGTCGGCGATGAGCACCGTGGGATCGGCGGCGAGGCAGCGCGCGAGGGCGACACGCTGGCGCTGTCCGCCGGACAACGCATGCGGGTAGCGCGAGGCCAGTCCCGCCTCCAGTCCCACTTCACCCAGCAGGCGACGCACTGTTTCCGGCGCCGCCGCCCGCATGGCGCAACCGGCGGCCTCGGCGAGCGCATCCCCCACGCGCTGCCGCGGGTTCAGCGATGCGCCCGCATCCTGGAACAACATCTGCACGCGGCGCCGCGCGGCGCGCGTCGGCGACGCATCGCCCCCGGACAGGGGCGCGCCGTTCGCGTTCACGACGCCGGACGAAGGGACCAGGTGCCCCGCCAGCGCGCGCGCCAGGCTCGACTTGCCGGCGCCCGACTCTCCCACCAGCCCGACGGCCTGCCCGGTCGCCAACACGAGGTCGACGCCCGCCACCACGGCCGGCGAGCGGGGCCCGCCGTGGCGCACGACCAGGTCGACGGCTTCCAGGGCCGGCTTCGCCGGTCCTGTCCCTGCGACCGGCGCCACGCGCACCCGCGCTTCGCCTCGCGACGCCGGCGGCAGGCCCACCAGTTCGACGACGCGACCGTCCCGGATCTCCACACAGCGCCCGGCCACCAGGGGCACCAACCCGCGGTCGTGGGTGATGAACAGCAGCGCCAGCCCGCGCGTGCGGCGCGCGCGATCGAGCAGGGCCAGCAGGTCGCGCTGCACCGTGGCGTCGAGGCTCGACGTGGGCTCGTCGGCCACCAGCAGCCGCGGGCCGCGGGCCAGGACGGCCGCCAGCAGCGCGCGTTGCCGCATCCCGCCGCTCAGTTGGTGGGGCCAGGCGTCGAGCAGGCGCTCGGGGTCGGGCAACTGCAGTTCGGCCAGCAGCGCGGCTGCCTCGCGCCGGGCGTCGCGATGGGACAGGCCGCCGCGGAGGCGCACCGACTCGACGACCTGCTCGCCCACGCGCAGCAGCGGGTTGAGGCCTCCAAGCGGCTCCTGCGGCAGCCAGCTGATGCCGCCGCCGCGCAGCCGGCTCCAGCCGCCGGCGAACAGGCCCGGGTCGCGCCCTTGCCACAGCAGGCGACCTTCGCGCCGGGCGCCCGGCGGCAGCAGCCCCAGCAGCGCCCGCGCCAGCAGCGTCTTCCCGCTGCCGGACGGGCCCACGAGCGCCACGGCCTCGCCCTCGCCGATGACCAGGTCCACATCGCGCAGCAACGGCGCCGGCGCGCCCGCGAATCCCAGCGACAGTCCCTCGCAACGGAGCAGTTCAGTCATGGCGGACCACCGCCCCGCCGCGCGGGTCCAGGCGGCCGCGCAGGCCGTCGCCCAGCAGGTTGCAGCCGATGACGACGAGCATCAGACCGAGGCCGGGGAACACGCTGACCCACCACGCGTCAAGGAGCACCGGGCGGCCGGCCTGGATCATCGCGCCCCAGCTGACGGCCGGTTCCTGCGCGCCGAGCCCGAGAAAGGACAGGAACGACTCGGTGAGCACGGCCGAGCCCACGCGCAGCATGGCCGCCACGATGATCGTCGGCCACAGCGACGGCAGGATGTGCCGCAGGCCCACCTGCAGCGGCGACAGGCCGAGGCCGCGCGCGGCGGCGACGAACTCGCGCTCGCGCAGGCTGAGCGTCTCGGCGCGCACCAGGCGCGCGACACCCATCCAGCCGGTCAGGCCGATGACGAGCATCGTCAGCACAAGGCTCGGCCTCGTCACCGCGACCAGGAGCAGCACCAGGAACACGCGCGGGAACGCGAGGCACGCGTCGGTCACGGTCATCAGCAGCCGGTCCAGCCAGCGGGGACCGCTGCCCGCGCCCAACCCCACTGCCGTGCCCAGCGCGACGGCGACCAGCGCGCTCAGCCAGCCGGCCAGCAGCGACACCCGGGCGCCGTGCAGCACGCGCACCAGGACATCGCGACTGAGCTGGTCGGTGCCCAGGGGATGCGAAGCCGACGGCGGGAGCAGCCTTTCGGCGGCGGGGCCCAGCGCGGACGGGTCGCCGGGCGCCAGCAGCGGCGCCAGCAGCGCGGCGAGCGTCGCCAGGAGCAGCAGGGCGGCGCCCACGCGCAGC